>JAHLKT010000004.1:357167-714335 GCA_020444545.1 Desulfarculaceae bacterium | reverse complement strand
TTGATCATGTCTATGAAGTTGGCGATGCTTCTAAGTGCGTTCATGCGCTACTCCCGGCCCTGCCGCGAAATTCCAGACCACGCTCAACCCGCGAAGCTCAAAAACAGGACGGCCGGCCCGCCGGTTCGGCGGACCGGCCGTCCGAGCAGGCTACCAGGGCGGCTCGGCCGCGAACTTGGTGAAAAAGGCGATGGACTCGGGGTTGCTCATGGAGTCCACGTTCACCGCCTGTTCCACCGGCACGCCGGAGAGAATCTTGATCACCGGCACCTCCAGCTTTTTCTGGTTGATGGTGCGCGGCACCTCGGCGATGGCGAACACGCCGTCGGGCACGTGGCGCGGCGAGAGGGAGGAGCGCAGGGTGGAGTTGATGCGCTTGGTCAGCTCCTGGTCCAGGGCGTAGCCTTCGGCCATTACCACGAACAGGGGCATGTGATACTGCCCCTTGGAATCGGTGTAGCCCACGATGAGGCTGTCGGCCAGCTCGGGCAGGTCCTCCAGCACGTTGTAGAAGTCGGCCGAGCCCATGCGCACCCCCTGGCGGTTAAGGGTGGAGTCGGAGCGGCCCAGGATCACGCAGCCGCCCTCGGGGGTCATGCGCACCCAGTCGCCGTGGCACCAGGCGCCGGGATAGACCGCGAAGTAGCTGTCCAGATAGCGCGTGCCGTCCGGGTCGTTCCACAGGTACAGGGGCATGGAGGGCATGGGCTCACTGATCACCAGCTCGCCCACCTGGTCGATCACCGCCTTGCCTTCTTCGTCCCAGGCCTCGGCTTTCACCCCCAAACAGCGGCACTGCAACTGCCCCGCCCGCACCGGCAGCAGGGGGCAGGCCCCCAGGAAGCCCGAGGAAATATCGGTGCCCCCGCTGGTGGAGCCCAGGACCACGTCGCCGGCCACCTCGTCGTAGACCCACTTGAAGCCCTCGGGCGAGAGCGGGGAGCCGGTGGAGCCCATGGCCTGGAGGCTGCTCAAATCGTACTGGCTGGCCGGCTTGAGGCCCTGCTGCATGCAGGCGCCGATGAAGGCGGCGCTGGTGCCGAAAAAGTTGAGCCGCGCCTCTTCGGCCATCTTCCACAGGGTGTGCATGTCTGGGTAGGCGGGGTTGCCGTCGTAGAGGATGGGCACCGCCTTGACCAGCAGGCCGCCCTGCACGATGTTCCACATCACCCAGCCGGTGGTGCTGAACCAGAAAAAGATGTCGCCCGGATGCAGGTTCAGATGGAAGGAGTGGAACTTCAAGAACTCCACCAGCACGCCGCCCTGGCTGTGCACCAGGCCCTTGGGCTTGCCGGTGGTGCCCGAGGAGTAGACCACCCAGATGGGGTGGTTGAAAGGCACCTGCTCGTAGACTAGCGGTTCGCCGCGCCCCAGCAGGTCGTCCCAGGGCATGGCCCCGGCCACCGCGCCCTGGCGCTCGCCCTCCAGGTAGGAGACCATCACCACCTGCTTGAGGGTGGGCATGGCCGCGGCCATCTCGGCCACCGCGGCGGTGGTGTCGAAGATCTTGCCGCCGTAGATGTAGGCGTCCACCGCGAAGAGCACCTTGGGCTCGATCTGGCTGAAGCGGTCCACCACGCTGCGGCTGGCGAAGTCCGGCGAGCAGCTGGACCACACCGCGCCGATGCTGGCGCAGGCCAAGAAGCCGATGAGGGTGTGCGGGATGTTGGGCATGAAGGCCACCACCCGGTCGCCGCTTTCCACGCCCATCTCACGCAACGAAGCAGCCACCGAGGCCACCTGGTCGTATAGTTCCTGCCAGGTCACCGGCTGCAAGGGGCCGTCCTCGCACTTGAACATGAAGGCGGTCTTGTCCGGCTCCATGTCCGTGAACACCTGCTGGGTGTAGTTGAGGCGGCTGCCCTGGAACCAGCGGGCCCCGGGCATCTCGCGCTGGCTGAGCACCTCGCCATAGGGCTGGGAGCTTTGCACGTCGAAGTACTGCCAAATCGACTCCCAGAAGGCCTCCACCTCGGTGGTGGACCACTCCCACAGGTCGGGGTAGCCCTCGAAGGACAGGCCCTTCTCCCGCTTGAGCCACTCCATGAAGCTGGTCAGGTTGGCGCGTTGTTTCGCCGCCTCCGAAGGACTCCAGAGTATGTCGCCGTCTTTTACGCTTTCAGTTGCCATGTTGAACTCCCGATTAAACACCGCGGAGACGGTTTAAGGTCGTATGGTCGGAAAGAGGCCGCGCCGGGGCTCACAGACGCTTGTAGTTGTACATCACCGCCAAGAGGCGGGTCTTGCCTTTGGCGATGCTGCGCCCGCTGTGCGGTACGGCCGATTCAAAATACACGCTGTCCCCCTGCTTCATGATGTAGGTCTTGCCGTCGTAGGAGAACTCCATCTCGCCCTCGAGCACGTAGAGGAACTCCTCGCCCTCGTGGGTGAAAATCTGCTCCTCCTGGGCGGCCACCTCGATGATGTAAGGGACCATGTTCTTGCCCGGCTTGCCCGCGGCCAGGGTCTCGTAGCTGTAGCCGCGCTCCTCGGCCAGGGTCTGGCCCTTGCTGCCCTGGCCCGCCGGGGTCAGCGCGATGCGGATGTCCGGGGTGCCGGGCAGGTTGTCCTTTAGCAGGAAGTTGACTTCCACCCCCAGGGCGCCCGCGATCTGGCCCATGGTGGAAAAGGGCGGGAACTTGAGCCCCCGCTCCACCTTGGACAAGTAGCCCTTGGACAAACCGGTGCGGTCCTCCACGTCCTGGAGGGTCATCTTGCGGGCCTTGCGCAGCGCGCGAATATTTTTGGCTATGGTTTTTTCCAGCAAAACAACACCCCGCCCTTAAAGAATCGGTGCCAACACACGGAGCCCCCACAGCCCCCGGCGGTCATCGCATTTCATCTTAAAATATCATTAGTGCAATATGTTTGGGGGCCGTTACATCTGGTCCGGGGAGGGACGGGAGCCGCCCATGTTTTCGGCGGCGTCCCGTCCCTTGCTTATGGCCTAAACCCTCCGTGGCGCGGCATCAGCCGACCAGGGGGTACTTGTCGGCGATCGCGTTGTAATAGGGCTTTTCGGAGATCTCGCCCCAGGTGCCCACGATGGCCGAGAACTTCTGGTAGCTGTCGTTGACCTTCTTGGCCTGGGGGTCCTTGGCCGCGATTTCGGCCAGGGCCTCCTTGGAGTAGACCTTGAGCTGGGCCAGCACCGGGTCCGGGAAGCGCACCAGGTTGACCTTGTGCTTGAAGATCAGGTCGCGCAGGGCCTGGCCGTTGGCCGCGTTGAAGCCCTGGGTGGTCCAGGCGCCGGCCTGGGCGCAGGCCGCGTCCAGGATGGCCTTGTGCTCGGAGGAGAGCTTGTCCACGGCCTTCTGGTTGAAGATGTACTCCACGAATGCTCCCGGCTCATGCCAGCCGGGGTAGTAGTAGTACTTGGCCACTTTGTAGAAGCCCATGATCTTGTCGTGCAGGGGGCCCACCCACTCGGTGGCGTCGATGACCCCGCGCTCCATGTTGGTGAAGATCTCGCCGCCGGGCACCAGGGTGATGGTGGCGCCGGCCTTGGCCAGCACCTTGCCGCCCAGGCCGGGCATGCGCATCTTCAGGCCCTTGAAGTCCTCGATGGTGTTGATCTTCTTGTTGAACCAGCCGCCCATCTGCACGCCGGTGCTGCCGCCGGGCCGGGGCAGCACGCCGAAGGGGGCGTAGGTCTCTTCCCACAGCTTGAGGCCGCCGCCCGAGTAGAACCAGGCGGACATGCCCAGGCAGTTGAGGCCGAAGGGGACCGCCGCGAACCACTGAGCCGCCGGGGCCTTGCCGGCCTGGTAATAGGCCACGCTGGAACCGGCCTGCACCGTGGAGCCCTGGCGCACCGCCTCGAAGGTTTGCAGGGCGGGCACCAGCTCGCCGGCGGCATAGACCTTGATCTTGAATTCGCCGCCGCTCATCTGCTCCACCAGCTTGGCCATGTACTCGGCCGCGTCTTGCAAGTAGGGCAGGTTTGGCGGCCAGGTGGTCACCATCTTCCAGCGCACCTTGGGGCGCGCCTGCACGAAGGGCGCGTTGACCGTGGTGGCCGCGGCGGCCACGGCGGCTCCGGCGCCCGCCTTTTTAAGGAAATCCCTTCTTTTCATCACAACCTCCCTTTGGAATGACTACTCCGGTTCGAGAACAATATTCGCGGTATTCATAAACAAAGTTGGGGCGATCGCGGAGGTTGGACGGGTGTTTTGTGGGATCATTCCCGCGATTATTTATTTGCCTGAGAGGATAATTAGCATTGTTGAATCCCGAGGGTCAACCCCCTTAAAATTTGATACTGGCAGGCATAAAAATGCCTAAAGACAAGTATATACATAGAGTTAAATAGTTTTACGCTGTGGCGGTCCGGTGGGGCTCCGCGCGCGGCGGCCAAAAAATTATTTTGCCTGATGAGAAATGTTGGGCCCGGCGCTGGCAGGCGCGCCGAAGGGGCGGCCGGCTAGGTGGCGGCCACGAAATCGGCCAGGGCTCGCGCTCCGGCCTCGGGCTGCTCGGCGTGGATCAGATGCCCCGCGCCGGGGATCACCGCCAGTTTGGCCCCGGCGATGTTCGCGGCCAGGTACTGGCTGTACTTGAGCGGAGTGAGCTTGTCGCCGTCGCCGCAGACCACCAGGCAGGGCAGGGCGATCTCGCCCAGGCGGGCCATCACGTCGAAGCGGTCGCAGGCCGAGTAGTCGCCGTGCAGCACCTCGGGCGCGGTGAGGGCCATCTCTCGGCGGCCCTGCTCCTTGAGGGCCGGGTCGGTGGCGTCGGCAAAGGCCATCTGGGCCAGATACTCCACCGTGGGCTCGAAGTCGTGAGCCAGGCCATCGATAATCTTGGGCAGCACCCTGAGGCGCGCCCCGCTGCCCCAGGACACGATGCCGCTGAGTAGCTCGGGCCGGGACAGGGCCATGCCCAGGGCGATGGCCCCGCCCAGGGAGTTGCCCAGGAGCACCGGCTTTATGGGACCGGCCTCCAGGAAGGCGGCCAGCCAGGCCACGTAATCAGCGACCTCGCTGCGCCCCGGGCCGGGGGTCTCGCCGTGGCCGGGCAGGTCGATGGCCGCCGCGTTGGCCGCGCCGCCCAGCAGCTCCAGCATGGGCAAAAACTCCGCGCCCCGGCCGCCGGAGCCGTGCACGCAGAGCAAGGTGGGCAGGGCGGGGTCGAACTCCCGCCTGGGGAAGCTCAGGCCCACTTCGGCGCTTTGCCAGGCCTGGGGCCACATGACCTAAGCCCCCTGCCAGTCGCGGGCCAGGGCCAGGTAGAGCTCCGCCGCCTCCTGGATCTTGGCCACCGCGCAGAACTCGTCGGTCTGGTGGGCCTGGCCGGGCAGGCCCGGTCCCAGGATCACGGTGGGCGGGTCGCCCAGGGCCGGGCGCAGCACCGAGGCGTCGGTGAAGTAATTGACGTATCCCGGCACGGGCTCTTGCCCCTGCTCCCGCGCCAAGAGCTTCAGCACTCCGGCGGTCCAGGGCTCGTCGGGCGGGGTGAGGAAGCCGGGCAGGTCGATGAGCCGGGTCAGGGCGATCTCGGGCCCCACCTGGGCAGCGATGCGCCGGGCCAGCTCATCGTGCTCCAGGCCGGGCACGGTGCGGATGTCGATCTGGAACACCGCCTGGTCGGGCACCATGTTGATCTTGCTGCCCCCCGAGAAGGTGCCCACGTTGAGGGTGGGCTTGCCCAGTTGGGGGTGGGCCGTGGCCTCGGCGAAGAAGCTCTCCAGCCCCGCCGCGGCCCGCGCCGCCTTGTAGATGGCGTTGTCGCCCATGTCGGGCATGGAGCCGTGGGCCGACTTGCCCTTGGCCGAGGCCTCCAGCCACAGGGCCCCCTTGTGCCCCAGGAAGGGCACGTTGTCCGTGGGCTCGGCCACCAACAGGGCCCCGGCCTGGGCGGGCAGGTTGCCGCTGTCGCCCATCTGCAGGGCGCCCTGGCAGCCGGTCTCCTCGGCGGCGGTGAAGACAAACACCAGGTCCGCCGGACCGGCGGGCTCATCGGCCAGGGCGATGGCCGCAGCGGCCAGGGCGGCCACCCCGCTCTTCATGTCCGCCGCGCCGCGCCCCAGCAAAAGGCCGTCCTTGATCTCCCCGCAGTGGGCCGAGAAGCTCCAGGGCGCGTTGCCCAGGGGCACGGTGTCCAGATGGCCGGTGAAGACCAGGGGCGCTTTGCCGCCCCGGCCGGGGATGGTGGCCACCAGCCCGGCCCGCTCCGGCGCGAGCTGGTAATAGTCCAGCTTGAGGCCGCGCCCGGCCAGCAGCCCGCCCAGATAGCGGGCGGCGGCTTCCTCCCCGCCGGGAGGGTTCACGGTGTCCAGACAGACCAGTTCGCTGGCGATCTTCACGGGATCGGGCATGGGGCTCATGGCTTCGCTCCGGGCGAGGATCAGCCGAAATAGGCTTCTTGCACCTCGCTGTTTTCGCGCAGGTATTGGGCGGTTCCCTCGGCCACCACGCGCCCGCCGGAGAGCACGTAGCCGTAGTGGGCGATGGCCAGGGTCTGGCGCACGTTTTGCTCCACCAAAAACACGGTGATGCCCTGCTGGTTGATCTGGTGGATGATGCGGAAGTTCTCCTTGACCAGCAGGGGGCTCAGGCCCAGGGAGGGCTCGTCGATGATCATCAGCTGGGGCGCGCCCATGAGGCCGCGGCCGATGGAGACCATGGCCTGCTCGCCGCCGGACATGGTGCCGGCCAGCTGGCCGGCGCGCTCGGCCAGGCGCGGGAAGATGCCGTAGACCTTCTCCAGGCGCTCGGCCATCACCGCCTTGTCGTCCTCCTGGTAGCCGCCCAGCCTCAGGTTCTCCTCCACGGTCATGCCGGGGAAGACCTTGCGGCCCTCGGGGATGCTGGCCACGCCCAGGCGCACGATCTTGTGGGTGGCCAGGCGGGTGATCTCCCGGCCCTGGAAGTGGATGCGCCCGGCCCGGCAGGGGGTGAGCCCCAGGATGGAGCGGATCAGGGTGGTCTTGCCCGAGCCGTTGGAACCCAGCAGGCAGGTGATGGAGCCGGGGGCCACCTGGAGGCTCAGGTCCTCCAGAACGTCGGCCCGGTCATAAGCGGTGTAGATGCCTTCGATGCTCAGGGCTGGTTGAGTCTGGGCCATTAGTCCACCCCCAGATAGGCTTCCTGGACCTGCGGGTCCGAGGCGACCTCTTGGTAGGTGCCCTCGCAGATCTTCTCTCCGAAGTTGAGCACCGCGCAGTAGTCGGTTATGCGCTCCATCACCGACATCTCGTGCTCGATGATGATGATGGTCAGATCCTCGATCTTGCCCTTGATCTCCAGGATGTCGTCGATGAGCCGGAAGGTCTCGTCGTGGGTCATGCCCGCCGAGGGCTCGTCAAGCAAGAGCAGCTTGGGACGGCAGATCAGGGCCCGGCAGATCTCGATGCGCCGCCGGGAGATCATGGGCAGGGCCTCCACCGGCTCGAAGATGTTGTGGGCCAGGTCGGGGTCGAAGATGGTGATCAGCTCGCGGGCCTTGTCCAGGCTGTTCTGGAACTCCTTGGTCAGGGCGCCCCGCCGGAACAGGTTGAACAGCAGCCCGTTGTTCACCCGGGCGTGGTCGCCCAGGGTGATGTTGTCCAGGATGGACAGGGGCAACAACAGGCGCGAGCGCTGGAAGGTGCGGGCCACGCCCCGGCGGTACACCTGCTGGGGCGAGAGGTTGGTTATGTCCTTGCCCTCCAGGAACACCTGGCCCGCCGAGGCGGGATAGATGCCGGTGACCACGTTGAAGAAGGTGGTTTTGCCCGAGCCGTTGGGCCCGATAAGGCCCATGATCCGGTTGCGGGGCACCTCCAGGCTCAACTCGTCCAGGGCGCGCACTCCACCGAAGTTCTTGCTCAGGCTCTTGATGGTCAATAGTGGTTGCGTCTGAGTCATGGCGCTACCTCGACCTAAGCGTGAGGAAGCCGCGCAGGGGGCGGGGCAGAAGCCCCTGGGGCCTGAACAACAGAATGGCGATCACCAGGGCCGCGAAGAGCAGGAAGCGGTATTCCTGCAACACCTGGAACTTTTCGGGCATGAGGATGATGATGCTGGTGGCGGCCACCGCCCCCCACAGCGAGCCCAGCCCGCCCAAGATGACGATGGACAACAGGATGAGCGAGTCGCCGAAGGTGAAGTTGGTGGGCGCGATGTAGCCCAGCATCATGGCGTAGAGGGCCCCGGCCACTCCGCAGTAGAAGTTGCCCAGGGTGAAGGCGGTGATCTTGCCCCGGGGGATGGACTGGCCGAAGCAGGCGCTCACCGTCTCGTCCAGGCGCACCGCGTCCATGTTCAGCCCGATCCAGGAGTCCTCCAGCCGCCGGGCCAGGATGAAGCCCAGGACGCACAGCGCCAGGGCCACCGCGATATAGCCCAAGTAGAACGAGCCCTCGAAGGAGCCGATGACCAGGTCCTGGTTCACGTCCCAGCCGAAGAGCTTGAGCCCGTCGCACTTAAGGCCCTGGGGCCCGCCCAGGGTGTCGTTGACCTCCAGAAAGGTCTTGAACAGCAGGGCAAAGGCGATGGTGACCAGGGCGGCGTAGTGCCCCCGGGTTTTCAAGACCGGCACCAGCACGATGAAACCCAGGGCCGCGGCGGCCAGGCCACCCAGGAACAAGATCAGAAGGTGCGGCGTGGCGGTGTGCTTGGTCAGGATGGCCGCGGTGTAGCAGCCCACCCCGAAGAAGCTGGCCCCCGCGAAGTTGACCACCCCAACGAAGCCGAACTGGATGTTGAGCCCCAGGCAGGTCAGGATGTAGACCAGCACCGTGGCCACCAAGAACAGCACGAAGTTGTCGTCATAGAAATAGAGGCTGATGGCCACGGTGGCCGCCACCACCGCGGTGGCAAAGGCCATGCTGTGGTCCTTGGCGCTACGGCCCACCCGCTCCAGCACGCGCGCCCGGCGCAGCAGGAACAGGGCCAGCCCGGCCCCCAGCAAGAGCCCGAATATCTCGAGCTGGGACTCGCCGGCCAAAAAGAACACCAGGTACACCGCGCCCAGGAGGACGGCCACCAGGGCGGGCAGGAAAGATACGGAAGCTCGGCTGCGGCTGGTCATTGCCTCACACCCTCTCCGTTTCTTTCTCGCCCAGGAGCCCGGTGGGCTTGATGGCCATGATCACGATGACCACCCCGAAGGCGAAAACGTCTTTGTAGGCGCTGGCAAAGGGCAGGGCGGCCGCGCCTATGGTTTGGAGCATGGCGAAGAGGAAGCCTCCCACGATGGCCCCGTAGATGTTGCCGAAGCCTCCCACCGCCGCCGCGCTGAAGCCGATGGCCCCCAGCAAAAGGCCCATGTTGAAGCTCAACTCGTTGTAGTAAAGGCCGTAGGTCACCCCCGCGAAGGCGGCCAGGGCCGAGCCCAGGGCAAAGGTGATGTAGACCACCAGGTTGAAGTTGATGCCCATGAGCCGGGCGGTTTCCTCGTCCTGGGAGACCGCGCGGATGGCCATGCCCAACTTGGTGCGCTTGATGATGAGCTGCACCAGCACGATCATCAGCAGGCCGGAGATGAGCATCACCGTGTTGTCGAAACGCAGGGTGAAGTTGCCCCAGGAGTGGCTCCAGTCGGGCAGCAGGGCCGGAAAGTGCTTGGGGTTGGCTCCGTCGGGATAGAAAAGGCGGATGGACTCACGCAGCACGGTGCCCAGCATCAAGGTGATCAAAAGCACGTTGAGCGGCGGGGCGCCTTTCAGGGGGATGATGAGCACCTTGGCGATGACCCCGCCCAACACGGCGATGAAGGCCATGGACACGATGGCCACGATCACCAGGATGAGCACCGGGTGCTCGAAGCCCATCCAGGACAGGAGCAGATACATGCTGAAGGCGGAGAACACTCCCCAGGTGAGCACATCGCCGTGCGAGAACTTGATTACGTCCAGCACGCCGAAGAACAGGGTGAAGCCCACGGCCACCAGGGCGTAGATCAGGCCCATCATCAGCCCGTTGGCGATGTGCTGGCCTATAAGTCCTATATCCATCGGAAACCAATCTCGCGGTCGAAAAAATCCGGGTGTCATGGTTCGCGGGGCGGCGCCGTTTCGGCGCCGCCCCGCGAGGGCTAATTATAACGGCTAGCGCCTCTTGAGCTTGCGCTTTCCGCTGGCGTACTCGGAATTCTTCCAGGGCACCCACTTGCCGTCCTGCACCACATACTTGGTGATGGCCGGCGAGATGTTCTGGCCATGCTCGTCAAAGGTGACCGAGCCCACGATGGTCTTGTAGTCCTTGACGTTGTCCAGCCACTTGACCACAGCCTTGCGCTTGGGGCCGGCGGCCTCGATGCCGTCCAGGATCAGGTTCATGGCCGCGAAGGCGAAGGGACCAAAGGCGTCCGGGGCTTCCTTGTAACCGGCCTTCTCATACTCCTTCAGGAACCACTTGCCGCCAGGCAGGTTTTCCACGGGCTCGCCCTCGCGGAAGGCGATGGTGCCCTCGGCCAGGTTGCCCGCGCCGGTGATGAAGGCGTCGGAGATGATGCCCGAGCAGGACTGGAACTGGGATTTGATGCCCAGCTTCTCCATCTGCAGGCGGATGCGCACGCCCAGGGGAGTCAGGCCGCCGAACCAGATCACGTCCGGGTTGAGCTTCTTGGCCTGGGTCAGCTCGGCGGTGAAGTCCTGCTGATCGGCGTTGACCCCGAAGCTGCCCAGGATCTTGCCGCCGTTCTTCTTGAGATACTTGGCGAAGTACTCGTGCATTCCCTTGCCGTAGTCGGTGGTGTCATACAAGAGCACCCAGGTCTTGTAGCCCAGCCCGGTGATGAACTTGGCCGCCACCTCATTCTGGTTGATCATGGTGCCGTTGATGCGGTGGACTTCCTTGTACTTATTGCCGTAGGTGATGCCCGGATGCACCGCGCCCCACACGATCACCGGCAGGCCGAAGCGGTGATACACGTCCACCGCGGCCAGGGCCACCACCGAGCAGTAGTGGGTGGCGGCGGCGATGATCTTCTTGTCGGCCGCGGCCTTGGTGGCCACCTGCACGCCCGAGTTGGGCTTGCACTCGTCGTCCAGGGACACCAGCTCGTAGTGGTACTTGGCCTTGGGGTCGGCGTTGCGCAGGCGCACCGCCAGGTCGGCCGAGTTGCGCCCGCCCACGCCGATGGCGGAGACGCCGCCGGTCAGGGGCCCGATAAAGGCGACCTTCACGGTTTTTTTGGCCAGGGCCGGGGCTGCCGCCAGCACCATGAGCAGCACCAGGGCCAGGCACAGAATCTTGCTTAGCTTCATAGCGTTTTCCTCCTAAAAAGCCGGTTCAAAATGGGACATGCCGTTACTTGCAGTTAAAAGGGGCCTTCCCTGCCCGCGGACGGACAGTAAGCCCCCCATAGTTACCTTTTTGTAAACACTTACGAAAAAAGCGTTCGCCCAGACTAAGCCCAGTCAAGTTTGTTGTCAAGAAGACTAAGCCCTCTACTCGCAATGCGAGACCAACCCCCCCCGCCAACCGGATTTCGCGCCGGCCCGGTGGGCATCATCGGCAGGGCCTTCGGCCACGGAGCGGGCGGCCGAAGGCGCTGGTCAGGTCCGTTTGGACTATTTGGTCTCTTTTTGCACTGCGCTGAGCTTGCGGCTCAGGCGCAGGCGGTCCCTGGGGGCTAGGCCGTTCTGGGACACGCCTTGCCGCAGCACGCCGAGCGCCTCGGCTTTCTGGTTGGCGGCCAGGTGGATGTCGGCCAACAGCAGGTATGAGTCCGCGTACCAGGGCCAGTTTTTTACGGTCAGGGCCAGCATCTTGGCGGCTCCGGCCCGGTCGCCGGCTTGGTTCATGAAAAAGGCCAGGGTGTAGGCGTAGACCGGGTCCGGGCTGGCCTCAAAGGCCTTGAACAGTAGGCGCATGGACTCCTTGGGGGCGCGCTGGTGCAGCAGCAAGCCCAGGTTGTAGGCGGCCCGGGCCATCTGGGGGTCTGCCTTGAGCGCGGCCCGCAGGTATTTCTCCGCCGCCTTTTTGTCGCCCTGTTCGGCCTTGAGCAGCCCTAGGTTGAAATTCACCGCCGCGTTGTCCGGCTCCTGCTCCAGGGCCTTTTGCAGCTGACCGGCGGCCCGCTTCGTGTCTCCGGCGCGGGCGTAGGCCATGGCCAGGTTCACCCGGGGCATCACCGCCCGGGGCTCCAGCTTCAGAGCCGTTTGGTAGGAATGGACCGCCTCCCGGGGCATACCCCGCTCCAGGTAATAGTTGCCCACGTTGTAGTGGGCGTGCCAGGTGTCGGGCCGGGCCATCAGGGAGCGCAGCATCTCCTGTGTGGCATCCTGGAGCGCGGCGGCCCTTTGCGGGTCCAGCCCCCGGGCCGGGTAGCCGGCCAGGGCCAGGGCCGCGCGCACCCGCACCAGGCGGCGCGGGTCCTTCAGGGCGGCGAAAAGCGCCTGGGCCGACTGGGGCGTGGGCCAGTCGCCCAGCGAGGCCAGGGCCGAGGAGCGCACCAGGGGCGAGGGGTCCTGGGCGGCCTTGATGACGGCGGCCCACTTGGCCTCCAGGGGGCAGGCCCGCAGCAGGCGGATCAGCGAGGCGGCGAAAACCTCGTCGCGGCCCTTGCTATCCAAATAGGCCAGCATATCCGGCAGGCGGGACCAGTCCCGCTGGCGGGCCGCCTGGATCAGCCCGGCCCGGTATAGCACCGGCGCCTGATAATCGTCCTTGTGCCAGGAGCGCACCAGCTTGTCGGCCCAGGCCGCGTCCTTGTCCTTGTGGCATTGGTTGCAGGCGTTGGGTGACTTGTACTTGAGGGTGGCCGCCGGGGTGGGCGGCAGCATGGAGTGGTCGCTGCGGTGCATGCCCGCGAAGCTGGTCATGGGCATGTGGCAGGCGATGCACTGGTTGCCCGTGCTGTCCGCCTTGTGCCGGGTGTGGGCGGGCGCGTTTTTCACCCGCTCGGCGTGGCAGGGCAGGCAGGCCTGGTTGGGGTCTTTCTTCTGGCGGAAGCGGCCGCTGGAGGTGTGGCAGTGCAGGCAGTCCAGCTTGCCGGAGCCGGCGCAGGGGCTCATCAGCCAGGAGGTGTAGGTGTAGTTCTCCCCCAAATCCCGGCCGTCCGGGTAATAGTCGCTGTGCTCCAACAGGGCCAGGTCGTAGTGGTCCCAAAAATCGTCGCCCGGCATGAAGCTCTGGGTGAGCGGGATGGCCTTGGCGTGGCAGGTGGAGCAGGTGGCGTTGTTCTGCTGGTGGTTGAAGCTGCGCCCGCCCCGGGTGATCCGGAGGTCCTTCGGCACCGTGCCCTTGGGCGCGGCCTGGCACACCTTGACATGCGCCTCGCCCGGGCCATGGCAGGTCTCGCAGTTGATGCCCGGCTCCTTCCAGGTGGTGCGGTAGTCCCCGGTCTTCAGGTCGTAGTTAAGGGAATACTGGCTCACGTGGCAGCCGTGGCAGGAGGTGTTGAAGGTGTAGACCGGATCGCGCCAGTCCACCGCCTGGTCGCCCGCGTGACGGATGCCGCTTTTGGCGGTGTCGAACCAGGCCTTCTTGTTTAGGTCATAGGCCACGGGCAGGGTCTGCAAGCGGCCTTTTTCCATGGGCGTGAGGAAGTAATAGATGTTCTTGCCGCCCAAGGCCTGCTTGATGGGCAGGCGCTTGTCGCCCTTGGCGGTCTTTTCCACCACCCAGCCCTGGCCTTTGCCGATCTGGGCTTGATAGCTTTCGCCTCTGATCTTGATGGGCTCGGCTTGGGGGGTCAGCTTGGCGGCGGCAAAGGCGTCGCTGTAGGCCTGCATGGCCGTGCCGTGGTGGGAGGGGGCCCATAGCTGATAGAACCTCTCGTGGCACTCGCGGCAGCTCTGGGAGCCGGTGTAGGCGCCCTGGGTCTGGATGGCCGCCTGCTGCGCCGCCCATACCGGCGCGGCCAGGGCGAACAACAACAGGGCCGGGAGCGCCATCCGACGCCAGCTTCTCTTGGGGGGATGTGTCTTCATTTGCTTAGTCTAACCCCGTGGCCCGGTGCGCCGTGATCATTTCTGGTCCAACGGGAACACCGTGGCGAAATCGTTTTTCATGCTGACCACGGTCCAGCCGTCCTTGCGGGCCTGGTCCAGGGCCTTGTCCAGACGCCCCACGGCGGACTTGCGGTCATAGGCGAACTCCCGGGCCGCGTCGTCGTGGTGCACCAGCATCATCAGGCGCGGGCCCGGCCCGGCGGCGGTCCATTGCAGCATGGCCAGATCGCCGTCGGAGTTGCCCACCGCCATGATGGGCCGGAGGCCGACCTGCAAGGCGATGTTCACCGGCTTGCCCGGCCCGTCGTCGATGCTGTTCACCTGGGGCAGGCGCACCACTTCGGCCTTGCCGCTTTTGAGCGCGAACTTGCCCTTGAGGCTGGAGCCGATCACCTGGTAGGGCGGCACCCCGTAGGCGTGCGGGGAAAAGGCCCGGATGAAGTCCACCCCCCCGCCGGAGACGATGAAGGTCTTGAACCCATGGGTCCGGAGATAGGCCAGGAGCTCCACCATGGGCTGATAGATCATCCGCGCGAAGAGCATCTTGGTCTTGGGGTTGCGCGCCGTGCCCAGCCAGGTCTTGGCCAGGGCCTGCATCTGCTCGCCGGTGAGCCCGGCGTGGGTCAGCCCCACGATCTCCAAGATGCCCTTGTTGCCCAGCTTGGCCAGCTTGGCCATGTCCCCGGCCAGGGCCGCCCGCACCGCCGGGCTCTTTTTCCACTCCGGGTGCTGAGGCGCCAATTCTTTTAGCCGGTCCAGGGCAAAAAAGAACTGCACGTACATGGGCTGCTCGGCCCAGAGGGTGCCGTCGTTGTCGAACACCGCCACGCGCTCGGCGGGGGGCACGTAGCCCGGCCCGCCCTTGTCAATCACCTTGCCCACGAAGGCGGTTATGGCCTGTTTGGCCGCGCCGTCGCGCCAGGAGGGCAGGGGGTCGGCGGCGGCCAGGGCGGCCGTGGCCGGGAGGGCGAGGATGGCCGTCAGCATCAGGGCCAAGGCCAGGCTTTTGGTTCGCTTCATGATCCGTCTCCGTCAGGTCCAAGGAAGGGCCGCCCCCGGCAAGGGACCGGGAGCGGCCTGGAGGTGCATGGATGGCTTCGCGCCTAGCGGCCGCCCGCCGTGGTCTTCAGGCTCTCCATCACCTGATCGATGCGGTTCTCATGGCAACCCCTCTGAATATTAAGCGGCTTATATTAAAATTCTGCCATGCCTGTCCCATGGCAAGCAAACAACGTATTTGTAGTCGGGATTGCGGGGTTTCACGGCCTTTCAAGTGCCGCCCCAAAAATGCGCGGGCCGGGGAACCACGCAGGACTTGCAAGGATCGAAGGGCAAGCCGTGGTTATTGGCCCGAGTCTCGTAAAACACAACCCTGCCTCACTGGGGCTAGAACTTTCTCCAAAACATGATATACCGGGCTTATCGGGTGCCTTATGAGTGGACACCCCAACTGGAGCAGCCCCAAGAGACGCCCAACGCGCGCATGGACATCAAGACCTTCCGGGCGCCCGGGGCGTCTCCGGCCGGCGGCGCGCCCGAGGTGGAGGTGGAGGGCATGGTCCCCTTCCAGCCCTCCTCGGCCCTTTGCGTGGTCTCCGGCCAGGACCAGGATTGACAAGGAGCACAACCATGGATTTGGACATCTACACTTCGCCTGGGTGCCTGCGCTGCAAGGTGGCCAAGAGCTATCTGGCCGAGCAGGGCATGGGCGTGGTCGAGCTGGACATCAAGGGCGAGGGACGCGACGCCTTCACCCAGTTCTACCGCCAGCACCGCCCCGAGATTCATCGCGGGGCCGAGGGCCTGGAGTTTCCCATCCTGTGGACCGGCGAGCGGGTGGTGCAGGGCGTGGGCGAGATCATGGCCTGGGCCCGCTCCGGCAACGGGCTGCAAGGCTTTGTGAAGCGCACCGGGCTGCTGCACGGCTGGATCGACGGGCTGGAGGTTTCGGGCGGCAGCCCGGAGATGGCCGGGGACTTCCTGGACGTGCTGCGCCACCTGAGCGCCGGGGGGATCAAGATACAGCTGAGCACCAACGGCGCCAACCCGGCGATCTTGGAGGCCTGCCAAAAAGAGGGCCTGGCCAGCAAGGTGGTGATGAACCTCCTGGGGCCGCCCGAGCTCTACGCCGCCGCGGAGATACCCCCGGAGGAGGTGGAAAAGACCCTGGCCTTGCTGCCCGGCTTTAGTGATTTCATGCTCCGCACCGTGGTGGGGCCGGTGGTGCGCGCGGATGGCGCGATAAGCCTGCTCACTCCCGAGGAGGTGGCCGCGGCGGCGGCCTGGGTGTCCCAGGTTACCGGCCAAAAGACCCACGCCTACTTCCTGGCCGGGTTCGACCCCGCCGCGGCAGAGGACGAGCGCCTCAAGGACCAGGAGGCAATGCCGCCCACCGCCCTGTTCAAGTACCGCACCGCGGCCCGGCCGCATTTGGTGAAGGCTGAAATAGAGAAATAGGCTCGCGCGGACCCAAGGGACGCATCTCGCGGCCCGGGGCGCGGGCGCAGGCCTCAAGCGATGGCAAGAGGGCCAACCGGCAACGGCTGGCCCTTCTTCTTTGCGGCTAGCGGCAAAAGTCGCTATTTGGCAATAAAAACTATATTAACTACTAAAATACGCACTAATTAAAAAATAAATTGACAAATATGGCAATTCCCGCCAAACTCGGAAGGGAAGTGAGCAGGCCCGGCAAGGCCAGGCCCGGTTAGCGAGGCGAGCGCGTGCAGATGGACCAGATAAACCTGGAGATCGTCAGGCACCTCAGGGATGGCCGCAAATCCCTGGGGGTCGTCGCCAAGGCCCTGGGCATCACCGTCAACACGGTGCGCGCCCGGCTGGCCAAGCTCACCGGGCAGGGCGTGCTGGCGGTCAAGGGGGTGGTGAACCCCGAGAAGATCGACGGCCACATGCTGGTGATCATCGGGGTCAAGCTGGGCACCCCCAAGCTGGTGGACGGGGCCGAGAGGTTCCAGGAGCTCAAGGGCGTGGTCTCGGTGGCGGTGGTCACCGGGCGTTTCGACCTCTTGGCCACGGTGCTCCTCACCGACAAGTTCGGGCTCACCGAGTTCTATGCCCAGGAGGTGGCCAAGGTGGACCAGGTGCTCTCCACCGAGACCTTCGTGGTCTATAAAAACTTGAACTGGCACGTGCCATATGTGCTTTGATTAGAAGTAAGGAATAGTTTTTTCAACGGGAGAGCGCCGCCGGTTCCGATGCGTGGGGCAGGGCGGCCGCCGAAGGTGCAAGGCTCCGCGCGGGCCGAAACTCTCAGGCAAAAGGACCGTTGAAACAGCGAAACTCCTGGAGAGAGCCGGCTCACGGCCGCCGAAGGAGCAAGCCCCCCAAGGGGCGAATCTCTCAGGCCCCACGACAGGAGGTTCCCGGCATCCAGCCGCCCCCCGGGTGGCGGAAAGGAACTTCCGCCTTGAGTTCAAAAACGCCTTTATATGATTGGCACGCCGCGCACGGCGGCAAGCTGGTGGAGTTCGCCGGCTGGCAGCTACCGGTGTCCTACGCCGACGGCGTGATCGCCGAGCACCTGGCCACCCGCAAGCACGGCGGCCTGTTCGATATCAGCCACATGGGCCGCTTCGCTGTCTCCGGGCCGGGCGCGCTGCCTTTCCTGGAAGACCTGCTCACCAACCGGGCAAGCAAGCTGGCCCCGGGCCGGGCCCAATACACCCTCATCTCCGACCCCGACGGCCGCCCCATCGACGACGCCTACCTCTATTGCCAGGGGCCGGAGCGCTATCTGCTGGTGGTCAACGCGGCCAACCGCGAGGCCGCCTGGGCCTGGCTGAGCGAGCGCAACCAGCACGGCGCCGAGCTGGCGGACATCAGCCCGCGCCTGGCCATGCTGGCCGTGCAGGGGCCTGACAGCGAGGACCTGCTGGGCGGGCTGCTGGACGACCCCCTGCCGCCCCAGGGCCGTAACCACGGCGGCTTCAACCGCCTGGGCGGGGTGGATCTCTACGTTTCGCGCACCGGCTACACCGGCGAGCCGGTGAGCTTCGAGCTTTTCCCGCCCTGGGAGCAAGCCGCCGAGGTCTGGCAGGCCCTGGCCCAGGCCGGGGCCGCGCGCGGCGTGGTGCCGGTGGGCCTGGGCGCGCGCGACACCCTGCGCCTGGAGGCGGCCCTGCCCCTCTACGGCCACGAGTACGGCCGGGAGCGCCCCATCATGGAGATGCCCACCGCCCGTCTGGGGGTGGACCTGGGGCCGGAGCGGGAAGATTTCATGGGCAAACAGGCCCTGGCCGCCCAGGCCGAGGGCCTGCCCCAGCGGGTGTATTTGGTGGCCGCTCTGAGCAAGGGCATGATGCGCGAGGGCTCGCCGGTGCTTAAGGACGGCGAGGAGATCGGCGCTCTGACCAGCGCCACCACGGTGCCCGCCTGGCGCTTCGCGGATGAAGCGCCCGGCGAGGATAGCTATGTAAGGCCTCTGGGCCTGGCCCGGCTGCCCAGCGGCCTGGAGCCCGGCGACCAGGTGGAGATCGTTTACCGCAAGCGGGTGCTGCCGGGCAGGGTGGTTAAAGCCTTTGCCCGCCCCAGCGGCCGTTATCTGCAACCGATTGAGTTCGAGGGAGGTGAGATGTGAGCGCCGCGATGCAGGTTCCCGAGGGATTGCACTACACCAGCGAGCATGAGTGGGTTCGGATCGAGGGCGGCCTGGCCGTGGTGGGGCTGACCCATTACGCCCAGGATCAGCTCGGCGACATTACCTACGTGGAGCTTCCCGAGATGGGGGCCGAGCTGGAGCAGATGGGCGAGATGTGCGTGGTGGAGTCGGTGAAGACCGCGGCCGACGTGTACGCGCCCCTGGCCGGCACGGTGGCCGAGGTGAACAGCGCCCTGGAGGACGCGCCCCAGCTCATCAACCAGGACTGCTACGGCGAGGGTTGGCTGGTCAAGCTGGAAGGCTTCGACCAGGCGGGCCTGGCCAAGCTCATGGACGCGGCGGCCTACACGGCGCTCCTGGGCACCGGAGAGTAAGACATGCGCTTCACCCCCCACACCCCCGAGGACCGCGCGGACATGCTGGCCGCCCTGGGCCTGGGCTCGGTGGGCGAGCTTTTCGCGGGCCTCCCCGAAGACCTGCGCTGCCGCCAGTGGGACCTGCCCCAGGGCCTCAGCGAGCCCGAGGTGAGCCAGTACCTGGCCAAGCTGGCCGGGCTCAACGCCTCCGGCCTGGTGTGTTTTTTGGGCGGCGGCTTCTACGACCACCACATCCCGGCCGCGGTGGACGCCCTGATCAGCCGGGGCGAGTTCTACACCGCCTATACGCCCTACCAGGCCGAGATGTCCCAAGGCACCCTGCAAAGCATCTTCGAGTACCAGACCGCCATCTGCCGGCTCACCGGCCTGGACGCGGCCAACGCCTCGCTCTATGACGGGGGCACCGCGCTCTACGAGGCGGCCATGATGGCGGTGCGCAAGACCCGGCGCAAGAAGCTCCTGGTGGCCAACAACGTGAGCCCCATCTACCGCATCATGCTCAAAAGCTACACCGTGAACCTGCACCTGGAGCTGGTGGAGGCGGATGTCTCCGACCCGGCCGAGCTGGAGCGGCTCTTGGACCAGGACACCGCCGGGCTCATCCTGCAAAACCCCGATTTCTTCGGAGTGCTCCGGGACTATGGCCAGCACTTCGCCATGGTGCGCGAGGCCGGCGGTCTGGGCATCCTGGGCTGCAATCCCATCGCCCTGGCCGTGGCCAAGACCCCGGCCGAGATGGGCGCGGACATCGCGGTGGGCGAGGGACAGCCCCTGGGCCTGCCGCTGAGCTTCGGCGGGCCCTATCTAGGCTTCATGGCCGTGACCAACAAGCTGCTGCGCACCATGCCCGGCCGCATCGTGGGCCGCACCCACGACGCCCAGGGCCGGGTGGGCTATTGCCTCACCTTGCAAACCCGCGAGCAGCACATCCGCCGTGAAAAGGCCACGAGCAACATCTGCTCCAACGAGGCGCTCTGCGCCCTGGCCGCGGTGCTCTTCCTGGGGCTCATGGGCAAACAGGGCCTGGTGGAGCTGGCCGAGCTGAACATGACCCAGGCGGCCTATGCCCGCGAGCGCCTCACGGCCATCGACGGGGTGCAGCTTCTGGACGAGGGCCCCTGGTTCAACGAGTTCCGGGTGCGCCTGCCCCTGGACGCCCGCATGGTGGTCAGCCGCATGATCGACAAGGGCATCGCGGCGGGCTTCCCCCTGGGCCGCTACTACCCGGACCAGGCCAACAACCTCCTGGTGGCGGTGACCGAGAAGCGCTCCAAGGAGGAGATCGGCTATCTGGCCGAGGGACTGGAGGCGGTGTTGTGAAGACCATCTTCGAAAAAAGCCGCCCCGGACGGCGCGGGGCCTCCCTGCCTTGCTCCCGGGTGGACGAGCGCTTCTGCCGCCTGACCGAGCTGCCCCCCGAGCTCAGGCGCGCCCAACCCGCCGAGCTGCCCGAGGTGGCTGAGATCGACCTGGTCAGGCACTACACCCAGCTCAGCCGCATGAACTTCGGGGTGGACGTGGGCACCTATCCCCTGGGCTCCTGCACCATGAAATACAACCCCAAGTTCACCGAGGTGGTTAGCCGTTTGCCGGGCTTCGCCGGGCTGCACCCCCTGTTGCCCCAGCTTAGGCGCGGCGGCCTGTTGGCCCAGGGCTCCCTGCGGGTCATCCACGAGCTGGAGCAGCTACTCAACCGCATCACCGGGATGCACGCCTTCACCATGCAGCCCCTGGCCGGGGCCCACGGCGAGCTTACCGGCATCATGATCATGGCCGCCTATCACAACGACAAGGGCAACCAGCGCTCGGTGGTGCTGGTGCCTGACTCGGCCCACGGCACCAATCCCGCCTCCGCGGCCATCGCGGGCTACGAGGTGGTCACCGTGCCCTCCAAGGGAGGGGTCATGGACCCCACCGCCTTCAAGGAAAAGCTGAGCGACCAGGTGGCCGGGGTGATGATGACCAACCCCAACACCGTGGGCCTGTTCAACCCCCACATCGCCGAGATCGCCGAGGCGGCCCACCGGGCCGACGCGCTGATGTACTACGACGGGGCCAACCTCAACGCCATCATGGGCATGGCCAAGCCCGGCGAGATGGGCTTCGACATCGTGCACCTGAACCTGCACAAGACCTTCGGCACCCCCCACGGCGGCGGCGGCCCCGGGGCCGGGCCGGTGGGCGTGGTGGAGCATTTGGCCGAGTATCTGCCCATCTCCCGGGTGGAGATGCGCGCCGACGGCACCCTGTTTCTCAACTACGACCACCCCAAGTCCATCGGCTACGTGGCGCCCTTCTACGGCAACTTCGGGGTGTGCCTCAAGGCCTTCGCCTACATCCTGGCCCTGGGCGGCGAGGGGCTCAAGGAAGTGAGCGAGGATGCGGTGCTGGCGGCCAACTACCTGCGGGCCCAACTGGACGCCAAGTGGCAGGTGGCCTTTGACAAGACCTGCATGCACGAGGTGGTGTTCAGCGCGGCGGACAAGGCGGCCGAGCACGGGGTGAGCGCCGTGGACGTGGCCAAGGCCCTGATCGACGCGGGCTTCCATCCGCCCACGATCTACTTCCCCCTCACGGTCAAGGAGGCGCTGATGATCGAGCCCACCGAGACCGAGGCCAAGGAGAACCTGGACGCCTTGGTTCAGGCCATGAACCGCATCGCCGACCTGGCCGCGGAGGACCCCGAGGCCCTGCACGCCGCTCCCCTGAGCACCCCGGTGGGGCGCCTGGACGAGGTGGAGGCGGCGCGCCATCCGGTGCTCAAGGAGCCGGAAGCCTGAGGCGCCAGGCTTGGCAAACCCGGACGCCGGGATCATAGTTGAGCTTTGTCCGGGCGGCCGCCGCGCCGCCCGGGTTCTAGACGCCCGATGAAAGGGATCAGCATGAACCGCGACGCCGCCCCTCTGCGCAAGCCCTCCTGGCTGCGGCGCAGCCTGTCTTCCACGGGGCAGTGCGGCAGCACCAACCGGGCGGTGAGCGACCTGGGCCTCAACACGGTGTGCCGCGAGGCCCAGTGCCCCAACCGCCAGGAATGCTTTGGCCGGGGCACGGCCACCTTCCTGCTCCTGGGGCCCAGCTGCACCCGCGCCTGCCGCTTCTGCGCGGTGGACAAGACCCCGGCCGCGCCCCCGGACCCCGGCGAGCCCGGCCGGGTGGCTGAGGCCTGCGCCCGCCTGGGCCTGGAGTTCTGCGTGCTGACCATGGTCACCCGCGACGACCTGCCCGACGGCGGCGCGGCCCACGTGGCCGCCACCATCGCCGCCCTGGGCCAGTACCTGCCCGGGGTGGGGGTGGAGGTCTTGATCTCCGACCTGGGGGGAGACCCCGAGGCCCTGGCCACGGTGCTGGCCGCCGCTCCCCAGGTGCTCAACCACAACCTGGAGACCGTGCCCCGGCTCTACGAGGCGGTGCGGCCCCAGGCCGACTACGGACGCTCCTTGGAGCTGTTGAGCCGGGCCAGCCAGGCGGGCCACGTCACCAAGTCCGGCCTCATGCTGGGCCTGGGCGAGAGCGAGGACGAGGTGCTGGCCGCCTTGCAAGACCTGCGCTCCGTGGGCTGCCAAATACTCACCCTGGGGCAATACCTGGCCCCCTCGGCCCGGCACTATCCCGTGGCCCGCTACGTGCCCCCCGAGGAGTTCGACCACTACCGCGAGCGGGCCCTGGCCATGGGTTTCGGTGCCGTGGCCAGCGCTCCCCTGGTGCGCAGCTCCTACCAGGCCCAGGCCATGTACCAGCAATGTCTGGCCGCAAGGCCCTGATCCGGCAAAGACGCACGGGCTCCGGCCGGGGCGGGCAAAAAACCATCAATTAATCCAGGCGCCTGCGCGGCGGCTCAAAGGCCGCATTTTCCCATTGACAACTACCCTTTTTAATTGGTAACCCATTACCCATAGCTCATCACCTTGGGTAGCCGGAGGCAAGCATGATCGCGCGGCGCATGGGAAGGTTTCCCACATCTTTGACCCGTCCCCCTGCCCCCTGTTCGGATCGCTCACCAAACCTTGGTTCAACCACGCTCCGGGCCTTCCAAAGCCGCCCGCGCCCGGCGGAGGCCAGCCGTGAAGCGTAGCATCGCAATCACCGGCGACCTGCTCTGCGCCGGGATGGCCCTGTTCGCGGTGGTGGTGGCCGCCATCGGCGTGTTCGATATGGTGGTGGTCTCGGGGCTCACCGTGCTGCTGGCCCTGCTCATCTGCCTGTTCCGCCTAAAGCAATCCGCCGGCGGCAAGGACCCCAACCCCGCCGTCCTGACCCTGCACGGCATCATGGCCCTGGTCTTGCTCTACATCTTCTGGGAGTGGGGCCTGGTGATGTTCGAGCAGGAGATCAACATCATCGACATCAGCCTGTGGCGCAACTCCTTCGCCTGGGTGGCCATCATCCTGATCAGCTACCTGAGCTACCGCTTCTTCGGCGTCCCCATGGTGGCGGTGGTGGTGCTGGCGGGAGCCTATCTGCTGCTGCCCCCGGCGGTGGGCGGGTCCGGGGTGGGCTGGAAGCACGCCATGGAGAACCTGTGGTTCTCCACCGACGGGGTCTTCGGCCGGCCGGTGGAGGTGGTCAGCCGCACGGTGCTGGTGTTCATCGTCTTCGGCGCGGTGTTGCAGCAATCCGGCGCGGGGGCGGTGCTCTTGCGCATAGCCATGGCCGCCACCGGCCGCTTCGCCGGCGGACCGGCCCACGCCGCCGTGGCCGCCTCGGCCCTGTTCGGCTCCCTGTCGGGCACCGCCGTGGCCAACGTGGTTTCCACCGGGGTGTTCACCATTCCCATCATTAAGAAGATCGGGTTCCGGCCCGCCTTCGCCGGCGCGGTGGAGGCAGCCGCCTCAACCGGCGGTCAGATCATGCCCCCGGTGATGGGGGTGGTGGCATTCCTCATGGCCGATATCACGGGCATTCCCTACCTCAAGATCATCGTGGCCGCCCTGATCCCCTCGATCATGTACTACAGCTCGCTGTTCATCGTGGTGTTCATCGAGGCCAAGCGGCTGGGGGTGGAGGCCCTGCCCAAGGAGCAGCGCGTCGCCCTTACCAAGGACGACCTGCTCAAGAGCCTGGCCCTGGTGGTGCCCTTGGGGGTAATCATCGCGGTGTTGATCACCGGGCGCACCGCCCAGAACGCCGGGTTCTACGCCCTGATCGCCGCCTTCGTGCTCAGCCTGCTCCTGTTCCCCAAGTTCCGCAAGCCTGACCAGTGGTGGAAGGCCCTGGTGGCCTCGGGCAAGACCTGCGCGGTGCTCATCGTCATCGTCAGCGCCATCGGCTTCGTCATCGGGGTGATCAACATGACCGGCATCGGTCTCATGTTCGCCGAGTCGGTCTTGTCGGTGGCCTCCAGCAACCTGTGGCTGGCCCTGGTGTTCGTCATGCTCTCCTGCCTGGTCATGGGCATGGGCGTGCCCACCGGCGCGGCTTACCTGATGATCGCCATCGTGCTGGGGCCGGTGCTGCACAAGCTGGGGCTCTCGCTCATGGCGGCCCACCTGTTCGTGGTGTACTTCGGGGTGCTCAGCGTGGTCACTCCGCCGGTGGCCCTGGCCGCTTTCGCCGCGGCCCCCATCGCCGAGGCCAACCCCATGGAAACCGGCTTCCAGGCCACCCGCCTGGCCATCGCCGGCTTCATCATCCCCTACCTGTTCGTCTTCCACCCGGATCTCTTGTTGGTGTTGGACGACTTCAACCTGTTCGGCCTGCTCTGGGCCTTGTTCGTGTTCTTCGTCGCCACCTGGGGCATCGCCACCGGGCTGGGGGGCTGGGAATGGAACAAGCTGCCCATCTGGCAGCGGGCGGCGCGCCTGCTGTCGGCGGTTTTGCTTATCGTTCCGGGCGTGCCATCCGGCCTGGCCGGAGGGGCCATATTGGCCGTATGCCTGATATTGAATCTGCGGTCCCGGCGCGGGCCGCAATATTCCTCGGCTAACTAAACTGTAAGGAGGGCAACATGGGTAAGAAACCATTCAAACGGCTGATCCTGGCCGGGGCGCTGCTGCTGACCCTGGCCATCCCGGCCCAGGCGTCCCAGACGCTCAAGATGGCCACCATCTCGCCGGGCTCCTCGGCCTATCTGACCATGACCACCATGGCCACCATGATCAACCAGGCCCAGGACAAGCTGCAAATCAAGGTGGACGCCACCGGCGCGGCCACCAAGCACATGATCGACCTGGCCAAGGGCAAGATCGACCTGTGCATGACCAACCCGGTCATCTACTTCTTCATGAAGAAGCAGAAGGCCATGTACAAGAAGCTGAGCGCCGCTCCCAAGCTGGCCCAGAACCTGCGCCTGCTGTTCTGGTTCCCCTACGGCCAGTACCACGTCGTCACCTACGCCGACGCGGGCATCAAGACCCTCAAGGACATCAAGGGCAAGCGCGTCTTTTTGGGCCCTCCCGGCGGCGGCGCCTGGAACGCGGCGCGGGAATGGGTGGAGGCCACCACCGGCTACAAGCCCAACAAGGACTTCGACAATGTCAAGGGTAGCTGGTCCTCGGCCTTCCAGGGCTTCCAGGACCGCCAGTTCGACGTGTACGTGGTCGGCGGCATCGCCCCCTTCCCCCAGGTCGAGCAGCTGGCCCTCACCTCCGAGCTGCACCTGCTGGGCCTGACCAAGAAGGAATACGACGCCAACCCCGCGGCCATCAAGGCCACCACCAAGATCGGCCGCGAAGTGGGCATCATTCCGGCGGGCATCTACGGCAAGGGCGTGAACAACAAGGACACCATCTACACCCTGGGCTCCATCGTGGGCGTGGCCGTGAACGACAAGATGTCCGACGCCACGGCCTACGAACTCACCAAGCTGTTTTGGGAGGAGGCCAAGAAGAACATAAAGACCCACCCCTGGCTCAAGCACCTGACCATGAAGTACGCGGTGCGCAACGGCGGCATGCAGCTGCACCCGGGGGCTCTCAAGTATTACGAGCAGCAGGGAATCAAGGTTCCCGCCGGCTCCAAGTAGTAAGCAACCCACGCCCGGGGCCGGCCGCCACGGCGTGGCCGGCCCCTTGGGCGGTGGGCGAAGGTTTTTTTAAAGGACAGGACGCCAAGCAAGAGAGGGTGCGCTCAATGAGCTTCAAACCGATAGACAAGTCCCGGCGTTTCTTGCAGGTGTCCCGCCAGTTGCGCAAGTCCATCTTCAGCGGCGAATACCAGCCCGGCCAGAGGCTGCCCAACGAAAGGGAGCTGGCCGAGTCCTTCGGCACCAGCCGGATCATCGTGCGCGAAGCGATCTGGGACCTGAAGAGGTCGGGGCTGGTGGAGGTCAAGCGCGGGGCCCACGGCGGGGCCTTCGTGCAGGAGATGAGCCACGACGCGGTCACCTCGGTGATGCGCGACGTGGCCAGCCTGGGCAAGGTGCGCCCGGCCCACCTCATCGAGGTGCGCCTGGTCATCGAGCCGGCGGTCACCGCCCTGGCCGCGCATAGGGCCACCGAGGACGACCTGCGCAAGATGGGCTCCTATTTGGAGCCCGAGATCCAGCCCAAAAAACAGACCGACGAGTACGTGCGCTGGCAGATCGGCTTCCACCGCCTGGTGGCCGAGGCCTCGCACAACCCCCTGTTCGCCATGCAGGTGAACATCTACCTGGACTTCACCGAGGAGATGGTGTTGCGCCTGCGCCACAAGGACCGGCTCTACCACGACATCGTCACCCACCCCGCCATCTTGGACAAATTAACCCAGCGCGATCCCGAGGGCGCCCAGCGGCTCATGCACGACCATTTGCTGATGGTAAAGCCGGCCTTTGACGACTGGCAGAAGCAGTTCGGGGGCAACGGCCTGGGCGGCGCGGATGCAGCCAACGAGGAGCAAGCATGACCTATCCGAGCATCTATCCCACCGGGACCACCATCTACGATCCCGAACGCTGCTGGAACGGCTACACCATATTCCAGGCCAAGGAGCTGGGCGCCCTGCTCATAGACATGAACGGCGGCGAGGTGAAGCTGTGGAAGGGCCTGCACGGCCTGCCCAACAAGATTCTGCCCGGCGGTTACGTCATGGGGGCCACCGGCGAGCGCAACACCAAGTACGGCATGCAGGACTTCCTGGACGTGGTGCAGGTGGACTGGGAAGGCAAGGTCGTCTGGAGTTTCGACCAGTATGAGTACGTGGAGGACCCGGGCGAGGAGCCGCGCTGGATGGCCCGCAACCACCACGACTTCCAGCGCGAGGGCAACCCCGTGGGCTACTACGCCCCGGGCATGGACCCCCGCGCCGACGGCGGCAACACCCTGATCCTGTGCCACAAGAACCTGCACGAGCCCGAGATCTCGGACAAGGTCTTGTTGGACGATTCTTTCATCGAGGTCAACTGGGAAGGCGACATCGTCTGGGAATGGGTGCTCAGCGAGCACTTCGAGGAGTTCACCTGGCGCGAGGAGGCGCGCAACGCGCTCTACCGCAAGCCCAACCCGCGCAACTGCGGGGGAGATTGGGCCCACGTGAACTCCATGTCCGCCCTGGGGCCCAACAAGTGGTTCGAGGCCGGGGACCAGCGCTTCCATCCGGACAACATCATCTGGTCCTCCCGCGAGGCCAACATCATCGCCATCACCGACAAGGCCTCGGGCAAGGTGGTCTGGCACATCGGGCCGGACTACGACACCAGCCCGGCCCTAAAGAAGCTGGGCTGGATCATCGGCAAGCACCACGCCCACCTGATCCCCCGGGGCCTGCCCGGCGAGGGCAACCTCCTGGTGTTCGACAACGGCGGCTGGGCCGGCTACGGCGCTCCCAACCCCGGCGCGCCCACCGGCGGCAAGAACGCCCTGCGCGACTACTCGCGGGTATTGGAGATCGACCCCACCACCCTGGAGATCGTGTGGAAGTACACGCCGGTGGAGGCGGGGCTGCGCATGCCCTTCGACGCCAACCGCTTCTACAGCCCCATCGTCAGCTCGGCCCAGCGCCTGCCCAACGGCAACACCCTCATCACCGAGGGCACCGGCGGCCGCTTCATCGAGGTGACCCCGGAGCACGAGACGGTGTGGGAGTACATCAGCCCCTACTTCGGGCAGTCGACTCCCTACAACCTGGTCTACCGGGCTTACCGGGTGCCCTACGAGTGGGTGCCCCAGGTGGAGCCTCCCAAAGAGACCCCGGTGGAGCCGGTGGACGTGGCCAGCTTCCGGATGCCGGGCGCGGCCGCCCGGGGCGGGGCCCAGGTCACCGAGGTGGCCGGGGTCAAGCCCTATCAGCGCTCCGAGGTGCTCTGCGTGGTGAGCTCGGCGGATCTGGCCGAGGATTGATTTGAATCATAGGGCCGGGCAAGGCCGCGGAACCGAAACCAAGCAGGGGTGGGGGCTAAGGTTCCGGGGCTAGGCCCGGTCAGGAGGCCGGCTGGCGCATGGTCCGGTAGGTCTGGTCCATGTGCACCAGCCGGTCGGTGAAGCTGATCACGTGCTCGGACATGGTCCGGGCCGCCCCTTCCTCGTCTCCCGCCAATATGGCCGCCACCAGCTTGTCGTGCTCGCCCAGGGTGTGCACTTGGTCGTGGTCGGCCGGGTCCACCGCGCCCACGATCTCGTGGGTGAGTTGGATCATGGAGTTGACGATGGCCTCGAAGAGGTGGTTGCCGCACAGGTCGTTGATTACGTGGTGCACCTCGGTGAGGCGCTGCATGCGCTCGTCATAGTCGCGGAAGGGGATGCGCTCCGCCTCCAGGGCCTGGCGCAGGCGCAGGGCGCCCTCGGGGGTGATGTGGCGGGCGGCCAGACGGGCCACCTGGGGCTCCACGTGCAGGCGCACCTCGCACACCTCTCCGATGGTCAGGGTGCCGGCCAGGTAGAAATCCAGAAACCCGCTGGCCAGGCGGTCCGAGGTCACTTCGGTGACAAAAGCGCCGCCGCTGGGGCCCTGGCGGATGATGACAAACCCGGTCATCTCCAGCACCCGGATGGCCTCGCGCACCGCTCCCCGGCTTACCTGAAGCTGCTCGGTCAATTCCCGTTCAGAGGGGAGTTTGTCGCCCGCCCGATACCTGCCGCGCAGGATGGATTCCTTGAGCTGGGACAAGACCTCTTCGGAAATTCTGGTTTGCTTAATAGGTTTGAAAGTTTGCATATTTCTTTATCCAATCGAATTAATAGCCCAACCGGTGTTTTTTTACAAGATGCGAATATGCCGATTGACACGAGAGAAGGCTTTGATTTAATGTAAAACCAATCTTTGGTCCTACATTAAACCAAAGTTCATCTTGAGTCCACACAAACATATTCCGCCTGTTTTGACGCATCCTTATGTCCTCTTGCGGCTCCGAGCCGCGGCGGCGATAAGGCCCTCATCATCCTTCGGGAAGATGTCGCCGGGGATTATCAGGCCCTGCGCAAGGGAAGCCCTGACAGGCTCGAGGTCATGGCAACTAAAAACCGGTTTAAGGAGGGACGGACGTGAAAAAATCTTTGATGTTGGGACTGGCCTTATTGTTCACCCTGGGGTTGATCGGCAGCGCCTGGGCCGGAGGGACCATCAACCTCAAACTGGCCTCTTTCATGGCTCCCAACCATGTGCAGCATAAGCAGGTCATCGAACCTTGGGCCAAGAAGCTTTCCGAGATGACCGGCGGCAAGGTGAAGGTCACCATCTTCCCCGCCTCCAGCCTGGGCAAGCCGCCTGAGCACTACGACCTGGCCGCCAAGGGCATCGCGGACATCGCCTTCCCCATCCTCTCCTACAACCCCGGCCGCTTCAACCTGACTTCGGTCTTCGAGCTTCCCTTCATGTTCACCACCTCCGAGCAGGTGAGCGTGGCCCTGTGGAAGGTCTACGAGAAGTACCTGCAAAAAGAGTTCAAGGACGTGAAGGTGCTGTGGCTCTTCCAGCACGGCCCGGCCCAGATCTTCACCACCAAGAAGCCGGTCAAGACCCTGGCCGACCTCAACGGCATGAAGATCCGCTGCTCCAACCCCTTTGTTAACCAGAGCCTCACCATGCTGGGCGCCACCCCCGTGTTCATGCCCGTGCCCAGCGTGTACACCGCCCTGGAGCGCGGCGTCATCGACGGCACCGCCATCTCCTACGAGGGCCTAGTGGCCTTCAAGCAGGACGACGTGGTGCGCTACGCCACCACCTGCACCCTGTACTCGCTCAACATGGCCATCGTCATGAACAAGCGCAAGTTCGACTCCCTGCCCGCCGACGTGCAGAAGGCCATCAACGAGACCACCGGCCTGGCCATGTGCCGCGCCGCGGGCAAGGCCTTTGACGACGCCGAGATCATCGACAAGAAGAAGGCCGTGGCCAAGGGCGTGAAGGTTCTGACCCTGCCCCCGGCCGAGCTGGCCAAGTGGAAGACGGACTCCCGCAAGATCTGGGTGAAGTGGGCCAAGGACATGAACGCCAAGGGTCTGCCCGGCACCGCGGTGCTGGACATGGCCAAGTCCCTGCTCGGCCACAAGTAGCATCCCTCTCCAGCGCGGCTCCAGGAGATAGGCATGTCAATCATCTCGAAAAACATCAAGCAAGGGGGGTTGAGCGGGTTGCTTAGCCTGGCCGGCGCGGTGGTGCTCTTCTGCATGATGCTGCTCACCAGCGCCGACGTGGCTTTCCGCTACCTGTTCAACAGCCCCATCCTGGGCTCGCTGGAGATCATCGAGTTTATGGTGGTGCTGGTGGTCTTCTTCTTTGTGCCCATCTCCGAGCGCGAGGGGGCACATGTGAAGGTGGATCTGGTGGTCTCCACGCTGCCCCAGGGCATGCGCCGGGGGGCCAAGGTCTTCACCCTGGCGCTATCGCTGGCCATCATGGCCATGATCACTTGGATGACCGGATTGCAGGCCATGGAGACCGCCGAGATCGGCGAGTACTCCAGCATCCTGCACATACCCAAGTCGCCTTTCTATTGGATGGTGGGATTGGGCTGCCTGGCCATGTGCATAGAGCTGGCCAGGCAGCTCATCGCCGCCCTGAGGGGAGGTGACGCATGATGATGGACCCATTGACCCTGGGGCTGTTGGGCACGGCGGTGTTGTTCGTGCTCCTGGCTCTGGGCATGCATATCGGCCTGGCCCTGGCCCTGGTGGGCTTCGTGGGCTACGGCATGGTGGTGGGGCTGGAGTCGGCCCTGCCCATCCTGGGGATGACTCCCTATTCCTCCGGCTCCAGCTTCATGCTGAGCGTCATCCCCCTGTTCGTGCTCATGGGGCAGTTCGCCTTCGTCTCGGGCATCAGCGGCGAGATATTCAAGGCGGTGCATTCCTGGATCGGCCACACCCGGGGCGGCCTGGCCATGGCCACCATCCTGGGCTGCGCGGGCTTTTCGGCCATCAGCGGCTCTTCCCTGGCCACCGCCGCCACCATGGGCACCGTGGCCATGCCCGAGATGCGCAAATACGGCTACGACCCCTCCCTGGCTTCGGGCTCGGTGGCCGCCGGCGGCACCCTGGGTATCCTCATCCCGCCCAGCATCGGCTTTGTCATCTACGGCATCCTCATCGAGGAATCCATCGGCAAGCTGTTCATGGCCGGCATCCTGCCCGGCCTGATGCTGGCCGGCATCTTCATCCTGACCGTGTACATCCAGTGCCTGCTGCGGCCCGGCCTGGGCCCCACCCGCCCCAAGGCCAGCATGGCCGAGCGCTGGCGTTCCCTGGCCGGCATCTGGGGCATGCTGGTGCTGTTCACCGTGGTCATCGGCGGCATCTATGCCGGCGTGTTTACCCCCACCGAGGCCGCGGGCGTGGGCGCCTTCGGGGCGTTTATCATCGCGCTGCTCAGGGGCAAGCTCACCTTCAGCGGCGTCCTGGAGTGCCTGCTGGCCACCGGCAAGACCACGGCCATGATCTTTTTGATCATCATCGGGGCCGAGCTGTTCAGCCGCTTTCTGGCGGTCACCCAGCTGCCCATGCAACTGGCCGACTTCCTGGGCGCCCTGCCGTTCTCGCCCTACGTGATCCTCTGCGGCATCCTGGTGCTCTACCTGATCCTGGGATGCGTGATGGACTGCTTCGCCATCATGATCCTCACCACCCCCATCCTCTTCCCGGTGATCCAGACCCTGGGCTTCGACCCCATTTGGTACGGTGTGTTGATGGTGGTGGTTTTGGAGATCGGGCTCATCACCCCGCCGGTGGGGCTCAACGTGTTTGTGATCAAGGGCGTGGCGCCGGATCTTTCGCTCAACACCATTTTCAAGGGCATCGGGCCCTTTATCGCGGCCAGCACCCTGGCCATCGTGCTGCTCATATTGTTCCCGGAGATAGCGACCTATATCCCGTCGCATATGAAGTAGCATCAAGGGGGTTGCCCCTCTTAAAGCCCCAGCGAGGTAAGCATGAACCTAGCCTGCAACTTGGAACGCAGCGCCCTGTTTTTCCCGGACAACCCGGCTGTGATCCAGGGAGACCATAGCGTAACCTATGCCCAGCTGGACCGGCGGGCCGGCCGCTTGGCCACGGCCCTGGCCGGGCTGGGCCTCAAAGCCGGCGACCGCATCGCCCTTTGCGCGCCCAACTCGGTGGAGTGGCTCTACGTCTACTTCGGCGCGCTCAAGCTGGGCGCAGTGGCGGTCACCCTGTCCAACCAGCTATCGCCCAAGGAGCTGGCCCTGCTGGCCGGGCACGCCAAGCCCAAGGCCATCTACGCCGACCCGGCCCATTACCCCACCCTGGACACCCTGCGCTCCTCGGCGGGCATAAGCTGGCTCATCGGACGCGGCGGCGACCACGAGCCGGACGAGCTGATGGCCGCGGCCGCCGGGCCCATGGCCGCGGTGGAGCGCGAGCGCGACGATCTGGCCTGCGTGCTCTACACCGGGGGCACCACCGGCACGCCCAAGGGGGTGATGCTCAGCCACGAGAACATCAACACCGCCATCCACAACGTGGTGCGCATGGAACAGTCCACCCAGGACGACCGGGTGCTGTGCTTCCTGCCCTTCAACCACGTCTTCGGCCAGATGCACATCATGAACGCCACCGTGCTCTCGGCCGGCTGCCTGGTGCTCATGCCCGGCTTCAACCAGGACGAGGCCCTGGCCGCCATCGCCAAGCACGGGGTCACCAAGCTCTACGCGGTGCCCACGGTCTACGTGCGCCTGTTGCAGATGCCGGAACTCAAGGCCCAGCTCGGCAATATCCGCTATTGCTTCAGCGCGGCGGCCTCCCTGGCCCGGGAGCACGTGATTCGCTGGCAAGAAGCCACCGACCTGGCCATCCACGAGGCCTACGGCATGACCGAGACCGCCTCCATGGTCACCTTCAACCACCACCGCAAGCACCGGGTGGGCTCGGTGGGCGAGCCGGTGGGCACCACCGAGGTGAGCATCCGCGACGAGATGGGCCGCCCCTTGCCCACCGGCCAGAGCGGCGAGATCTGCATCCGGGGCCGCAACGTGATGCAGGGCTATCTGGACAACCCCCGCGACACCCAGGACTCCTTTTATGGTGACTGGCTGCGCTCGGGCGACGTGGGCTACCTGGACGAAGAGGGCTATTTGTTCATCGTGGACCGCCTCAAGGAGATGATCATCACCGGCGGGGAGAACGTGTACCCCCGCGAGGTGGAAGAGGTGCTCTTCGAGTTCCGCCAGATCGCCGAATGCTCGGTGATCGGCCTGCCCGACCCGGAATACGGCGAGCGGGTGGTGGCGGTCTGCGTGCTGGCCCCGGGCGAGGCCTTGGACCCGGTGGAGATGCGCGCCCTGCTCAAGACCAGGCTGAGCCCCTTCAAGGTGCCCAAGGAGTTCATCATCCAGGACGACCTGCCCAAGACCGCGGCCGGCAAGATATTCAAGCGGGAGATCAGAAAGGGACTCATCGAAAGCTGAGACCCGAAGCGCAAACCTGACTACAAGCGCGCCCCGGAAGCGTTCCTCCCTTTCGCCCCGGGGCCGTCAAAACATAGCAAGAGGGCTGGCCGGACGCGGCCAGCCCTCGCTTTTTTTGGCCGGGCCTTGCTCGGTGACTGACTCCCGTAGCCGCCTAATTACCCAGTAAATTCGGACATTCACAGGCTCCGCCCGTCGGTTGGTTTACAATTTTGTCTGTTTTATTAAGTGCTTGACTGACGGGTTCGGTTGTTCTAAGGTCAAAAAGCTAATGTTAGGTTTTAGCCCGGCCGATGTCCGCGCCCGGCGCGGCGGTCCGGCCCCCAGCCAAGGGAGCGCCCATGGTTTTAGCGGCAGGCAAACTGAACAAGGCCCGGGTCTCGGACCAGGTGCGCGAGAAGGTCACCGAGATGATCTTCTCCGGCCAGCTCAAGGTGGGCGACCAGCTCCCTTCCGAGGCCGCCCTGGCCGCGGAATTCGGGGTGAGCAAAGTCCCGGTGCGCGAGGCCATCATCGGCATGGAGCAGGCCGGGCTCTTGACCATCAAGCGGGGCGCGGGCGGGGGCATCTTCGTGGCCGAGCCCAGCACCGAGCCCATGGGCGAGGTGCTCACGCTGATGCTGCGCCTGGCCAGGGCCAGCATCGAGGAGCTCACCGAGGCCCGCCTGATCATAGAGACCGAGGTGGCCTACCTGGCCGCCCAGCGGGCCCAGGAAGAGGAAATCGCCGCCTTGGAGGAGACCATCGAGGAATACCGCCGCTCCCTGGAGCGGGGGGAGCCGCGCACCTTTTCGGACATGGACTTCCACCTGCGCCTGGGCGACGCCTGCAACAACATGGTGCTCAACCTGTCCCTCAAGGGCCTGGTGCCCATGATCTACCACAGCGTCCGGGTGCACGAGTTCGCGCCCAAGGACCGGGGCAGGGGCATCGCCGACCACCAGGGGATGCTGGACGCCATCCGCCAACGAGACCCCGGCCGGGCCCGCGAGCTGATGCGGGACCACATCACCCGCATGGCCACCTTCTGGAAATAAGCGCATCGCGCAAAGGGAGTAGGAATCACCATGGGTCTTTGTCTGCAAGATTGGCTCGACCTGCTGGGGCAACAAGCCCCCGGCGAGCTGGTCCGGGTGAACAAGGAGGTGGCCCCGGCCGCCTTTGAAAGCGCCGCGGTGGTGGACGCCCTGGAGCGCCAGGGCCGGGTGCCCGCGGTGCAGTTCATGAAGGTCCTGGACCTGGAGGGCCGCCCCTGTGACTGCCGCATCCTCAACAACACCTTTGGCACCTTCCGCAAGATCGGCCTGGCCCTGGGCCTGGACACCGGCAAGCGCATGCCCCTGTTGGAGCGCATCCTGAGCCTCTCTGGCGCCACCCTGGAGCCGGAGGTGGTGCCGCCGGATCAGGCCCCGGTGCGCCGGCGCGCCTGGGAGATGGACCTCACCCGCCTGCCCATCGTGCGCCACACCGAGCTGGACGGCGGGCCCTTTTTCACCCCCATCGTGGTCAGCCGCAACCCCCAGGGGCGCTACAACGTCTCCTGGAACCGCATGCAGTATCTGGACCCCACCCACCTGGCCATCTACATGTCGCCCCGGCATCTGTGGTCCTACTTCGCGGCGGCCGAACAAGAGGGCAGGGACCTGCCCATCGCGGTGGTGCTGGGCCACCACCCGGCCTTCCACCTCACCGGCGCGCTGCTCACCCCCAACGACGCGGACGAGTTCGCGGCCGCGGGCGGGGTCATGGGCCAGCCCCTGGCCATCACCCCCTCGGTCACCTGGGGCGATCAGCTCATGGTGCCGGCCGACGCGGAGATGGTGTTGGAGGGCCGCATCCTGGCGGGCCGCCGCTGCGTGGAAGGGCCCTTCGGCGAGTTCACCGGCTATGCCGGGCCCCAGCGCCTGAGCTGGGTGGTGGAGATCAGCGCCATGTACTCGCGACCGGCCCCCACCTTCATCGACATTTTCCCCTGCATGACCGAGCACATCAACGCCCACCTGCCCATCGAGGCCTCCATCTACCAGCGGGCCAAGCAGGCGGTGCCCGGCGTGGTCAAGACCTGCTGGGTTGGCTCGGGCGGGCCTTTCAACCTGATCCTCAGCCTGGCCAAGAAGACCGAGGGCGAGCCCATGCGCGCGGCCATGGCCGCCATCAGCGCCTCCAACTTCATCAAGCACGTGATCGTGGTGGACGACGACGTGGACCCCGAGGACCTGAACCAGGTGATGTGGGCCCTGTCCTCGCGGGTGCAGGCCGATCAGGACCTGACCATCCTCAAGAACCTGCAAGGCCAGGTGCTCGACCCCTCCCTGCGCCACGAGATAAAGAGCGCGGGCATGATCATCGACGCCACCAAGCCCCTGGACCGCCCCTTCCCCCGCAAGGGAGAGGTGCCCGAGAGGGTGCGCCAAGGGCTGGACCTGAGCCAATACCTGGAGCAATAGGCCATGGACATATTCAACGTGCGCTGCCCTTCCTGCAAGGAGTCCTTCTACGCCGACATGCTGCTCTACTCGCTGAAGGTGGAGCTGCACTGCCCCTTTTGCGGGCTCTATTTCTTTAAGGAAGACAGCCCCGAGGTGGTCACCGGCAGCGCCAACTCCGCGGCGGTGGCCCGGGTGCCCGGCGGCCTGACCAAGGAGAGCATCTACCGTCCGGGAGAGGAGAACGGTTGATGGCCAGCGACAGCATCGGCCGTCCGGTTCTCAAGTTCGACGCCTGGGACAAGGTGCGCGGCGTGGAGCGCTACGCCGGGGATCACCAGCCCGATGGCGCGCTGCACCTGGCCGTGGCCCGCTCCAAGATCGCCCATGCCGAGCTGAAGGGCATCGACATCGCGGCGGCCCAGGCCGCGCCCGGGGTGGTGGGGGTGTGGACCGCCGCCGACGTCCCCGGCGAGATCATGCTGGGCCCGCGCGTCCATGACGAGCCGATCCTGTGCACTGACAAGGTGCGCCGGGTGGGCGACGCCCTGGCCCTGGTGGCCGCCGAGACCCCGGAGCAGGCCCAGGCCGCGGCCGGGCTGATCGCGCCCGACCTGAACCCCCTGCCCGGGGTGTTCAGCCCCGAGGACTCCCTGGCCCCTGGCGCGCCGCTGGTCAACGGCGAGAGCAACCTGGTCTTCGAGCGCACCCTGCGCCGGGGCCGGGGGGCAGAGGCCCTGGCCGAGTGCGACATCGTCATCGAGCGCACTTACCGCACCCAGATGATCGAGCACGCCTACCTGGAGCCCGAGGCCGGGCTGGCCTGGTGGGAAGACGAGGTGTTGGTGGTGAAGCTGCCCACCAAGCACGCCCACCTGGACCTGACCCACCTGAGCCATATCCTTTCGCTGCCTACCGAGCGCCTGCGCATCATCTGCGCCACCATCGGCGGGTACTTCGGGGACAAGCAGGGGGTCTCGCCCGGCTACTACAGCGCCCTGGCCGCCTATTTCACCGGCCGCCCGGCCCGCATGGTCTACAGCCGCGAGGAGTCCTTCCAGGTAAGCAACAAGCGCCACCCCATGGTAGTCACCATGACCACCGGGGCCACGGCCGAAGGGCGCCTGGTGGCGGTGAAGACCGAGATACTGGCCGACACCGGGTGCTACGCCTCCTACGGGCCTTCCATCGTGACCCGCGCGGTGGTGCACGCGGCCGGGCCCTACGAGGTGCCCCACGTGGAATCGCACGGCCGCCTGGCCTACACCAACAACCCGGTGGGCGGGGCCATGCGCGGCTTTGGGGTGCCTCAGGTGGCCATTGCCCACGAGTGCCAGATGGACCTCCTGGCCGAGGCCTGCGGCAAGACCCCGGCCCAGATACGCCGGCTCAACTTTCTCCAGGTGGGCGACCGCACCGCCGCCGGGCAGAAGCTCGTCGCCTCGGTGGGCATCACCAAATGCCTGAATCAGGCCCAAGAGGCCATTGACGGCCTGCCCTCCCATCCCCGCGAGGCCGACCCCGAGTGGCTCACCGGCTGGGGCTTGGGGGCCACCTACTACGGCATCGGCCTCACCGGCCTGCCCAACCCCGGCGCGGCCCGCCTGGTGCTGAGCCCCCAGGGCGAGGTGACCCTTCTGGTGGGCAGCGGCGACGGCGGGCAGGGGGCCTCCACCACCATGAAGATGATCGCCGCCCAGGAGCTGGGCCTGGAGCCGGACCAGGTGGCGATCGTGGCCGGAGACACCACCACCTGCCCCAACAGCGGGCCTTCCACCGCCAGCCGCCTCACCTACGTGGTGGGCAACGCGGTGCGCGAGGCCGGCATCAAGCTGCGCGAGAACCTGCTCAAGCTGGCCGCCGCGCTCGGGGAGCCGGCAAGCTGGGAGGAAGGCCGTTTGGTTGTCGGCGGCGAGGCCCTCGACCTGGCCCAGGCGGCCCGGCGTTTTTTGAACCAGCCCCTGGAGGTGGAAGGCCGCTTCGACCCGCCCACCACCAAGCTGGACCCGGATACCAGCCAAGGAGTGCCCTACGCCACCTACGCCTTTGCGGTGCACGCCGCTCAGGTGGCGGTGGAAAAGCTCACCGGCCGGGTGGAGGTGCTGCGCCTGGTGGCCGCCCATGACGTGGGCAAGGTGATCCACCCGGTTAACCTGGAGGCCCAGATCCAGGGCGCGGCCATGATGGGTCTGGGCTACGCGGTGAGCGAAGAGGTGCTCCTGGACCAGGGGCGCATCATCAATCCCCATTTCCTGGACTACAAGCTCCCCCACTCCTGGCCCGCCCCCGAGCTGCTCACGCGCCTGGTGGAGGAGCCCGAGCCCACCGGCCCCTATGGGGCCAAGGGGGTGGCCGAGCCCGCCTTGTTGTCCACCGCCCCGGCGGTGCACAACGCGGTGGCCGCCGCCCTGGGCGAGCATACTTTCCGCAACCCGGTATCCGCCGAAACCCTTTGGGACATCCTGCACCGCCGACGCCGCGAGGGAAAACAGCCGTGACCACGGAACGCAAAACCTGGCGCGAATATTGGGGGACCAAGAGCTGGCAGGCCAAGACAGCCACCCTGCTGGCCGTGGTTCTGGCCTTGTTTCAGGTCTACACCGCCTTGTTCGGGGCCTTCGACGCCCTGATCCAGCGGGCCATCCACCTGGGCCTGGGGCTTATGCTCCTGTTTTTGGTGCGGCCCGGCCTGGTGCGCAAAAAGGGCGGACCCGGCCCCTCCTGGCTGGACTGGTGCTTCGCGCTCATCTCGGGCGTGGCCACCGGCTATTTGGTGTTCAACTACCAATGGGTGATGGAAGACCGCTTCCCCCTGATCACCAAGCTCTCGGTATGGGAGATCATACTGGGCCTGGGCTCGGTGGTGGTGGTCCTGGAAGCCACCCGGCGCATGTTCAACAAGGGCCTGTTCTTCGTGGTGCTGGCCTTCTTGGTCTATCCCTTCGTGGGGCCCTATTTGTGGGGCGTGTTCCACACCGTGCCCATCACCCCCAGCGACATGCTGGACTTCAACTACCTCTCCCTGGGCGGCATCTTCGGCATCCCCCTGGGGGTCTCGGCCACGGAGATCGCCCTGTTCGTGATCTTCGGGGCCATACTGCTGCACACCGGCGGGGCCATGCTCTTCAGCAACCTGGCCACCTCGCTCACCGGCAACATGGTGGGCGGCCCGGCCAAGGTGGCGGTGGTGGCCAGCTCGCTCATGGGCACCATCACCGGCAGCGGCGCGGCCAACGTGGCCACCACCGGGGTGGTCACCATCCCCATGATGAAAAAGGCGGGCTACAAGCCCGAGTTCGCCGGCGCGGTGGAGGCGGTGGCCTCCTGCGGCGGGCAGCTCATGCCCCCGGTGATGGGCGCGGCCGCCTTTGTGATGAGCGCCTTCTCGGGCATTCCCTACTCCACCATCATCTACTACGCCCTGTTCCCGGCGGTGCTCTACTTCCTCAGCGTGTTCGTCACCGTGGACCTGGAGGCGCGCAAGCTTAAACTGCCGGGTCTCAAGGTGAACGTGACCCCGCGCCAGACCATGCGCGACTACGGCCACATGCTCATCCCCCTGGCCCTGCTTATTTATATGTTGGTGGGCGGCTACTCCCCCAGCCTGGCCGGCGGGGTGGGCGTGGTCTCGGCCCTGATCATCTGCCAGTTCCGGCCCACCACGCGGCTCAACCTGGCGGGCATACTAAACGCCCTGGAGGCGGGCTGCCGGGGGATGCTCATCGTGACCATCTCCACCGCCGCGGCCGGCATCATCGTGGGCAGCGTGGACATGACCGGCCTGGGCACCCGTATGGGCACCGCCTTCGTGGACCTGGCCGGGGGGCATCTGTTCCTGGGCCTGTTCATGGCCATGATCATCGCGTTGGTCTTGGGCGCGGGAATGCCCACCACCCCTGCCTACATCGTGCAGGTGGCCACGGTGATCCCGGCCCTGGTCGCCCTGGGCCTGCCTCCGCATGTGGCCCACCTGTTCGCCTTCTACTTCTCCTGCCTGTCGCTGATCTCGCCGCCAGTGGCCGCCGCCGCCTTCACCGCCGCGGCCATTGCCGAGTCCGACGGCTGGAAAACAGGCTGGACCGCCACCCGCATTGGCATGGTGGCTTTCGTGGTGCCCTTCATGTTCGCCTATGACCAGAGCCTGCTCCTGGAAGGGCCCATGGGCAAGGTGGTCATGGACATGTTCACCGCCTGCCTGGGGGCGGCCAGTTTCGCGGCGGCCGGGGTGGGCTACCTCTTGGCCCCCTTGCCGTCATACCTGCGCCTGCTGCTGTTCGGCGTGGGCGTCCTGTTGATAATGCCCGCCAAAATCTACAGCCTGGTGGGGCTGGGATTGCTGGGCCTTTTGATAGTAATGCAAGTCCGTCAACGCAGGAGTTTGCGGGCCTGAACCGCCAGACAAGGGAGGCTTTATATGTTGGGTAAGAAAGTTTTGACCGTTATCATGCTGGCCGGCTTATTTGCGGCCATGGGCGCCCTGGCCGTGGCGCCGGCGGCCCAGGCCTACGACATCCGCTGGGGCACCGCCCCGGCCGGAGGCGTCTGGCAGGCCTTGGGCGCGGCCATGGTGGAAGACACCATCAAGGCCAACCCGGCCATCAAGGGCTCCACCATGCCCATCGGCGGGGCGGCCAACGTCATCGCCACCAACACCGGCAAGATCAACGCGGCATTCTCCTTCTCCACCACCGCCGCCGAGGCCTGGCAGGGCATCGGATACTTCAAGAAGTTCGGCAAGCTCAACAACATCCGCGAGCTGGCGGTGATCTTCCCCGAGCCCAGCCAGATCGTGGTGCGGGCCGACTCGGGCATCGACAAGATCGAGCAGCTCAAGGGCAAGCGCGTGACCCCCGGCCCCAAGGGCAGCGCCATCTCGGTGGTGTCGCGCTACGTGCTGGGCGCCTACGGCATGACCTTCAAGGACATGGACACCCGCTTCCTGAGCTTCGCCGAGGCGGGCAAGCAGTTCATCGACGGGCACATCGACGCCATCGCCTACGGCGCCATGGCCTATCCCGCCCCGCCCATCGTCAACGCGGCCAGCCAGCGCAAGATCAAGATGCTGCCCCTGTCCCAGGAGGCCATCGCCAAGCTGGTCAAGGAGCACAAGGGCCTGGAGCCCTACACCTTGCCCAAGGGCTGCTACGCCGGGATCGACCGCGAGATGCCCGGCATCATCGCCAACGTGGTGGTGATCGGCAGCAAGGACATGCCCGACGAGGTGGCCTACGCCATCGTCAAGAGCATCGACCAGAACTTCGAACGCTACGGCAAGATGGTGCGCGCCATGCGCCTGGGCAAGCGCCAGGACATGGCCAAGGACGTGGGCATTCCCATGCATCCGGGGGCCATCAAGTACTACAAGGAAAAGGGCTGGCTCAAGTAGCATCGGCCTTTATCCAAACGGGCGGGGCCGCGCGCCAGCGGCCCCGCCCGTCACCGGAGACACCATGAACCACAGCATTGCCGCCAAACTCAAAATCACCGTGGTGGTGGACAACACGGTGGACATCTTTTTGCCCGCTTCGGGCCCCTTCGGCTATCCCCTGCCCGGGCCGGGCTCCATCCTGCTGGCCGAGCAGGGCATGTCCATGTGGCTGGAGGTGGAAGACACCGACGGCAAAGTGACCCGGGTGCTGTATGACTTCGGCCGGGGCGAGGCGGTGTTGCCTTTCAACCTGCGCGCTCTGGGCATCGACCCCTCCCAGGCCGACTGGCTGGCGCTGAGCCACGGGCACATCGACCATTACGGCGGCCTGGAGTCTTTGGCCCGGCAATACGAGTTGCGCGCCCCCTTGCTGGCCCATCCCCAGGCCTTCGGGGTGCGCGGGGTGCGGCGGCCCGACGGCGGAGTGGCCGGACCCTGGAACCTGGAAAGCAGCCAGGTGGAAGCCGCCCTCGGCTCCGTTCCCCTGATGGCCCCGGGCCCCCGCGAGCTGGCCCCCGGCCTGTGGCTCACCGGCGGCATCCCCCACCAGTCCAGCCACGACGTGCTGTGGAAGGCGGGGCTGCGCCGCGAAGGCGAACAGTGGGCCCCCGACGCCATTGATGACGACCAGGCCCTGGTGGTGAACCTGCGAGGCGCGGGCCTGGTGGTGATCACCGGCTGCTGCCATGCCGGCGTGTTCAACACCCTGGCCGCGGCCCGGGCCTTGTTCCCCGAGACCCCGCTGCACACCCTGATGGGCGGCTTCCACCTCAACTTCCTGGGCGAGGAGGCCTTGGGCAAGGTGGTGGATCGCTTGGCCGAACAGGGGCTGCGTTATTTGGTGCCCATGCACTGCACCGGGGCCCTGGCCAAGCAGATGCTGCGCCAGGCCCTGGGCGAGCGCTGCCCCTTCACCTCGGTGGGCATGACTCTTAGCCTGCCCTAGCCTTGCTCGGCCCCCGGCCATGACTCCGGCCGCGCGGCTTTGGTATGATTCAAGCGCCCCCTGGATGCGGGGGGAGGCTTGGCCGGGGAGAGCATGGACCCAGCACGACTAAAATTGATGCGCCAGATGGTGGAGGCCGCGCGCGAGGGCGTGCTGGCCGTGGACCGTGACGGCGTGGTGCTGGTCTGCAACCTTGCCGCCCGCCACATGATTGGCGTGGCCGGGGGCGACCCCACGGGCCGCAATCTGGCCGAGATCGACCCCGCGCTGTGGGATCGGGCCCGCGCGGTGATCTCCTCGGGTGAAGCTTGCCAATACGAAGAGACTACGCCCGACGGAGGCGTGATAAGCGCTGGCCTTTCGCCCTTTGCCCAGCACGGCGAGACGGCCGGGGTATTCTGCCTGCTGCGCCCGGGCGCGGATTGCGAGCGCCTGGCCCAAGAGCTGGCCGTGTCCAAGGAGCTCTCCGAGCGCCTGGATATGATCATCGAATCCTCTCACGACGGCCTGTGGATAAACGACGCCCAGGGCGTGGTGATCAAGGTCAACGCGGCTTCGGCCCGGCGCATGGGTCTGCCCGCCGAGGCCATCGTGGGCCGCCACGTCCGGGAGCTGGTGGAGGAGGGCTTCTTCGATTTCTCGGCCACCTTGGAGGTTCTGCGCACCGGCCAGCCGGTGACCTTGCAACAGAACCTCAAGGACGGCGGCCAGGCCCTGGTCACCGGCACCCCGGTGTTCGACGACAAGGGCGAGCTGAGCCTGGTGGTGGTCAACGACCGCGACATGACCTCCATAGAGGAGCTCAGGGCTTTGCTCAAGGAGAGCCGGGCCCACACCCAGCAGTTCCGCTCCGAGCTGATCCGCTCCCAGATAAGCCAGGACCTGGACTCCAAGCTGGTGGTGCGCTCCGCGCCCATGCGCCGGACCCTGGAGACCGCTCTGCGCGTGGCCCGCACCGAGTCCAACGTGCTCATCACCGGCGAGTCCGGGGTGGGCAAGGGCCTGGTGGCCAAGGTGATCCACGAAGCCTCCGCCCGCCGCCGCGAGCCTCTGGTGCGGGTTGACTGCGGGGCCATCCCCGCCTCGCTCATCGAAGCCGAGTTGTTCGGCTACGAAAAGGGCGCTTTCACCGGGGCCTTGGACGCGGGCAAGCCGGGCTACTTCGAGATGGCCCGGGGCGGCACCCTGTTTTTGGACGAGGTGGGCGAGCTGCCCCTGAACGTGCAGGCCAAACTGCTGCGCTTTTTGGACGAGAAAGAGGTGGTGCGGGTGGGCTCCACCGCTCCCCTGGTGCTGGATGTGCGCATCCTGGCCGCCACCAACCGCAACCTCAAGGAGATGGTGGCCCAGGGCTCCTTTCGCAAGGACCTTTTCTTCCGGCTAAGCGTGGTGCCCCTGGCCCTGCCTCCCCTGCGCGAGCGGCCCGAGGACATCCCGCCTTTGGTCAACTTTTTCCTGCGCCGCTTGGAAACCCCGGATCAGCCGCTCAAAAACTTCGCTCCCGCCGTGCTGGAATGCCTCCGGCGCTACGCCTTCCCGGGCAACGTGCGCGAGTTGGCCAACCTGGTGGAACAGCTGGCGGTGCTCACCCCGGGCGCCCGCATCGAGCTGGCCGACCTGCCGCCCGCCGTCCAGAACCCGGACCTGGCCCTGGCCGAGGCCGCCGGCCAGGACGACCTGAACCTGGCCCGGGCGGTGGACAGCGTGGAGCGCCAGCTCATCATCCGGGCGCTCAAGATTTACGGCAGCCAGCGCCAGGCGGCCAAATATTTGGGCGTGAGCCACGCCACCCTGAGCCGCAAGATCGCTCGCCTGGGTATCGTTGTTACATAAATGAACCACGTTGCAATGTTGAGCCAGCAATATAAATATCTGTAATAAATAAATAAAGCTGCCACACCCCGTCAATACAGCCCGCCATTGGTTCATATTTGCAATGCCGTCGATTCCTCTGTGTTTAACAATTTCAGTCAAATCAATCGCTTAGCCCGTGGCACGGCGCTTGCTAATTATGAGGGCAACAAGCACGGCCAGCCTATCGGCCGTTGAGCCGTCAACCTTCAACCGCGCCGCGCGAGAGGCCGGGCTAGGGATTAGCGTCATGAGCAGTGAAAAGATCGTTCAGAGAAGGCAGCAAGCGGTTCCCCGTGGCGTGGGCAACATAACCCCCATCGTGATGGCCAAGGCCGAGGGTGCCCTGATCTGGGACCCGGAAGGCAACCAGTACATCGACTTCGCCGGGGGCATCGGGGTAAACAACATCGGCCACCGGCACCCCAAGGTGGTGGCGGCCATCAAGGAACAGGCCGACCAATACCTGCACGGCTGCTTCCACGTTTCCATGTACGAGCCCTACGTGGCCCTGGCCGAGAAGATCAACGCCATCGCCCCTGTGGCGGGCGAGACCAAGACCATGTTCGGCAACTCCGGGGCCGAGGCGGTGGAGAACGCGGTGAAGATCGCGCGCTACGCCACCGGCAAGCCCGCCGTGGTCTGCTTCGACGGCGCCTTCCACGGCCGCACCACCTTGACCATGGCCCTGACCAGCAAGGTGATGCCCTACAAGTACAAGCTGGGCGCCCATCTGCCCGGCATCTACCGGGCCCACTATCCCTATTGCTACCGCTGTCCCTGGGGCAAGGAGTACCCCTCCTGCGGGGTGCACTGCGGCTCGGCCTATTTCGAGGAGTTCTTCAAATACCACGTGAACCCGGACGAGGTGGCCGCGATCATCCTGGAGCCGATCCTGGGCGAGGGCGGCTTCATCGTACCGCCGATCGAATACATGCAGCAGCTCAGGCAGCTCTGCGATGACAAGGGCATCGTGCTTATCGCCGACGAGGTGCAGACCGGCGTCGGCCGCACCGGCAAGATGTTCGCCATGAACCACTTCGGAGTCGAGGCGGACATCGTGACCATGGCCAAGAGCCTGGGCGGGGGCATGCCCCTGAGCGCCATCTGCGGCAAGGCCGAGCTGATGGACAGCGTGCATCCCGGCGGCCTGGGCGGCACCTACGGCGGCAACCCGGTTTCCTGCGCGGCGGCCCTGGCCGTGTTGGAGGTGGTCGAGAGCGAGGGCATCCTGGCCAAGGCCGAGGCCCTGGGCCAAAAGGCCAAGCAGGCCCTGGACGCCCTGCAAGAGCGCTTCCCCATCATCGGCGAGGTGCGCGGCCTGGGGCCCATGCTGGCCATGGAGCTGGTGAGCGATCCCAAGACCAAGCAGCCCGCGCCCGAGCTGGCCAAGAAGCTCACCGCCTATTGCCACGCCCACGGCCTGTTGGTCTTGGACTGCGGCACCCTGGGCAACAACGTGCGCACCCTCATGCCCCTGGTCATCACCGACGAGCAGCTACAGCAGGGCATGGACACCTTGGCCAAGGGCCTGGAAGAGGTGACCAAGGCCTAAGCGATCCCCAAGGCGTCCCGGGGCCGGCGAGGGGCCGGCTCCGGGGCAGCCTGCTTCCCCTAATCAAGGCACTCGTTCGAGGGCCGGGCAAAGGACCGCCTGGCCTGAAAGGGAGAGGACTGTGCTATGAGCGAGAACAAGCAGTACGACGAGAGCAAGCCCCTGGTGATGCATGACCTCCAGTTCGATCTGGCGGCGGCAAAGCTGGAGGTGGAGCCCTGGATCCTGGACAAGATCAAGGCCCCCCGCCGCGAGCTTTCGGTCAAGTTTCCCCTGCGCCTGGACAACGGCGAGACGGTGATCCTGAACGGCTACCGGGTGCAGCACAACACCCTGCGCGGGCCGGGCAAGGGCGGCATCCGCTACCATCCCCAGGTGGACTTGGACGAGGTGCGCGCCCTGGCCGCCTGGATGACTTGGAAGTGCGCGGTGGTCAACATTCCCTTTGGCGGGGCCAAGGGGGGAGTGACCTGCGACCCCCAGAGCATGTCTCCCCATGAGCTGGAGCGCATGACCCGGCGCTACATCTGGGAGATATCGCCCATCATCGGCCCGGAGCAGGATATCCCGGCCCCGGACGTGAACACCAACCCCCAGACCATGGCCTGGATCGTGGACACCTACAGCGTGTTCAAGGGCTTCACCTGCAACAGCGTGGTCACCGGCAAGCCCCTGTCCATCGGCGGCTCCCTGGGGCGGCTCAAGGCCACCTCCATGGGCTGCCTCTACGCCTTGCAGGAGGCGGCCGCGGCCCTGGGCGTGGACCTGAGCGGCAAGAGCGTGGCGGTGCAGGGCTTCGGTAACGTGGGCTACTACGCGGCCGAGCTCTTCGCCGAGGCGGGCATGAAGCTGGTGGCCATCAGCAACAGCCGGGGCGGGGTGTACAACCCCAAGGGCCTGGACCTCACGGCCCTCAAGGAGCACCACCAGCGCACCGGCGCCTTGGAGGGCTTCCCCGGCAGCGACGCGGTGAGCAACGCCGAGCTGTTGGAGCTGGGCGTGGACATCCTGGTGCCCGCGGCCATCGAAGGGCAGATCAACCAGGACAACGCCGGGCGCATCAAGGCCAAGTTCGTGGTGGAAGGGGCCAACGGCCCCACCAGCCCCCTGGCCGACGACATCCTCTTTGACAACGGGGTCATAATGCTGCCCGACATCCTGGCCAACGCGGGCGGGGTCACCGTCTCCTACTTCGAGTGGGTGCAGAACATCCAAAAGCTGTTCTGGACCGAGGACGACGTGAACCGCCAGCTGCGGCGGGTCATTGCTCAGGCCTTCAACGACGTGTACGACATCTACCAAAAGCACAAGGTGAACATGCGCACCGCCGCCTACATGCTGGCCATCGAGCGGGTGGCCGACGCCAAGCGGGTGCGCGGCGTCTTCCCGTAGGGGGATACATGCCGGCCGCCGTTTTTGGGCGCGGCGGCCGGCATTCAAGAGCGGTTGGGGTGACAGCCCCGGCCGCTCTTTTTTCGTGGCCGCGCCGCCGGGGCGGGAGAAAAAAGCCGGGACCGCACTACCCTCGCGGGTGTTGCGGTCCCGGCCTGATCAGGCTTGGGAAAAGGGCCGCAGGGCCCCGGACGCTACTTCTTGAGCTTGATCTTCATGCCGCCGGGGGCCAGGGTCAGGCGCGCGCCCTGCTGCTTGGCGGTCAGGTTCATCTTCACGCCGGCATCGTTGATCAGCTGCTCGGCGGCCACGCCCTTGCCAAAGGCCGCGCCGGCCTTGACCGAGGAGTAGGTGCCCGCGAAGTCTTCCACCTTCTTCAGGTTGTAGACGTTGCCCTTGGCCTCCACGTCGCCCACGCCCAGGTCCACCAGGCTAAGGCCATCGATGCTGAACTTGTACTCTTTGCCTTTGTAGGTCAGGGTGCCGTCGCCCCAGCTGACGCCCACGCCCACCGCCACGTTGTGGGTCTTGAACTGCACCGTGGCATCGGGCTTGGCTTCAGCCTGAGCCATAAGAGGAATCGCCAAAGCCATCACCGCGATCAAGGCAAATACCAAAAAGCTCTTTTTCATCGATTCATCCGTCCTTTACTACCGCTGGTTGAGTTGCTCCAGCTTTTCGATAAAGCTGGTACTTAAGAAAACCGTTAAACATGGCAGACTATTTCACTCCGTCTCGCGCGGCCCGCCGGGCACGGCCGCTCGATGGCGGATCACTCTTTATTTATTAATTCTAAGGAAAGCGTATTTAAGAGGCAAAATAAATGTTACACATCGGGCCGGGTAATGAACGCGGTTCAGCCGCGGCCAGCCCCCCGTCCGCGCCGGGCTTAGGGTATTTAAGGGCAAAAAATCGCGCCTTAGTCCCTTCCCGCCGGGCTGGATTGGCTTTGAGGCGCACGGGACAGGCATAATAAGGCCAGGTTCGCACTCCAGACATGCCGGGAGAGGGATGAGTTTATTTTCGCCGCAACGACCCTTTGAGGAGCATTTGGACCAGGCCAAGGAGGTTTTGGCGGGCAACTGGATGCAGGGCTACACCCGCCCGGCCAGGGGCCTGTACCCCCACCAGTGGAACTGGGACTCGGCCTTCATCGCCATCGGCTACGCCAACTACGATCCCCAACGGGGCCGGGAGGAGTTGCGGCATTTGTTCGCCGGGCAGTGGCCGGACGGCATGGTGCCCCACATCGTGTTCAACCCCCAACGCCTGGGGGGCTACTTCCCGGAGCCGGACTTCTGGCAGTGCCCCGGCGGCCGCCAGACCAGCGGCATCACCATGCCGCCCCTGCACGCCGTGGCCTGCCTGCGTCTGCACCGCCTCAGCCAGGACCGCGAGGACAGCCGCCGCTTTTTGGCCGAGATGTTCCCCAAGCTCCTGGCCGGGCACCGCTACTTCTACCGGGAGCGCGACCCCGGCCGCGAGGGCCTGGTCTACATTCGCCATCCCTGGGAGTCGGGGCGGGACAATGCCCCGGCCTGGGACGTTCCCTTGGAGGCCATCGACCTGAGCAAGGTTTCCCTGCCGCCTTTCCAGCGCAAGGACCTGGACAAGGGGGTGGACGCCAAGCAGCGGCCCACGGACCAGGACTACGACCGCTACGTCTATCTGGTGGACCTCTTCCGGCGGCTCAAGTACGACGAGAAGGCCATCCAGCAAGAGTGCCCCTTTCTGGTGCAGGACATCGGCTTCAACAGCATCCTGTGCCGCGACAACCGGGCCCTCAAGGAGATCGCGGGCATTCTGGGCCAGGACCAGGGCGAGATCGAGGAGTGGTTCCAGCAGACCGGAAAGGGCATCCGGGAAAAGCTGTGGTCGCAAGACTACGGCCGCTTCGAGTCCTACGATCTCCGGGCCGGGCGCTTTTTGGACAGCCCCACGGCCATGGGCTTCATGCCGCTCTACGCCGGGGTGATCAGCCGCGACAAGAGCGAACGCCTTTTCCAGCAGATGGACTCGGTGAGCTTCTGCGGCCTGCGCCAGGGCAACTGCTTCACCATCCCGGACTACGACATGACCGCCGAGGGCTACAGCGAGGTCAACTACTGGCGCGGCCCGGTGTGGCTCAACATCAACTGGATGCTGGCCCAGGGCCTGGAGGAGTACGGCTTTTTCTTCGAGGCTCAGCTCATGCGCAAGGACATCCTGGAGCTGGCCGCCCGCTTCGGCTTTAGGGAGTATTACGATTCGCGCAAGGGCCAGGGCCTGGGCTCCAAGCAGTTTTCCTGGAGCGCGGCCCTGTTCATCGACGTGCTCAGCGACTACTATCGCCAGGATGACGCGGAACCCCATTTGCCGGGCATCGTGCTGGGCGGCCGTTTGGGCCACACCCGGGTGCTCAACCACACGGGCCAGGCACCGCGACAGACCAACGACGACCCGGCCAAGGCGGTGAACCGGGCCATCGGCGAGCTGGCCGAAGCCTATTTCGACGGCATTCGCGGCACGGTGGACTACGCGGGCATCGCCCATTCAGAGCAGTTCCGGCGCTACCTGGAAGCGGTGTCCCTGCTGCCCGGGCTGGACCCCGCCTCCCTGGGCAAGGGCGACCAGGCCAAGGCCTTTTGGATCAACCTGTTCAACATGCTGGTGATCCACGGGGTGATCGAGCTGAAGCCCAAGAACTCGGTGCGCGAGGTGCCCGACTTCTTCGACCGCCTGGCCTACCAGGTAGGCGGCCGCCGCTACAGCCTCACCGACATGGCCCACGGCATCCTGCGGGGCAACCGGCGCGCGCCCCATCATTTGCTGCCGCCCTTCCTGCCCTGGGACGCGCGGCGGCGCTATTGCCTGGAACCCCCGGACCTCAGGGTGCACTTCACCCTGGCCTGCGGGGCCCGCTCCTGCCCCAAGCTCAGCTTTTACCAAGCAGCTAACCTGGAGGAGCAGCTCAAGGAGGCGGCCACGTCCTATGTGAGCTCCGAGGTGCTGGTGGACCCGGAAGAGAACCGGGTGGCCATGGCCGAGGTGTTCTCCTGGTACGTGGATGATTTCGGCGGCCAGGCGGGGCTGCTCTCCTTCGTGGCCGGGCTCATGCCCGATAGCGATCGCAAGACCTATCTGTTGGCCAACTTGGACAAGATGCGGGTGGAGTATCTTTTCCACGACTGGCACCTGAACCGTTAGGCCATGGCCAGCCCAGTTTCATTCATACGGCCCCCAGCTGCGGCGGACCCCGGCCCCCGGGAGCACCGCGCCCTGGTGCAGGCCCACTTCGACGCGGTGGCCAAGCACTACGACCTGGCCAACAGCATCATGAGCCTGGGGCTGCACCATGCCTGGAAAATCCGGGCCGTGGCCGCCCTGGATTCGCGCCCCGGCCAGCGCCTGGCCGATATCTGCGGGGGCACCGCGGACCTGGCCCTCTTGGCCCAGCGCCGCCGCTCCTCGGGCAGCGTGGTGGTCTACGACCTCAACCAGGCCATGCTCTCCTTGGGCCGCGCCAAGGCCGCGCGCAGCCCGCATGGGCGCGGGGTGCAATTCGCGCGGGGGGACGCCCACCGCCTGGCCCTGGCCGACGCGAGCCTGGACGGGGTCATGGTGGGCTTCGGGGTGCGCAACCTGGGGGACATGGCCCAAGGCTTCCGCGAGATGGCCCGGGTGCTCAAGCCCGGCGGCCGCCTGGTGTGCCTGGAGTTCTCGCGGCCCAGGCCGGAAGGCTTCGCCCGGCTCTACGATTTATATTCGGCGCTCATGATGCCCCTGGTGGGGCGGGTCTTCACCGGCTCCTGGCGCACCTACTCCCACTTGACCGGCACCATAAGGCGCTTTCCCGGCCCGGAAGGGCTGGGCCGCATAATCGAGGAAGCCGGCTTCGCGCGGGTGTCCTGGCAACGGCTCAGCCTGGGCATTGCCTGCATCCACCAGGCGGTGAAACCGTGAAGCTCAACCTGGCCGAGCGCTGGATGGTCAACAGCCCGCTGCGCCTGGCCTTGCAGCGCCGGGTGCTGGGCCGCATGAGGGCCATGGCCGCGCTGCCGCCGGGCGCGGAGGTTCTGGAGATAGGCTGCGGCCGGGGGGAGGGGGCCAAGCTGTTGCGGGCCGCTTTCACGCCGGGCCGGCTATACCTGCTGGACCTGGACCTGGCCATGGCCCGCCTGGCCCGGCAACGCGGCAACCTGGCCCTGGTGGGCGACGCCGAGGCCCTGCCGCTACGCAGCGCCTGCCTGGACGCGGTGTTCGGCTTCGGCTTCTTGCACCACGTGCCCGACTGGCGGAGGGCTCTCCACGAGGTGGCCCGGGTGCTCAAGCCCGGCGGCATCTACTATATAGAAGAGTATTACCCCGCCACCTATCTGAACCCCCTGGTGCGCCACATCCTGCGCCACCCCACTGAAGACCGCTTCCGCAGTGCGGAGCTGCGCCAGGGCCTGGCCCAATCAGGCCTCAGCCTTGTGGCCTGCCAGGAGAAACCTTGGTGGGGCATGGTGGGCGCGGCGCGGAGAGACTAATCGTCAACCGAGTGCACCCGGCAGGTGGCCAGGTCTTCCTGACATTGCAGGATGGTGGGCATCGCCCAGGTGCGGCCGTCGCGGGCGATGAGCACCTCGGCCTCCTCGGGCCCCCAGGAACCGGCCTGGTAATTGGGAAAGTCGGTGGGCCGCTGCTCGCCCCAGGCGTCCAGGATGGGCTGGATCACCTGCCAGGCGGCCTCGGCCTGGTCGGCCCGCATGAACAGGGTGGCGTCGCCGCGCATGATGTCCAACAGCAGGGTCTCATAGGGCGCGGCCGGCTTGGCGTGGAAGGCCTCCTTATAGAAAAACTGCATCATCACCGGCGCCAGGTGCAGGGAGGGGCCGGGCTGCTTGGACTCGAAGCGCAGCAGGATTCCCTCCTCGGGCTGGATGGCGATGATCAGCCGGTTGGGCTGGCGGCCCTGCAAGGCGCGGGGCGGGAAGGTCTGATGGGGCACCGGCCGGAACTGGATGGAGACCTCGGTGACCCGCTTGGCCAGTCGCTTGCCGGTGCGCAGATAAAAGGGCACCCCCTGCCAGCGCCAATTGTCCACGTATAGCTTCACCGCCGCGTAGGTCTCGGTGAGCGACTCGGGGTCCACATTGGGCTCCTGGCGGTAGCCCTCAACGTGCTCGCCCTCCAGCCAGCCGCCGCCGTATTGGCCGCGCACCGCGTACTCGTGCACCTGGTCGTGGGGGATGCGCCGGATGGCGTGCAGCACGTCCACCTTCTTGTTGCGCACCTCGTTGTCGTCAAAGGTGATGGGCGCTTCCATGGCCACCAGGCAGAGTATCTGCAACAGGTGGTTCTGGATCATGTCGCGCAGGGCTCCGGCCTTTTCGTAGTAATGCCCCCGGTGCTCCACGCCCAGCTCCTCGGGCACGTTGATCTGCACATGGTCGATGTAGTGCTGGTTCCAAATGGGCTCGAACATGGTGTTGGCCAGGCGGAAGGCCAGAATGTTCTGCACCGTCTCGCGGCCCAGGAAATGGTCTATTCGGAAGATCTGGTTCTCGTCGAATATCTTGGCCAGGAGCTGGTTGAGCTTGCGGGCCGAGGCCAGGTCCGAGCCAAAGGGCTTCTCCACCACGATGCGGGCGCGCTCCCGGTTCTGGTTCAGCTTGGCCTTGGCCAGGCCCTGGCTGATGGGCCCGATCATGGAGGGCGGCATGGCAAGATAGAACACCCGCTGGGCCGAGGCTTCCCATTTCTCCTCGATCTGGTCCAGGCGCTGGCTCAGCTCGGCGTAGGCCTTTTTCTGGCCCAGGTCCGCTTCCAGGAAATCCAGATGCGCCGCGAACTTGGTCCAGTCGCCCTTCTTGCTCTTGCCCAGGCGCGAGTTCTGATCCACCCCCTCGCGCAGATGCGCCATGTACTTGTCCACCGGGGTGTGCAGATGCCCCATGCCCAGGATGCTGAACTTGTCGGGCAGCCAGCCGTCCAGGAACAGGTCGTAGAGGGCCGGGATAAGCTTGCGCCAGGCCAGATCGCCGGCCGCGCCGAAGATGGTGAAGATGGTCGGTTCCGGTATTTCCCGCGTGCTCATGCCCTGCCTCGTCAATCCTGCCAAATGTGATGGAAGATCCCCTCGCGGTCGATGCGCTCGAAGGTGTGCCCGCCGAAGAAGTCGCGCTGCGCCTGCACCAGGTTGGTGGGCAGGCGGCCGGAGCGCATGGCGTCCAGATAGCCCAGCGAGGCCATGAAGCCCGGCGCGGGCAGCCCGGCCTGGGCCGCGGCGCTCACCACGGCCCGGAGGCCCTGGGCGCGCCGCATCACCTCGGGCCCCAGCTCGGGGTCCAAGAGCAGCGACTCCAGGGCGGGGCGGGCGGAGTAGGCCTGGCGCAGGCGCTCCAAGAGGCGCGCCCGGATGATGCAGCCGCCCCGCCAGATGCGGCACACGTCCTCCAGGTTGAGGCCGTAGCCGCGCTGAGCCGAGGCGGCGGCCATGAGCGACATGCCCTGGCTGAAGGCCAGGATCAGCCCGGCGTAGAGCGCCTCGCCCAGCAGGGGCACGAACTCGTCCCGCCCGGCCGCCAGCTTGCCGGCCGGGCCCAGGCTTTTGGCCAGCTCCCCGCGCAGGCGGTCGTGGGTGGAGAGGTTGCGCATGATCACCGCCGCGTCGATGGCCGGGGTGGGCACCTGCAAATCCAAGGCGTCGTCGGTGGTCCACTTGCCGGTTCCCTTTTGCCGGGCCCGGTCGCGGATCATGTCCACCAAATAGTTACCCGTATCCGGGTCCTTGACCGTGAAGATGTCGGTGGTGATCTCCAATAGATAAGAACCCAGCTCGCCCTCGTTCCATCCTTGGTAAACCTGGTGCAGCTCGGGCGGGGCCAGGCCCAGGCCCCGGTGCATCAGGTCGTAGCTCTCGGAAATGAGCTGCATGAAGGCGTACTCGATGCCGTTGTGCACCATCTTCACGTAGTGCCCGGCCGAGCCCTTGCCCAAATAGGCCACGCAGGGATCGCCCTCCACCTGGGCCGCCGTTTTGCGCAGAATGTTGGCCACCCGCTCATAGGCCGCCTGGTGCCCGCCGGGCATGAGGCTGGGCCCGCGCCGGGCGCCCTCTTCGCCGCCGGAGATGCCCATGCCCAGGTAGGCCAGGCCCTTGGCCTCCACCTCCCCGGCGCGGCGGTCGGTGTCGATGAAGTGGGAGTTGCCCCCGTCGATGATCAGGTCGTCCTGCTCCATGAGCGGGGTCAGCTCGCCGATCACCGCGTCCACCGCCTTGCCGGCGGACACGATGAGCAGGGCCGCGCGCGGCTTGGCCAAGAGCTCAACGAACTCGGCCGGGGTGCGCCCCGCCTGGATGGCGCGGCCGCCCGCGTCCGAGCTCATGAACTCGTCGGTCTTTTCCGTGGTGCGGTTGTACACCGCCACGGAGAAGCCCTTGTCCGCCAGGTTGAGCACCAGGTTGCGGCCCATGTTGCCCAGGCCGATGACCCCTATGTCGCACTTGTCTTTACTCATATGTCCCGTCCGCTATTGGTCCGCCAGGCCCAGCTCGGCGAGCTGTTGCCGGGTGGAGGCGTAACCCTGGTGATGGATGCCGTGCAGCCCCAGGCTCTGGGCCACTTGCACGAACATCAGCCTGTCGTCAATGTACACCGTTTTGTGCGCCGCGCTCTGCACCCCGTCCAGGGCCAGGCGGTACATGTCCTGGTCCGGCTTGCGGTAGTGCACGAAGCAGGAGCTCACGAAGAAATCAAACACTTCGTGCAGGCGGAACTTGGCGATGCGGTGCTCGGTTAGCTCACGCCCCTCGTTGCTCACCGCCACCACGTGCAGGCCGTGGGCCTGTTTGAGGCGGCGGATGAAATCCAGCATGTCGGGCAGGGCCTCGGACTGGGCGAACATGAACTCCTTGAACTCGGCGGGCCCGAAGGGGCGCGGTTGGTGAAACACCACCCGCTCCAGATACTCGTCCAGGCTGAGCTTGCCCTCTTCGTAGGTGTCGAAGGTCAGGTGGTGGCGCTCGTCGGTGTCCTCCGGGTCCAGGCCGAACTTGGCGCAGGCCTCCTTGCGGCTGTGCCGGTCCCAGCCGTTGGTCAGCAGCACCCCGCCTATGTCCAACAGCAGCGTGTCTATGCTTGGTTTCATGCCCGCTCCTCCCTAGGCGCCCTTGGCCCGGGCCAGCAGCTCGCGGGCCCGCGAGACCACGTTGTCCAGGCTGAAGCCGTAGTGGGCCATGACCTCGGGCCCCGGGGCCGAGGCCCCGAAGGTGTCCACCCCGATGACCTCCACCAGGGGATCGGGCCGCAGATAGGGCCGCCAGCCCAGGCTCACCCCGGCCTCGATGACCAACAGGGGCAGGCCCTGGGGCAACACCTCGCGGCGGTAGGCCTCGGGCTGGTCGCGGAACAGCTCCCAGGCGGGCAGGCTCACCACTCGCGCGGCCAAGCCTTCCCCGGCCAGTTGGGCCTGGGCTTGTAGGGCCAGCGACACCTCCGATCCCGTGGCCACCAGGGCCAGGGCCGGGGAGCCGCCCTCGGCTTCGCTGAGCACGTAGCCGCCCTTGGCTACGCCCTCGGCCAGGCCGGGATACGCGGCCGGGTCCAGGATGGGCAGCTTCTGGCGGGTGAGCACCAGGCACACCGGACCGCCCTGGTGCTCCAGGGCCGCGCGCCAGGCGGCAGCGGTCTCGTTGGCGTCGGCCGGGCGCAGGAGCAGCAGGTTGGGCACCGACCTGAGGCCCAAAAGCTGCTCCACCGGCTGGTGGGTGGGGCCGTCCTCGCCCAGGCCGATGCTGTCGTGAGTGAGCACCAGAATGATCTTGATTTTGCTCAGAGCGGCCACGCGCAAGGAGGGGCGCAGATAGTCGCTGAAGATCATGAAGGTGGCCCCGTAGGGGATGAGCCCCTTGTGCAGCGCCATGCCGTTGAGCACCGCGGTCATGCCGTGCTCGCGCACCCCGAAGTGCATGTTGCGCCCCTCGGGGGTGCCCGGCTCGAAATCGCCCTTGCCGCTCATGATGGTGTTGGTGCTGGGCGAGAGGTCGGCCGAGCCGCCCATGAGCTCGGGCAGATGGGGCGAGAGCGCGTTGATCACCTTGCCGCTGGCCTTGCGCGTGGCCAGGGGGCCGTCGCCCGGCGCGAACCCCGGCAGATCGCGCTCCCAGCCCTCGGGCAGGCGGCCCGCCTGGGTGCGGCGGAACTCGGCGGCCAGCTCCGAGAACTCCTTCTCATAGGCCGCGAACTTCTGGTCCCATTCCGCCTGCCAGGCCGCGCCCCGCTCCACGGCTTGTCCCATGTGCTCGCCCACCTCGTCCGGGATCAAGAAGGCGGGTTCCAGAGGCCAACCCAGGTTCTCCTTGGTCAGCTTCACCTCCTCCGCGCCCAGGGGGCTGCCGTGGGCGTCGGCGCTGTCCTGCTTGTGGGGGCTGCCGAAGCCGATGTGGGTGCGCGCCTGGATGAGGGTCGGACGCTCACCCTCGGCCCGGGCCTGCTCCAGGGCGGCGGCCACGGCGGCCACGGCGTTGCCGTCGGCCACGCGGATCACCTGCCAGCCGTAGGCCGCGAAGCGCGCGCCCCGGTCCTCGTCAAAGGAGATGGCCGTGTCGCCCTCTATGGAGATGTGGTTGTCGTCGTACATCACGATGAGCTTGCCCAGACGCAGATGCCCGGCCAGGGAAGCCGCCTCCGAGGCTACCCCCTCCATTAGGTCGCCGTCGCTGGCGTCCACGTAGGTGAAGTGGTCCACGATCTCGTGTCCCGGCCGGTTGTAGCGCGCGGCCAGGGCCTGCTCGGCGATGGCCATACCCACCGCGCTGCTGATCCCCTGACCCAGGGGGCCGGTGGTGGCCTCCACCCCCGGAGTGTGGGTGTTTTCCGGGTGGCCGGGGGTGATGCTGCCCCACTGGCGAAAGTTTTTGATCTGCTCCAAGGGCAGGTCGTAGCCGGTGAGGTGGAGCAGGGCGTAGAGCAGCATGGAGCCGTGCCCGGCCGAGAGCACATAGCGGTCGCGGTCGGGCCAGTCCGGATCGCGGGGATTGAAACGCAAAAAGCGGTCCCACAGGGTGTAGGTCTTGGCCGCGCTGCCCATGGGCATGCCGGGGTGGCCCGAGTTGGCCTTCTCCACCGCGTCCACCGCCAAAAAGCGGATGGTGTTGATGCACTGCTCGTCCAGGGGAGAAGCGGGCCGGAGGGGATCGTTGCGTGGGTCGCTCATGTTACAAGACCTTTAAAGTAGATTGGCTGTTTTGGTTCAGGGAGCCGGGGTGCGGGCCAGCAGGCTCAACAGAGCCAGGGTCAGCATGGTCAAAGGGTAGTAGCTGGCCCGGTTGAACAGGCGGGTGGCGCCGCCGCGGGCCTGGCTTTGCCAAAGGTCCCAGGCCGGCAGGATCAGCAAATACAACCCCGCCACCCAGGCCAGCAGGGCGAAGGGCCAGGGCGTGCGCAAGGGAGCCAGGGCCAGCACCACCAGGCTCAGCACCACGGCCAGGCCCAGGCTGAGCAGCACCAGCAGGCTGGCCCGCCGCGCGCCGTAGACCACCGGCAGGGTGCGCGCCCCCAGGCCCCGGTCCTCGGTGATGTCGTGCCAGTCGGCCGGGATGTTCTGCCCCCCGATCTCCCAACAGAAGAGCCAGGCCCATAGGGCCAGCAAAAACCAGGGCGATGGGGCCGGGTCCACCGCGAAGACCGCCGCCACCCCGCCCACCGTCTTGACCAGGCCGCTGACGTAGGTGCGCAGGTGGGTGATCTTCAGGAGCAGGCAATAGAAAATCTCCAGCCCCGCCCCGGCCAAGAACAACACCAGGCACACCGGGTTGAGCAGATAGGCCCCCGTCATGGCCACCAATGACCACAGCGCGAACCAGCCCACCGCCGCCGGCAGGCTGAGCAGGCCCTGGGCCACGGGATGGCGGACCCCCACCGCGTCCAGATAGCCTTCCGCGCCGCGCGTTGGCGAGGCGGCCAGCTTGTCCCGGTCGCTGGCCACGTCCACCAGATCGTTGAGGGCGTAGACCGAGGTGTAGCCCGCAAAGGCGGTGATCAGGCCCAGCAGGGTGGTGGACAGGGGCGGGAAGGCCCCCAGCCAAAGCAGGGCGGCCACCGCCGGGGTGGCCAGGTCCAAAATGCCGTGCGGGGTGCGCGACAGGGCCAGGAACAGGCCCAGCCTCTGCCGCCAAACTTCGATATTCAGAGCGTTAGCTGTCATTTTCCCCGGCCGGGGGCCTTGGCGCGGTCCTGAATCAACGGGGCGGCGAACCGTGGAGCCCCTCCCGGGCCGGCCACATCCGGCCCCAAAACCCTCGGCTTGGTTCCTATTATACGGACCGCCCTTGCCCGCGATGCAAGGGAGGCGGCCGTCATTGTGTGCAAAAACTGCCACGGGTGCGGTTGTTAGGCCGGAAGAGTTTCCGGAATGTTGCGCATGGCAACACCGGACCCGATTTTTACCCATAATTGCGGCCAACGTTGACATCCACCCGCTAAAAGCGCCTACACTAGGATAGGCCCCCCGGGGGGGAGCCCGAAGGAGCACGCGTGGATTCCGCCGTATTTCAGCCGTGGCAAATGCAGCTGTTGGGCTGGCTCATCTTCACGGGGATGGTGCTGGGCCTGCTGGCTTCTTTTCTTTTTCTGGCCTGGTGGCTGGGGGAAAAGCGCCACGCCCGGGACAAGGACATGCCTTATGAGTGCGGCCTGATCCCCACCGGATCGGCCCGCTTCGCCTTTCCGGCGGTGTTCTACCTGGTGGCGGTGTTCTTCCTGGTGTTCGATATCGAAGGCGTATTCATCTTCACCTGGGCGGTGGCGGCCATGGGCCTGGGCTTCCTGGGCTGGCTGCAAATGACCCTATTCATCTTCGTTCTGTTGCTGAGCCTGTTCTACGTGTGGGCCAAAGGAGGTTTGACTTGGGGAAGACGCTCCCCCGGCAACCACGCGGAGTGAGCGGCACGGCCCTGGGCGCGGTGGACGCGGTGATCAACTGGGCCCGCTCCTACAGCCTGTGGCCCCTGTTCTTCGGGCTGAGCTGCTGCTTCGTGGAGGAGGCCACGGTCTTCACCGCGCGTTACGATCTGGCCCGCTTCGGAGCCGAGGTGTTTCGGGGCTCGCCCCGCCAGGCGGACCTGCTCATCGTCTCGGGCACTGTCTTCAAGAAAATCGCTCCGGCGGTGGTGCGGCTCTACAACCAGATGCCCGAGCCCAAGTGGGTCATCTCCATGGGCTCCTGCTGCAACTCCGGCGGCATGTACGACGTGTACAGCGTGGTGCAGGGCCTGGACCAGCTCTTGCCGGTGGATGTGTACATACCCGGCTGCCCGCCCCGCCCCGAGGCGGTTATGGAAGCCCTGGTCTTGTTGCAGGAAAAGATCAAAAAGGAGCGCCCCACCAAGAGCATCCTGCACCTGGCCGGGGGTAGCCAGGGCGGCCGCCGCGACCACCTGCGCCTGGGCCAAGACAAGGACCGCGACCCCCGGGGGCCGGGCTACTCGGCGGTGCCGGTGCGCGGCACCTCGGTGACCCCGCCCTGGTTCGCGGACAGCCGCACCGAGCACATGTGGACCCCGCCCGCCGCGCGGGTGGAGCCCAGCCACGGAGACCGCAGCCTGGGGGCTCAGGTGCACGAACGCTTCGGCGAGGTGGTGCGGGTGCAGCCGGAGAGCAACGACCACCTCACCCTCTGGGCCGAGGCGGCCCGGGTGCCCGAGGTGATGGATTTTCTCAAGCATCACAGCCAGCCGCGCCACCAGCGCCTGGACGACCTTACGGCCATTGACGAGTCGGCCCGCCGCGACCCGGACCAGCGCGGCGGCTTCACCCTGAGCTACCAGGCGCTGAGCTTCGACGCGGTCAGCCGGGTGCGGGTGAAGGCCGCGTTGGACCGCGAGCACCCCATTGCGCCCAGCCTCACCGGCGTGTGGCCCTCGGCCGATTGGTACGAGCGCGAGGTGTACGACCTGTTCGGCATCGAGTTCAGCGGCCATCCTGACCTGCGGCGCATCCTCTTGCCCCACGACTGGGAGGGCCACCCCCTGCGCAAGGACTACGCGGGCCGGGCCACCGAGCACGCGCCCTACGGCCTGAACGACGTCCAGCGCCACGAGCCCCTGGACGGCGGGGCCCTGGTGGACAGCCGGGGCGGCGAGCTCATGGTGCTCAACCTGGGGCCGCACCACTACAGCACCCACGGCCTGCTGCGGGTGGTCCTGGCCCTGGACGGCGAGACCATCGAGGACATGGCTCTGGACATCGGTTTCCATCATCGCGGGGTGGAGAAGCTGGGCGAGCGCCAGTCCTGGCACCAGTTCATCCCCTACACCGACCGGGTGGACTATCTCTCCGGCGCGGGCAACAACCTGGCCTACCTCTGCTCGGTTGAGGCCCTGGCCGGCATCGAGGTGCCCGAGCGGGCCCAGTTCATCCGGATAATGCTCACCGAGCTCTACCGCCTGAGCAACCACCTGCTCTATTACGGCACCTTTGTGCAGGACCTGGGGGCCATGACCCCCATCTTCTACCAGTTCCGCGAGCGCGAAATGATCATGGACATCGTGGAAATGATCACCGGCGGCCGCCTGCATCCCTCCTGGTTCCGCTTGGGGGGGGTGGCTCTGGACCTGCCCGAGGGCTGGCGCGAGCCGGTGCGGCACTTCGTGGAGATTTTCGAAGAGCGCCTGCAAGAGTATGAAAAGATGGTGCGCGAAAACCCCATCTTCCGGCGGCGCACCGAGGGAGTGGGCGTGCTGGAACTGGAGCGGGCCAAGGAGTGGGGGGTCACCGGGCCCAACCTGCGGGCCTGCGGCCTGGAGTGGGATCTGCGCCACAAGATGCCCTACGCGGGCTACGATCGCTTCTACTTCGAAGTGCCCACCGCCACCGGCGGCGACTGCTTTGCGCGTTACAAAGTGCGCGTGGCCGAGATGCGCCAGAGCCTGGAGATCGTAAAACAGGCCATGGAGGGCATGCCCCCGGGGCGCTGGCTCAGCGAGGACTACCGCTATCATCTGCCCGAAAAGAAGGACACGCTCAAGGACATCGAGAGCCTGATCCATCATTTCGTCAACGCCACCCGGGGCCCCAAGATTCCCGCGGGCGAGGTGTACCACGCGGTGGAGACGCCCCGGGGCGAGCAGGGCTACCATGTGATCAGCGACGGGAGCAACGCGGCTTATCGCTTGCGCATCCGCGCGCCCGGCTTCGCCAACATGCAGGTGCTGCCGGACATGTGCCGGGGTCTGAGCCTGCCCGATCTGGTGGCGGTGCTGGGCTCCTGGGACTACATCTTGCCGGACATCGACCGCTAGGGACCGCCATGTTGCCAGCCAAGCTGAAAAAGGAATTGCAACGGGACGTGAGGGCCAGCGAGCACCCGCGCGAAAAGGCGGTGGACGTGATGTACGCGGTGCAGCGGCACTACGGCTACCTCTCCGACGAGGGCCTGGCCGAGGCCGCGTCCTTGCTGGGCATGAGCGAGCTGGAGCTGGAGGAGCTGGCCACCTTTTACGACTACATCTACCGCCGCCCGGTGGGGCGCTTCGTGTTGCACGTGTGCGACGGGGTGGTGTGCTGGATGTGCCATGAGGGCTGGGCCTGTTTGGCCGAGGAGGAGAGCATCGTCACCTACCTCTGCGCCCGTCTGGGGGTGGAGGTGGGCCAGACCACGCCGGACGGCATGTTCACCGTCTTGCCTTCGGCCTGCATCGGCTACTGCGAGTACGCCCCGGCCATGCTGGTCAACGGCAAGCCCTATGGCCCCCTGACCCCGCAGTCCCTGGACAAGGTTTTGGACGAACTGAGAAACCAGCCCCCCGGCCATCTGGTGTTGGACCGTTAGGCATGAGCGAGAAGGTGCTGCTGCAAAACCGCCGGCCCGACCGGCCCGCCACCCTGGAGGAATACCGCGCCTCCGGCGGCTACCAGGCCCTGGCCAAGGTGCTCGGGGAGATGCAGCCCCACGAGCTGACCCAGGCGGTCTTGGACTCCGGCCTCAAGGGGCGGGGTGGGGCCGGCTTCCCCACCGGCCGCAAGTGGAGCTTCCTCCGGGCCGACGCGCCCCACCCGCGCTACATCATCCCCAACACCGATGAGATGGAGCCGGGCACCTTCAAGGACCGCATCCTGGTGGGCTGCGATCCCCATCAGATCATCGAGGGCACCATCCTGGCGGGCTATGCCAATCAGGCCCAGCGGGCCATCATCTTTATCCGCCCCTCCTACGAGCCAGAGGCCGAGCTCTTTGAGCGCGAGTTTTCCCGGGCGCGGGATGAGGGCCTCTTGGGCGAGAACATCCTGGGCAGCGGCTTCGACTTCGACATCGCCCTGCACCGCAGCGCGGGCCGCTACATCTGCGGCGAGGCCTCGGCCCAGGTGCGGGCCATCCAGGGCGAGCGCCCCCGGCCGGACAAGGAAGGCCACATGACCGACAGCGGTCTGTGGGGCCGGCCCACCATCGTGAACAACGTGGAGACCCTGGCCTGTCTGCCCCACATCTTGCGCAACGGGCCCGACTGGTTCAAGGGCCTGGCCGTGAGCAAAGGTGGGGCGGGCACCAAGCTCTTCGGGGTCAGCGGCATGGTGGCCAAGCCCGACTGCTACGAGCTGCCCATCGGCACGCCGCTTCGGGAGATCATCTTCGAGCACGCGGGGGGCATGAAGGGCGGCGCGTTCAAGGCCTGTTTGCCGGGAGGGGCCAGCACCAAGCTGTTGGCGCCCAAGGATCTGGACGTGGCCATGGACTTCGAGGCCCTGGCCGCCATCGGCCATCGCCTGGGCACCGGGGCCATCATCGTCTTCGACGAGGGGGCCTGCCTGGTCTCGGCCTGCCTGAACCTGGTCACCTTCTTTGCCCGCGAGTCCTGCGGCTGGTGCACCCCTTGCCGCGAGGGCCTGCCCTACATGCGCCATCTGTTGCTCAAGATCGAGCTGGGCGAGGCGGACGAGGGCTGCATCGACCGCCTGGGCGAGCTGGCCAAGGCCATGGACCACTCCTACTGCGGCTTCGCGCCGGGCGCGGCCGCGCCGGTCATCGGACTGCTGGAAAACTTTCGGGACGAGCTCTTGGAGCACGTGGCCCAGGGCTGCTGTCCCTTTAAGGGCAATTGACGCCATGCCGCGCCTGACCATAGACAACCGGCCCGTGGAGGTGGCCAAGGGAACCAAGGTCATCGCGGCCGCGGAGCAGCTGGGCATCTATATCCCGCGCTTCTGCTATCACGAGGCCCTGGGCTCGGTGGGGGCCTGCCGCATGTGCGCGGTGATGTTCCTGGAGGGCCCGGTCAAGGGCCTGGAGATGAGCTGCATGACCGAGGCGCGGGACGGCATGGTGGTTTCCACGGTGCACCCCGAGGCCCAGGCCTTTAGGCGGCACGTGGTGGAGTGGCTCATGCTCAACCACCCCCACGACTGCCCGGTGTGCGACGAGGGCGGCCAGTGCCTGCTGCAGGACATGACCGTGTCCAGCGGCCACGGCATCCGGCGCTACGACGGGCCCAAGCGCACCTACCGCGACCAGGACCTGGGGCCCTTCGTGTCCCACGAGATGAACCGCTGCATCCACTGCTGGCGCTGCCGCCGTTTTTATCAAGAGTACGCGGGCGGGCGCGACCTGGGAGCAATGCAGATAGGCTGGCGCACCTATTTCGGCCGCCAGCAAAGCGGCCGTTTGCAAAGCCCCTTCGCGGGCAACGTGGTGGACCTGTGCCCCACCGGCGTGTACACGGACAAGCCCTCGCGCTATGAGGGGCGCTACTGGGACTTCGCGCGGGCCGAGAGCATCTGCCCCCATTGCTCCCTGGGCTGCGCCACCACGCTAAACGTGCGCTACCGCCGGGTGGTGCGCCAGGAGGCCCGCCCTTCGCTCGAGGTCAACGGCCACTTCATCTGCGACCGGGGGCGCTATGGCTACGGCTTTGCCGACCACCACCGCAGGCCCCGCACGGCGCGCATCGACGGCCAGGAGGTCGAAACCAACGCGGCCCTGCGCAAGGCGGCCAAGCGCCTGGGGTTCATCGCCCGGGAGCACGGCCCAAGCGCGGTGGCCGCCCTGGGCTCGCCCCGCCTGGGCCTGGAGGGCATGATCGCCTTGCAGCGGCTCTGCGCGGAGCAGGGATGGAGCGGGGCCCGCTTCTTCCTGGAGCCGGACCTGGCCCTGCGGGTGCGGGCGGTGGCCCAGGGCCTTACACCCCAGCTGGCCGTGTCCCTGCGCGAGCTGGAGCGGGCCGATTTCATCCTGGCCGTGGGGGTGGAGCCCCTGGGCGAGGCCCCCATGCTGGCCTTGGCCCTGCGCAAGGCCTGGCGGAGCGGGGCCACGGTAGGCCGTCTGGACCCCCGCCCCAGCGAGCTGCCCCTGACGGTAAAGCACCTTCCTCTCGCTCCCGGGGTGTTGGAGAACGCTTTGGCCTGGCTGGTGAAGCAGAGCTTCCGGGCCAAGGAACGGCGCAAGCTGGAGGCCGAGCACCCGCATCTCATGGGCCCGGACGACGCGGCGGGCTTGAGCAAGCCGGAGCTGCGCGAGCTCAAGCGCCTGGCCCGCGCCCTGGCCAAGAGTGAGCGGCCGGTGCTGGTCTGCGGCACGGACCTGGTGCCCCAGGGCCTGCCCGGCCGCGCGGCGGGCCTGGCCGGGGTGCTCGGCGAGCATGGCCAGGAAGCGGGGTTGTTCTACGTCTTGCCCGGGGCCAACGCCATGGGCGCGGCGCTGGTCAACCCTGACGAGGGGGCTGAAGACAATCTTCTGGAGGCCGTGGAAGCGGGCGAGGTCAAGGCCCTGCTGGCCGTGGAGAGCGACCCCCTGTTCAGCTTCCCGGACCGCGCCCGCCTGGCCCGCGCCCTGGAGGGTCTGGAGCTGTTGGTGGTGCTGGACCACCTGCCCAATCCCTGCGAGGCCAAGGCCGGGGTCTTTCTCCCGGTGGCCAACCTCTTCGAAGGCCAGGGCGCCAGCCTGGTCAACCAGGAGGGCCGTTTGCAACGGGCCCTCTCGGCCGGCGAGGTGGGCACGCCTTTGGATCAGGTGTCCGGCGGCGGACACCCGCCCCGGGTCTATTCCCTGGACGCGCCCGGCGGCGGCCTGCTTTCTTCGGCTGCGCTGCTGGAGCAAATGGCCCGGGAGTTATCCACGCACAGCGAAAAGCTGCCCCGCCAAAGCGGATGGGAATGGCTGGCCGAGCGCCATCCCGGCTTCGCACATTTGTTCGAGCATGGGCGGCCGCCCTATGGCCAACGTTTGCTGCCCCTGAGCTTGGGGCCGCACGAGGCCGAGGACGAGCCCCTGGCCGCCATGCCCGGCGAGGACGCCCTGGAGATTCTGGTGAGTCCGGGGTTCATGCCCGGCGAGGAGCTGGCCTCCTATTCGCCGGTGCTGGCCAAGGTGGCCGAGGAGGCGGTGCTGTATTTACACCCGGCCACGGCCGAAGGCCTGGGCCTGGCCGCGCCGGGAAGGGTGCGCCTGCGCCTGGAGCAAGGCGAGCTGGAGCTTCCCCTGCGCCTGGCCGAGGGCCTGCACCCGCGCATGGCCTGGCTGGTGCCCGGTCCGGGCCACGCCTGGCAAATGCTCCGGGGCCGCCGCCAGGTGTTGCCCGTGGCCAACCTGCGGGTCGGAGGCGGGTCATGATCATCCCCGCCTGGGTCATAGAGCTGCTCCTGCTGTTCATCAAGCTGGCCGTGTCCCTGGTGGCGCTGTTGATGATCGCGGCCTATCTGGTGCTGGCCGAGCGCAAGCTGCTGGGCCGTTTGCAGATACGCTTGGGGCCCAACCGGGCGGGTTTCCACGGCTCGCTGCAACCCATCGCCGACGTGATCAAGATGATCACCAAGGAGGACGTGCACCCGCGCGGTGTGGATCTGTTCCTATACCTCTTTGCTCCGGCGGTCACCGCCTGCACCGCCTTCATGATCGCGGCGGTGGTGCCCTTCGGCCCGGGCTTCACCCTCTTGGGCTATCGCATCGAGCCCATGGTCATCGACCTCAACGTGGGAGTGCTCTACGCCTTGGCCTTTTCCTCCCTGGGGGTGTACGGCGTGACCCTGGGCGGCTGGGCCAGCAACTCCAAGTACAGCCTCCTGGGCGCGGTGCGGGCCGCGGCCCAGATGATCTCCTACGAGCTGCCCTTGGCCCTGTCCCTGGTGCCGGTGGTGATGCTGGCCGGGTCGCTGCGTCTGGTGGACATCGTGGAGGCCCAGGCGCGGCTGCCCTTTGTGCTGGTGCAGCCGGTGGGGTTCGTAATCTTCCTGATCGCCGCCTTTGCCGAGGCCAAGCGCATTCCCTTCGACCTGCCCGAGGCCGAGAACGAGCTTATGGCTGGCTTCCACACCGAGTACAGCGGCATGCGTTTCGGCCTGTATTTCCTGGGCGAGTACGTGAACATGGTCGTGCTGGGCTCGCTGGTCACCGTGTTTTTCCTGGGCGGGTGGCACGGCCCCTTGCTGCCGCCCTTGCTGTGGTTCCTCATCAAGGTCCTGGCCCTGGTGTTTTTCATGATCTGGTCGCGGGGGACGCTGCCCCGTTTGCGCTGGGACCAGCTCATGGGCTTTTGCTGGAAGGTGCTTACCCCCCTGGCCCTGATCAACATCGTGATCACCGCCGGGGTGATGGTGCTGTGGCCATGAACGACGCGCCAAACAATAGCGGCGGGCACATCCGCCGCGAGGTGGCCTCCGGGCTGCGCCAGGCCTGGGGCTTGGTGCAGGGCTTCGCCATGACCCTGCGCCATTTGTTCCGCAAGCCCATCACCTTCCAGTACCCCGAAGAAAAGCGCACCCTGCCCGAGCGCACCCGGGCGCGCATCGTGCTGACCCGCGATCCGGACGGCCAGGAGCGCTGCGTGGCCTGCTATCTCTGCGCGGCCGCCTGCCCGGTGGACTGCATATCCATGCAGAGCGAACAGCGCGAGGACGGGCGGCGCTGGGCCGCTTGGTTCCGGGTCAACTTCTCGCGCTGTATTTTCTGCGGGCTCTGCGAGGAGGCCTGCCCCACCCTGGCCATCCAGCTGACGCCTGATTTCGAGCTGTGCTCCTACGACCTGCTTACTCTGGTGGCCGAAAAGGAAGACTTGCTCGTCGAGGGTGGGGGCAAGCATCCGGACTACGATTTCTACCGTCACGCCGGGGTGAGCGTGGCGGGCGGCAAGGGCGAGCACATCGGCGAAGACGAGCCGGTGGACGTGCTCAGCAACCATATCTAGGAAGGTTATGACCGTACCGGGCGCCATATTCTATCTGCTGGCTCTGGTGGTGCTGTTGGCCACCCTGCTGGCGGTGACCAGCCGCAACCTCATGCACGCGGTGGTGCACTTGGTGATCTCCTTCGTGGGCACGGCCATGCTGGTCTATCTCCTGGGCGCGCCGCTGTTGGCCGCGCTGGAGGTGATCATCTACGCCGGGGCCATCATGGTGCTCTTCGTGTTCATCGTGGTCACTCTGGCCGTGCCGGTAAGCGGCGGGGAAAAGTGGCGCTATCTGCGGCAATGGGCCCCGGCCGCGTTGCTGGGCCTGGTGCTGCTGGCGGCCATGGCCGCGATGATCCTAAGCGACCCGGCCGGGCGGCCTATGCTGCCCCTGGCCTCGGTGTCGCCCCGGGCCTTCGGCAAGTTCGTGTTCTCCAGGTACTGGCTGGCCGTGGAGATCGTCTCCTTCCTGCTGTTCGTGGCCCTGGTGGGCGCGCTCTATCTGGGCCGCCACGCCTTTGGGCGGCGCAAAGGGGGCGACGCATGATCGCTCCCTTGTCGCATGTGCTGGTCTTGGCCGCATTGCTGTTCATCCTGGGCGCGGCCTGCGTGGTGGCCCGGCGCAATCTGTTCATGATCATCATCGGCGTGGAGGTGATGCTCAACGCGGCCGGGCTGGCCTTGGTTGCCGGGTCCCTGCGGTGGCACAACCTGGACGGCCAGTCCCTGGTGCTGTTCATCTTCGCGGTGGCCGCGGCCGAGGTCTCGGTGGGCCTGGCCCTGGCGGTGTACGCCTGGTCACGGCGGGGCAGCCTGGACCCGGACGACTACCGTGGGCTGGGGGATTAGCATGAAGGGGCTGATCCTCATAATGCTGCTAGCGCCCCTGGCCGGGGCCGCGCTCAATGCCCTGGCCGGGCGGGCCCTGGGGCGGCGCGGGGTAAGCGTGGCCGCCTGCGCGGCGGTGCTGGTCTCGCTGGTCATGGCGGTCATCGCCCTGGCCCTGCGCGGCGGCGGGGCGCACGACTTCGCGCTCTTCGCCTGGATCAAGCTGGGGCCGCTCAACACGGCCATGGACGTGCACTACGACGCCCTGGCCGCGCTCATGGCCCTGATGGTCACCTTCGTGGCCAGCATCATCCACGTGTACTCCACCAGCTTCATGAAGGACGACGCCGGCCTGGTGCGCTACTTCGTGTATCTGAACCTGTTCGTCTTCGCCATGCTGGTGGTCACTCTGTCAGACAGCCTGGTGTTCATGTATTTGGGCTGGGAGGGGGTGGGTTTCTGCTCCTACGCCCTCATCGGCTTTTGGTACGGCAAGAGCGCCAACGCCTCGGCCGGTCGCAAGGCCTTTCTCTTCACCCGCCTGGGCGACATCGCCTTTGGGGTGCTCCTGGCCCTGTGCCTGGCGTGGTTAGGCGATGTGTCCATCACCGGGGTCAACGCCAAGGCGGCCTCCCTGGCTCCGGGCGCGGCCTTGGTGCTGGGGCTGCTGCTCTTTTGGGCGGCGGCGGGCAAGTCGGCCCAGCTGCCGCTCAGCGTGTGGCTGCCCGACGCCATGGCCGGCCCATCGCCGGTATCGGCCCTGATCCACGCCGCCACCATGGTCACCGCCGGGGTCTACCTGCTCATGCGCCTGTTCCCGGTGCTGGCCGCCTCGCCGCCGGTGCTGGAGCTCATCGCGGCCGTGGGGGCTCTCACCGCCCTGTGGGCCGCCCTGGCCGCCCTGGCCCAGCGGGACATAAAGCGGGTGCTGGCCTATTCCACCATCAGCCAGGTGGGCTACATGTTCCTGGCCGTGGGCGCGGCGGACATTGTCTCCGGCATGTTCCACCTGCTCTCCCACGCCTTTTTCAAGTCGCTGCTGTTCTTGGCGGCGGGCTGCGTGATCAAGGCCCTGGACGAGGAGCACGACATCTTCAAGATGGGCAACCTGCGGCGCTTGCTGCCGAGTGTGGGGGCCTTGTTCTTCATCGGCGCGCTGTGCCTGAGCGCCTTCCCCTTGCTTGGCGGCTACTTCAGCAAGGACCGCATTTTGCTGGCCGCCTTCATCGCCCCGGGCGCGTCCTACAAGTTCTTCTGGGCGGCGGGCTTCTTGGCCGCCTTGCTCACCCCGCTCTATACCTTCCGCTTGTACTTCATCGCCTTTGGCAAGCGGGACAACGGGCGCACCGCCAGCCAAGTGCGGCAGCCCGCCCGTCTGCTGACCTGGGTGCTGTGGCCCCTGGCGGTGCTGGCCCTGGGCGACGGCCTGTTGAACCTGCCTTTCGGGCCGGGCAAGCGCTGGCTGTCCTCTTTCATGGCCTCGGTGCCCGGCGCGCGCATGGAGCTGCCCGCCTCGGGCGGCCTGGAGTTGGGCATGGCCCTGGCCAGCGCGGCCGGGGTGCTGTCCGCCATCGGTCTGGCGGTCTGGCTCTACCGGGGAGTGGGCACCGAGCCCAAGCCCGCCGTCTGGCGGGAGGCCTTGTTCCACGCGTTCTATGTGGACCGCCTCTATGAGCGCGTGCTGGTGCGGCCTTACCGGGCCACGGCCGATTTCCTGTGGAAGCAGTTCGACGATGGCGGCCTGGACCTGGGCTTCACCACCCTGGGGCAGGGGCTGGGCATCTTCTCGCGGGGTCTGGCCGCCTGGGCCGGAGGGCGGCTGTCGGTGTATTTGCTCATGATTCTTTTGGCCCTGGCCTTGATCCTGGTGGTCCTGGCCTGGTCCTGGTTCGCCTGGTGAGGATGATGCCGTGTTAAGCGTGCCGCTGCTCAGCCTGCTGATCCTGCTTCCCCTGGCGGGAGGCCTGTTGGCGCTGGCCTGCGGCGGGCGGCTGCGGCTGGCCCGGGGCGCCGCCCTGATCACGGCCCTGGTGGAGCTGGCCCTGGCCAGTGGGCTGCTCACCCTGACCGGCGGCGCGGCGCAAGGCCCCTGGCTTCTGACCGAGAGCGCCCCCTGGCTACCCGCCCTGGGCATCTCCTACAGCCTGGGCCTGGACGGGGTGAGCCTGCTCCTGGTGCTCCTGACCGCGCTCTTGCAGGTGCTTTGCGTGCTGGTCTCCTGGCGGCAGATCGACGACCGGCCCGGCTTGTACTACTTCCTCTTGCTGGTCATACAGGGCGGGGTCAACGGGCTGTTCCTGGCCCAGGACCTGTTCCTCTTCTATTTGTTCTGGGAGTTGCAGCTCATCCCCATGTTCTTCCTAGTGGGCATGTGGGGGCATGAGGACCGGGTGCGCGCCTCTTTCAAGCTGGTGCTGTTCACCCTGGCGGGCAGCCTGCTTCTGCTCCTGGGCATCCTGGGGCTCTACGCCTCTCACGGCGCGGCCACCGGCAGCTACACCTTCTCCCTGGCCGCCCTGGCGGGCACGCCACCTGCGGCGGGAGTGCAGGGCTGGATCCTGGCGGCCATGCTCATCGGCTTCGCGGTGAAGGTGCCCCTGGTGCCCCTGCACACCTGGCTGCCCGAGGCCCACACCCAGGCCCCCACTGCGGGCAGCGTGCTGTTGGCCGGCGTGCTCCTAAAGACCGGGGCCTACGCCATCTTCCGGGTGGCCTTGCCCCTGCTGCCCTGGGCTGCCGTCCCGGCCGCGCCGGTGCTCATGGTGCTGGCCTTGGCGGGCATCTTCTATGCCGGATGGATCGCGCGGGCCCAGGAAGACCTGAAGCGGCTGGTGGCCTACTCCAGCATCACCCATTTGGGCCTGGTGGTGCTGGGCCTGGCCGCCTGGGACCTGATGAGCGTGAGCGGGGCGGTGTTGCAGATGATCAACCACGGCCTGTCCACCTCGGCCCTGTTCATCCTGGCCGGGCTGCTGCAAGCGCGCCTGGGCACCCGCCGCCTGGCCGACTTCGGCGGGCTGTGGGGGGCTCTACCCCGCTTCAGCGCTTTTTTCCTGTTCTTCGCCATGGCCTCCCTGGGCCTGCCCGGCCTGAACAACTTCGTGGGCGAGCTCTTGGTCCTCCTGGGCACCTACCGGGCCTCGCCCGTGGCGGCGGTGGCCGGGTTCATCGGCCTGGCGGTGGGGGTGATGTACGTGCTGAGGATGGTGCAGGCCACCATCTTCGGCCCCGCGCGGGAGGATCTGGCCGCGCCGGATTTGAACTCCCGCGAGATGCTGGTGCTGGGCGTGCTGGCCGCGGCGGTGTTGTACATCGGGCTGCATCCCGGCCCGGTGCTGGAGCTTATCGAGGGCCCGGTGCGGGCTCTCTTGGCGCCCGGGCCCCGCGTGGCCCTGGCGGTGTTTTAGGCATAGGCATGATCATGACGGGCAAGCGAGACACAAATGCTTGACGGCTGGCCGGTCATAGCGCCTTTGGCCATCCTGGCCCTGGGCGGCGGGCTCATCTTCTGCCTGGGCGCCTTCTGGGCCGGGCGGCCCTCGGGCTTGTTGTGGTGGCTGGCCGTACTGGCCTCGCTGGCCGCCGGGCTCTTTGCCCTAAGCGGCCCGGCCACCGGCGTGTACCAGGGCCTGCTGGACGTGGGGCTCTACGGCCGCTTGTTCACCGGGCTCCTGGCCCTGGTGTGTTTGCTGGCTCTCTTGCTGGTGCGGCGCTACGCCCTGGCCCGGGGTTTCGCGGGCGAGGAGCTTTACGGCCTGATGCTCCTGGCCGCGTTGGGCATGGCCCTCACCGCCGGGGCAATGCACTGGTTGGCTTTCTTCCTGGGCCTGGAGATGCTCTCCATCTGCCTGTATATCCTGCTGGCCATGCGCAAGGGCGCGGACCAGTCAATGGAGGCGGGCCTCAAGTATTTCATCCTGGGCGCGGTGGCCTCCTCGCTGGTGGTGTTCGGCATCGCCCTGATCTACGCGGCGGGCGGCAGCCTGCTCATGGGCCCCAGCCTGACCCCGGCCGGGCAGGCGCCGGGCGGCCTGACCCTTTTGGGCCTGGGCCTGGTGCTCACCGGCCTGGCCTTCAAGCTCTCCCTGGCCCCCCTGCACGTGTGGGCCCCGGATGTGTACGAGGGAGCGCCCGCGCCCATAACCGCCTTTTTGGCCGCCGGGTCCAAGGCGGCGGTCATGGCCGCGCTGATCCGTCTTTGCGCCTTGCTGCCCAACGGGCTGTGGCCCTATTGGGTGCTGGCGCTCTGGGGCCTGGCCGCCCTGACTATGCTGGCGGCCAACCTAAGCGCCCTGCGCGAAGAAAAGGCCAAGCGCCTGCTGGCCTATTCCAGCGCAGCCCAGATGGGCTATCTGGTCATGGCCCTGGTAGGGGCGCGCTCCGGCGGCCTGTCCGCGGCCCTGTTCTTCCTGGTGGCCTACGCGCTCATGGACCTGGGCGTGTTCGGCATGCTGGGGGTGCTTTCCCCGGTGAGGCGCGACCTGGGCCGCCTGGGCGAGTTGGCGGGCCTGGCCCGTCGCCATCCTTGGCGGGCGGGATTCCTGGTGCTGTGCGTGCTGTCCCTGGCGGGGATGCCGCCCACCGGCGGCTTCGTGGGCAAGCTGTTCCTGTTCACCGCCGCCATCAAGGCCGGCTACCTGGGGCTGGCCTTGCTGGGCGCGCTGGGCGCGGCAGCGGCCTTTTACTACTACTTCAAGGTGGTGGCGGCCATGTACTTGCAGGAGCCGCCCCCCGGCGCGGAGGAGCCCCCAACGGCCGGGCCCGCCGAGGTGCTAGCCTTGGGCATCATCGCGGCGGGGCTGTTGTGGCTGGGCATCTTCCCGGGCTGGCTCCACGGCCTGGCGCGCGCGGCGGTGGCCACCCTGGGCGGCTGAGCCTTTTCCCGGAGAGCGGGGCGGCCTACTCGTAGCCCGCGCCCGGCTCCACCTTCCCCCGGAAAACCCAATATTGGTAGGCGTTGTAGGCCAGCATCAAGGGCAGCACCACGGCCACTCCGCTGAGCATGAACTTGAGGTTGATGGCTCCGGCTGCCGCCTGGAACACGGTGAGGCCGGGCGGCACCACCACCGGGTAGATGCTGCCCGCCAGGGAGAGCAGGAGCAGCAGGTTAAGGAGCAGGGCGAACCAGAAGCAGCCCGCGTCCCAGCTGCGGGCCAGGCAGACCACCAGGGCCACGAAGCAGGGCGCGGCCAGGGCCAGGGGCAGGGAGCTGACCAGCAGGCCGGGCCAGGCCAGCCAGCGGGCGCTCAGGAAGGGATGCAGGCCCCGCGACCAGAGGATGAGCAGCGGGGCGGCGATGAGCAGGAAAAAGGCCACGGCCCGGGCGGCGCGGCGGGCCTTGGCTTGCAGCTCGCCGCCGGTCTTGAGCACCAGCCAGGCCGCGCCCAGGAGAAGGTAGGAGCCCAAGAGGCCCAGGCAGACGGCCACGGCAAAGGGGCTGAGCCAGGCCCAGGCTCCGCCAAGGTAGCGCCCCGCCGATAGAGGCAGCCCGGCCAGGAGCGCGCCCAGGCCCAGCCCCTGGGCCACGGCGGCCAGCAGGCTGCCCAGGCCGAAGGCCAGGCTCCAGCGGCGCGGCCGGTCGGCGTGCTCGTAATATTCGATGGAAACCCCGCGCAGGATGAATCCCAGGAGCATCAGGGCCACGGGCAGGTACAGGGCCGACAGGGCCAGACCGTAGACCAGGGGAAAGGCCCCGAACAACAGCGCGCCCAGCACCACCAGCCAGGTCTGGTTGGCGTGCCACACCCCGGCCACGCTGGCCATCATCTGGCCGCGCTGCTCCTCGCGCCCCACGAACAGGGATAGGATGCCCACCCCCAGGTCCAGGCCGTCCAGGAGCAGGGTGAGAGCCAGCACCAGGGCCAGCAGCAGATACCACACCAGGGCCAGGTCGGCGTGCGCTGGGCTCATGACGCGGCCTCCTGGTAATAGGGTGGTACGGCCTCCAGGTCCGGGCCTTTCTTGATCAGCCGCCAGGCGAAGAACAGGAACACGCCCAGGAGCGCTCCGTAGATGAGCAGATACATGACCAGGGTGGAGGCCACCTGCCCGGTGGCCAGGAGGCTGGAGGCGTCGGCGGTGCGCAAATGGCCGAAGATAACCCAGGGCTGGCGGCCCATCTCCCGGATGATCCAGCCGGTCTCCACCGCCGCGTAGGCGGCCGGGATGGCCAGGAGCCAGGCGCGTAGCAGCCATTTCTGGTTGCCTATCTCATCGAGGGCCAGACGGCCCTTTCGCCAAAGCCACAGGGTCCAGAGCATCAGGAAGAGCATTCCGAAGCCAGCCCCCAGCATCACCCGGAAGGCGAAGTAGGGGATGATCACCGGCGGCTGGTCCTGGCGGGGGAAGTCCTTGAGCCCCTTCACCTGGCCGGTGAAGCTGCGGGTGATGAGCAGGCTGAGGCCGTAAGGGATGTCGATGGACCAGGCGTTGCGTTGCAGCTCGGGCTGGGGCCAGGCCAGGGCGTGCCAAGGCGCGCCTTCTCCCGGCGGGTTGGTGACCCAATGGCTCTCGATGGCCCCCAGCTTGGTGGGCTGATACTCGGCCACCGCCCGGCCCGAGCCGTCGCCCAGCCATACCTGGAAGGGCGCGATGAACACCGCCGCCAGCACCGCCAGCTTGAAGCTCTTCAAAAAGAACTCGCGGTGACGCCCGCGCAGGAGATACCAGGCGCTGACCCCGCCCACCACGAACAGGGTGGTTTCCAGGCAGGCCACCCACATATGGGAAAAGCCCCAGGGCAGGTCCGGGTTGAAGATGGCCTGCCAGTAGCTGGTGGTGACGAACTTGCCGCCCGCGAAATGGCCGCCCGCCGGGGTCTGCATCCAGGAGTTGGCCACCATGATCCAGAAGGCGCTGAGCGAAGCGCCCAGGGCCACCATGCAGGTGGAGAACAAATGGGCCTTTGGGGGCAGGCGCTTCCAGCCGAAGAGCATGAGATAGAGAAAGGCCGCCTCCAGCATGAAGGCCATGGTGGCCTCGAAGCCCAGGATGGAGCCGAAGAAGCCGCCGGTGGCCACGGAGAAGCGCTCCCAGTTGGCCCCGAACTGGAACTCCAGGGGGATGCCCGAGACCACCCCCACCGCGAAGTTGAGCACAAACAGCTTGCTCCAGAAGCGGTAGTGGCGGTAGTAGAGCGGGTCTTTGCTGCGCATCCACAGCACTTCCAGCACCACCAGGAAGATGCTCAGGCCGATGGACAAAAGCGGCCAGATAATGTGGAACATGGTGGTCAGGGCGAATTGCAATCGCGAGAGCAAGGTGCTGTCAAAGACCAGGTCCATGTGGCTACGATCCCCATCCCCGGCAGCGGAGGAAGAAAAGCGCCCCGGTTGCTCCGGGGCGGACGCCGCCTTGTGCTCCTAGTATGAGCCAGTTCCCTGGGGCGCTACAAGTTTCCGGGGCGGATTTTTGGGTGCGCGAGGGGTGACGGGGCGGCTCAGGCAGGCTCGGGAGTTTCGCCGCTCAGGCTGGCCAGCATGGCCCGCTTGAGCGCCAGGAACTCGGGCGAGTCCAAACGGCGGGGACGGGGCAGCTCCACCGCGAACTCTTGGCGCAAACGGCCCGGCGACTTGCCCATGACCAGCACCCGGTCGGCCAGCTTCACCGCCTCTTCCAGGTCGTGGGTCACGAAGACCACGGTCTGCCTCAGCTGCTGTTGCAAGGAAATGAGCAGGCCATGCATGTCCGCCCGGGTCTGGGCGTCCAGGGCGGCGAAGGGCTCGTCCATGAGCAAGGCGGCGGGCTCCAGCACCAGCACCCGGGCCAGGGCCACCCGCTGCTTCATGCCCCCGGAGATGGTCCGGGGCAAATAGCGCTCAAAGCCCTCCAGGCCCACCAGCTCCAACATGCGCGCCACCTTGGCCCGGCGGCCCGCCTTGCCGTCGCCGTTGCGCAGGCCGAAGCCCACGTTCTCGGCCACGGTGAGCCAGGGGAACAGGGCGTCTTCCTGGAACACCACCCCGCGCTCCGGGCCGGGGCGGCTCACCGGCTGGCCGTGCATGAGCACCCGGCCCGCGTCTTGGGGCAAGAAGCCGGCGATGATGTTCAACAGCGTGGTCTTGCCGCAGCCGCTGGGCCCCAGGATGCCCAGCACTTCGCCGGGGCGCACCGCGAAGCTGATGCCCTCCAGGGCGCGCACCCGGGTGCCGTTGAGCCCGAAGCTCTTGGTCACGCCTTCCAGGGTTAGGCAAGCTTCCCCGGCGCGGCTCATGAGAGCCTCCGCACGCTCTTGAAGAGCTTGAGCCCGCCCACCATGGCCAGGTCGCAGAGGCGGCCGATCACCGCGATGAGCAATATGCCCATGATGATGATGTCCACCCGGCCCAACATGCGCGCGTCCATGATTATCGCGCCCAGGCCGTCGGGCACTCCGGTGAGCTCGCCCAGGACCAGATAGGCAAAGGCGATGCCCAGGCCCAAACGCAAGCCGGTGACCACGTGGGGCATGGCCGCGGGGATGAGCACCGAGAAGATGAGCTGGCCCCGGCCCAGGCCCATCATGGCCCCGGCCTGGAGGTAGAGCGGGTTGATGGACATGGCCCCGGCGGCCGCGCCCAGGTAGATGGGGAAAAAGGCGGCCAGGGCCACCAGGAACACGGTGGTCTGATAGCCGATACCGAACCACACCAGGGCCAGGGGCAGCCAGGCGATGCCCGGCACGGCCCGCACCCCGTTGATGAAGGTGTCCAAAAACAGGCGCATGAAGCGCAGGCGGCCGGAGATGAGGCCCAGGGGGAGCCCCAGGGCCACGGCATAGGCGAAACCGCCGCCCACCCGCCCCAGGCTGGCCAGGGCATCGCCCACAAAACGCCCGGCATGGGGCGCGCTGCCCGGAGGCGCGAAGATGTATTCCCGGGCGGTGTCCCAGACCTGGGCCGGCGAGGGCAGGAGGTAAGGCGGCACCAAGCCCCCCAGGCTGAGCAAGGCCCACAGGCCTAGGGCGCAGGCGGGCAGCACCCAGGGCAGCAGCATCGCCGCCGGGGTTCTGCGCCGGGCCTGGCCGGTCTCTGGGCTGGTGCTGTTCATGCCTACTTGCTTTTGATCCGCTCCACGAAGCTCAGGTCGATGAGCTTATTATAGTCCGGCTCGCGCTTGATGATGCCCAGGGCCTTCATGCGCCCGCCCAAGGTGGCCACCCGCCGGACGAACTCCGCGTCCATGTCCCAGGCCAGCTCCATGTTGGGAGCGGCTTTCTCCAGCACCGGGAGCGGGGTGCCGAAGGTGGCGGCCTTTGCCAGCCACTCTTGGGTATGGGCTTGCAGCCACTGGGTGGCCTGGGCGTGAGCCTTCACCAGGGCCGCGACCTTGGCGGGCGATTTCTCTATGGTCTCGCGCTTGACCAGCATGCCCGCGTTGATGGTCCCAATGCCTTGGCCGTAATAGGGATAGGCCAGGATGCGGCCATAGCCCTCCAGCACCGCCAGGGTGGGGAAGGGCTCGCCCGAGAGGAAGGCGTCGATGGAGCCCCGGGCCAGGGCCAGGCCCATGTCGAAGAAGTCCACCCGGACCAGCTTTACGTCCTTATTGGGGTTGAGGCCGTTTTTGGTGAGCGCCTCGCGCAGGAGGATCTCGTGCATGGTGCCGGGCACGTAGCCGATCTTCTTGCCCGCCAGGTCCTTGATGCTCTGGATGGGGCCGTCTTTACGAACCACCAAGGCCGAGCACTTGTTGCACAGGGCGGCCACCACCACAACCGGCTCTCCCCGCGAGGCGGCGTGGATGGCGTGGGCCAGGGTGGTGCCGCATAGGTCCAGGCTGCCGGCCAACAAGGCCATCTTCTGGTCCGCCGGGTTGGTGAAGGGGAAGACTTTCACCGGCTGATGGGTAAGGAACTGCTGATAGAAAAAGGGTTGGATGGTCTGGGCGGTCTTCCAGGTGCCCACCTTCCAGGGCTCCCGGGCCGTGGCCGGGCCGCCCCAGGCCAGGAGCAGGGCGAGGATCAGGGCCAAGAGCGTGGCCGGGCCGAAGAACTTGCGCATGGTGTCTCCTCTCGGCCGCCGGTTGGCGGGCGGCGCGGCTCAGGGCAGGCCGTGAAAGGACGAGGGGCAGAGCGGGGCGGGCTCCCCCTCCGGGAGGGGCGCTCCGAAACAGTTGGAGGGCAGGGCCGGGTCCAGGCCCATCTCGCGCATCATGCGGGCGCAGGCCTCCAGGTCCTTGCCCCGGCCCTTGCCGGTGTCGGCCTCGGCGTCGCGGGGGCTGGAGCCCACCTCCGGGAAGAACAGGTTGGCCCCGGCCATGAGCGCGGCGGTGTTGGGCTCGTGGGTGCAGTGGGCCTTGGCCACGTCGCCCATGACCAGGCGGCTCACCGCCACCATGCGGGCCATCTCCAGCTCGTTGATCATGCCGTGATGGCCCAGGGGCGAGCCCGGGAAGTTGATGCGGCGCATCACCCCGGAGTAGGTGGCCCCCAGCTCCCGGGACAGGATCATCAAGGTGGCGATCTCCTCGGGGGTGTGCTCCGGCCCCACCGGCTCGATGCAGTTGGCCCACATGAGGCCCACGTCGGTGATCACCTTGATGGTGTTGATGCGGTTCTCCACCGGGAAGGGGGTGTCCACGCCCTCGCGCAGGCGCACCGCGTGGTAGAAGCCCTGGAAGCCGTGGGCCAGGAGCGCCTCGCCTTCCTGGTGGTTGATGTCGCGGGTATTGGCCACCAGGGGCACGCTCACCTCTTGGCTGAGCCAGGCCCCCAGCTCCAAGAGCTTTGCAAAGGGATAGCGGCCCGTGGTCATGAGGTTCAGGCCGTCGGCCCCCTGGGCCTCGCCCTCCTTGGCCCAGGCCAAAAGCTGCTCCCGGCTGAACTCCTCGCTGCCCTGGAAGATGCCCGCCTGTTTGGTGAGCGAGCAGAACTTGCAGTTGAAGACGCAGCCCTCCACGTTGAGGCCGATGTGGAAGTGGCGCTCCGCCTTGCCTCCGAAGCTGACGCGGCTCATGCGGTTGGCCGCGGCCATGAGCGCGTAGGATTCGGCCGAGCAAAGCTCCAAACGCAGCAAGTACACCGCCTCGTCATGGCTTATTCCGGCCATGTCTTCCGCTTTGTTCAGTATCTCCGTTACCTTGGGATCAAAGGGCTTGGCCGGGTTCAATCGGGGCTCTCCTAAAAGCTGTGGCGGTGGCTGGTGAAAGGCCGGACAGGGGCGGCCGGGTTTTGCATTGGGATTACCAATCAGTGACCATTACTGAATGACTATAATAACGCACCAAGGGAAAAATGAAACCCTTGCGCCGTATTGGCAGTATTCATGGGCGCTTGAGCGGGCGGGGCCGGGCCGGGAAGCGGCCCTCAGGAGATGGAGCCGCTGAGGAAAAACCAGCCCAGGCCGATGGTGTAGAGCAGGTTGCCCCACAGGCCGTGCTCCACACCCACCGCCACCAGGGAGCGCGAGGCCAGGTAGCGGTAGCCGAAGAGCACCCCGCCCAGGCCGGCCACCAAGGGGGCCACCCAGTTGCCGTAAAAGATGTGGGCCAGGCCGAAGCTGACCCCGCTGGCCAGGACCATGACCCGGGGGTCGGGGAACAGGCGGCGGTAGCGCTGGAAGAAGAACCCCCGGAACACCACCTCCTGGGGATAGGCCGAGAGCAGGGGATAGAGCACCAACAGGAGCAGCCAGGCCCCGGTCTGGCCGCTGGGCATGGCCAAAAACTGGTCCTGCATGAACAGGTAGGTGGCCAGGGCGATGGGCAGGGCGGGCAGGGCCAGGGCCACTAGCATCTCCTTGAGGTGTCGGCCCAGGCCCTCCACCCGCCACAGGGAGCGGCGGTCAAAGTCGCGCAAGCGCCAAAGATGCCAGGCGCAGGCCGCGGCCAGGACGAGCACCAGGGGGATGACCTTGTGGGCCAGCTGGTGGCGCAGGAAATAGAGCCCCAGCGGGGCCGCGAAGAACAGGCCCAGGCATTCCGCCCAAAGGAGGAGGGGAGCAGGTTGTTTGCGCGCGGCGCTGGTGGTCATCTTGCGGACACCGAAACTTAACTTGTTTGTAATAAAAACTAGTTTATCAAAGCGCCTAAGGATGGGAAGGTTTTCCGGGCCCAAAAGGTGTAAAAGGTTAATTTGTCACATAGCGAGGGCCCGGCATGGGCCCTTGTACATTGTTCAGGCGCCCCCGGTGGGAGCCGTTGATCCGCGCAAAGGTTGCTCAACATGATCGAGAAAGTCGCGCCGTCCCTGTACCGGGTGCAGATCCCCCTGCCGAATAGCCCCCTGAAGTATCTGAACAGCTATTTTGTCCTGGGCGAGGAGCGCAACCTCATCGTGGACACGGGCCTGAACATGCCCGAGTGCCTGGAGGCCATGCGCCAAGGCATCAATGAGCTGGAGGTGGACCTGGAGCGCACCGATTTCTTCATCACCCATCTGCACGCGGACCATTTCGCCCTGATCTCCGAGATCAGCGGGCCGCAAAACCGGATTTTCTTCAACCGTCCCGAGGCCGAGATCATCGAGGCGGGCTTTGACTGGAAGCTGATCTTCGCCTTCGGCGGGCTCAACGGCTTCCCGGCCGACGCGCTGGGGGACGCCCTGCGCAACCATCCGGGCTACAAGCACGGCTCCTCCTGGGTGCCCCGCTTCAACCTGATAGAGCCGGGCCAGCCCCTGGAGGTGGGCCCCTACCGCTTCACCAGCCTGCTCACCCCGGGCCACACCCTGGGCCACACCTGCCTCTGGGAGGCCAAGCACCGCATCCTCATCGCCGGGGACCATATCCTGGGCGACATCACCCCCAATATCCAATGTTGGAAAGACGGCTTCGACCCTCTGGCCATGTATCTGGACAGCCTGGACCAGACCGCCACCCTGGGGGCCCGCCTGGTGCTGCCCGGCCACCGGAGGATCATCACCGACTGCCCGGGGCGCATCGCCCAGCTGAAGGGCCACCACCAACAGCGCCTGGCCGAGGTGGAGGACATCCTGGCCCAAAAGCCCCGCGACGCTTACCAGACCGCCATGCGCATGAGCTGGGACCTCAAGTGCCGCTCCTGGGAGGAGTTTCCGGTGCCTCAGAAGTGGTTCGCCACCGGCGAGGCCATGGCCCATCTGCGCTACCTGGAAAACCAGGGCCGGGCCCGGGTGGTGGAAGAGAACGGGCGGCGGGTCTACCACCCGGCCGCCTGACCATGCGGCCCCGATTCCGGGGTTGTCTCCTAATTGCCGTAAAAAATGCCGACACCCGCCCCGCCCGGGTCTTGACAAAAACCCTGGCAATGATATTAATTGAGTACTCACTCAGTTTTATCGAGTGACCCAAATTCGGTGGATCAGGCGGGCACAAAGCGGCCCGCCTGCCATGTTTGGCCGGACGGGAGGCCCGCATGTCGCGCAAACCAGACATTCTCAAGGCAGCGGCCGAGCTGTTCGCCGCCAAGGGCTACCACGTCACCAGCACCCACGAGATCGCGGAAAGGGCCGAGCTCTCCGAAGGCATCATCTTCTACTACTTCAAGACCAAAGACCACATCTTGATGGGCATCCTCGAAGATATTTTCGAGGCATACCTGGTCGCTATTTACGAGGCCATGGAGAGGGTGGACACCGGTTGGGAGGCCATCAAGGCCTTTGTGGAGGTCCACTTTAAGTTGCGGATGGAGCGCTCCACGGAGATAGCCTGCCTGGTGCGGGATTTCCCCATCGGGATAACCAACCCGGGTTCGCAGCACCGGGAGGACATCCGCGCCTATCACTTCCGGTTGGTAAAGCTGGTGAAAGAGGCCCTGGAACGGGGCGCCAAAGACGGCAGCCTGCGGCCCTGCCCCCTGGGGGAGACGGCCTGCATGCTCATCGGCCTGCTCAGCAGCATCCCCCGTTTCGACATTTTTAACCTTACCCCCGAGGGCGACCTGTTGACGGAAACCCTGGATTTCGTGCACCGCGCCTTGGCTCCAACCCCGTAATCAAGCCTCCGAGGAGAGATTCGGCATGCCAATCTTGCGTATCATCATCGCTTTAGCCGTGCTGGCCATGGCGGCCGCGCCCACGGCGCCCGCCCGGGCCGCCGAGGACCAGGGCCAGCCTCCCGGGGTGCGGCTGCCCCTGCGCGACGCCCTGGTGAGGGGCATCGAGCACAACCTGGAGCTCAAGATGACCGAGGTGAACATCCCGGTCAGCCAGGAGCAGCGGACGGTGGAGGACGCCCAGTTCGACCCGGTGTTGGACGCCTCGGTGTACAACGCCCAGGACCACCTGCCCAGCGCCTCGGCCCTGGCCGGCGGCGATCATGAGGACCTGGGCACCACCGGCGGCACGGTGGGGGTGTCCAAGCGCTTCCAGACCGGCCTGCGCTCCCGGGTGGGGGTGGAAACCCTGGGCACGGACAGCAATTCCACCGTCGTGGGGCTCAACCCCAGCTACCGCACCGCCCTTCGCCTGGACCTGACCCAGCCCCTGCTCAAGGGCATGGGCACCGAGGTGAACACGGCTAACCTCAGGATCGCCCAGAACCGGGTGATGCAGTCGCGTTACGACTACCTCAATCGGGCCCAGGGCGTGGCCCAACAGGTGGAGAACACCTATTACCTCCTGGCCCTGGCCTATCAGGTCTTGCAGCACCGGGTGGAGTCGCGCAACCTGGCCCGGGGACTGCTGGACGGCAACCGGCGCAAGTTCGAGGCCGGGGTGGTGCCCATCACCGAGGTGCAGGAGGCCGAGACCGCGGTGGCTTCCCGCGACGAGCAGATCGTCTACGCCAAGCAGCAGATGGAGACAGTCTCCAACCACCTCAAGAATCTATTGGAGATTCGCCCCGGTGATCCGCTCTACGAGGTGACCATCATCCCCCAGCCGCTGAGCGACGTGCACACCGCCTATCCCAGCTTCGCCAAGGCCATGGCCATCGCCCTCAAGCGCCGGCCCGATCTGCTGCGCCAGCACCTGGAGCTGAAGAACCTGGACATCCGGCTGGTGTACTTCGATAACCAGAAGCTGCCCCGCCTGGACGCGCTGGGCTCCATCGCGGCCAATGGCCTCGCGGGCACCGAGCGCGAGTACGCCTACAACGGCACCCGGGTGAACAGCCCCTTTGCCGGCGATTACGGCGACTCCTGGGGCTCCATGGCCGGAGCGGACGGCTACTCCTGGTACATCGGCCTGGACATGGACTATCCCATCGGCAACCGGGCGGCCAAGGCCCGCTACCAACAGGCGGCCTGGGAAAAGAAGCGCGGCATCTACCGCCTCAGCCGCCTGGAGACCAACGCCGAGACCGAGCTGAAAAACGCCCTGGTCACCCTCAGGCGCTCCTGGGAGCGGGTGCAGGTGGCCGAGCGCTTCGTGCGCCTGGCCGAGACCACCCTGAAGCAGGAGAACCGCCGCCTGGACGAGGGGCTCAGCGACTCCTTCAGAATTCTGGACTTCCAGAACTCGGTCATCAACGCCCGCATTCGCAAGGCCGCGGCGGTGGCCGACTTCAACTCCGGCCTGGCCGATCTGCACCGGGCCATTGGGGACAATCTCTCGCGCTATAACATCGTGCCCGAAATGGGGCCCAAGGAGAAGGCCGATGCCCGCTAGAAAACTGCTGCTGACCGGCGCGCTGCTCATGGCGGTGGCGGCGCTCACCCTGGGCGCCGCGGGCTGCGGCCAGAAGGACAAGAAGGCCACGGCCAAGGCCAAGACCGCCACTCCGGTGACCCTGGGCAAGGCCAGCGTGCGCAAGGTGGTCTACACCCTGGACCAGGTGGGCACCCTGGAGTCGCCCAAGATGGTGACGCTCCGGGCCGAGACCGCCGCGCCCATCACCGCGATACTCTTCCATGAGGGCAAGCCGGTGAAAGAAGGCCAGATCCTGGTGAAGCAGGACACGGCCAAGCTGAAGGCCACGGCCCAGAACCTTGAGCAGCGCATCCATCAGCTGAAGATCCGCATGGCCCACCAGAACCGCATCCTGGAGCGCAACAAGCCCCTGGTGAAGGACAACCTGGTCTCCAAGCTCAAGTACGACGACCTGGAGACCGAGATCAAGCTGACCGAGGCCACCCTGAGCCAGGCCCAGGCCGACCTGACCCGGCACAAGGACCTCATGGAGGACGCCGACATCCGCGCGCCCTTTGACGGGGTGGCCGGGTCCAAGGACATCTCGGTGGGCGACTACCTCAAGGTGGGCGACAAGGTGGTGACCGTGGTGAGCCTGAATCCCCTGGAGATGGGCTTCACGATTCCCGAGCGCTACAAGGCGGGCATCAGCGTGGGCCAGGAGGTCCAACTCATGATGGCGGCCTACCCCGGGCGCGACTTCAAGGCCCGGATCTACTTCATCTCCCCGGTGGTGGACGTGGCCACCCGCAGTTTCCGGGTGAAGGCCCGGGTGGACAATAGCCAGGGCCTGTTAAACCCGGGCATGTTCGCGCGGGTGCACGTGATCACCCAGGTGAAGGACGCGGCCATGACCGTGCCCTGGGCCGCGGTCATCCAGACCGAGACCGAGACCTACATTTACGTGCTGGAAAACGGCAAGGCCAAGAAGGTGCCGGTGAAGCTGGGCAAGATCACCAGCCAGTGGGCCGAGGTGATCGGCGCGGAGATCAAGCCCGGCCAGGAGGTGATCCTGGAGGGCAAGTTCCAGGTGAAGCCGGGCAGCGAGGTCAGCACAAAGCAGGAGGCCCCCAAGGCTCCGGCGGACAAGAAGTAGGGCGGCCATGTTTTTAACCGACTTTTCCATCAAGAGGCCGGTGGCCTCCACCATGATGGTCGCCGCGCTGGTGGTCTTCGGGATCATCGGCTTCTTCCGCCTGGGGGTGGCGCTCTATCCCAACGTGGACTTCCCCATGGTCACCGTGACCACGGTGTGGGAGAACGCGCGGCCAGAAGAGGTGGACAACGACATCACCGACAAGCTGGAGGACGCCATCAGCGGGGTGAGCGGCATCAAGCACATCACCTCCAAGAGCATGCAGGGCGTCAGCCGCATCGTGGTGGAGTTCGACCTGGACAAGAACGTGGACGTCGCGGCCCAGGAGGTGCGCGACAAGGTCTCGGTGAAGCTCCGGGAGCTGCCCGACGAAGCCGAGGCCCCGGTGATCGACAAGCTGGACATCAACGCCCAGCCCATCATCTGGATATCCATCAGCGGGCCTCAGGCCATCGAACAGCTCACCAAGATCGCCGACGAGCAGCTTCGGCCCCTGGTGCAGAAGATCCAGGGCGTGGGAGAGGTGCGCGTGGGAGGGGCCCGCAAGAAAGAGGTGCACCTGTGGCTATACCGGGAGCGCCTGGCCGCCTACGGCCTGGGGGTCAACGACGTGATCCGGGCGGTGAAGGCCCAGCACGTGGAGGTGCCCGGCGGCAAGATCGACTCCAAGGTGAAGGAGTTCCTCATCCGCACCGTGGGTGAGTTCGCCACTCCCGAGGCCTTCAACGACATGATCGTGGCCTATCACAAGGGCGCCCCGGTGCGCCTGAAGGATCTGGGCTACGCCAAGAGCGCCCGCGAGGAAAGCGTGGGCGTGGCCCGCTTCACCACCAAGAACGGCGGGGAGCGCACCGTGGGGCTGGGCGTCTCGCCCCAGTCCGGGGCCAACCAGGTGGCCATCGCCCAGAAAGTGAAGGCCATCCTGCCCGAGCTGCAACGCATCGCCCCCGAGGGCGTGCTGGTGCAGATCGCCACCGACTCCACCGTGTTCATCGAGGACTCTATCGAGGAGGTGCGCTTCCAGCTGCTGTTGGGCGCCATCATCGCCGCCCTGGTCATCTTCCTGTTCCTGCAAAACATCCGCACCACCCTGATCAGCGCGGTGGCCATCCCCACCAGCATCGTGTCCACCTTTGCCTGCATGTATTGGCTGGACTTCACCATGAACAACATGTCCATGCTGGCCCTGGTCACAGCGGTGGGTTTGGTCATCGACGACGCCATCGTCATGGTGGAGAACATCTTCCGGCACCGCACCGCCCTGCACAAGGGGCCCATGCAGGCGGCCCTGGAGGGCAGCTCGGAGATCGCCTTCGCGGTGGTGGCCACCACCGTGGCCCTGGGCGGGGTGTTCTTGCCCGTGGCCTTCATGGGCGGCATGGTGGGGCGCTTCTTCTACGAGTTCGCCATCACCCTGGCCTTTGCCGTGGCCTGCTCCACTTTCGTGGCCCTCACCGTGGTGCCCATGCTCTCGGCCCGCTTCCTCACCGTGAGCGAAGGCGGCGGCGGCGTCTTCAACCTGTTCAACCGGGCCATGGACGCCACCAGCCGTTTCTATCGCGGGCTCATGGACTGGTGCCTCAAGCACCGGCTTTCGGTGATCGCCCTGGCCATGGCCATGCTGGTGGCCGGCGGCTGGGTCTTCACCCTGCTGGGCAAGGAGTTCATCACCGAGGACGACCAGGGCCGCTTCATGGTGAGCTTGGAGATGCCTCTGTCCTACTCCCTAGAAAAAACCGACTCGGTGCTCATGCGCCTGGAGGACCAGCTCATCAAGATCCCCGAGGTCAAGAGCTTTTTCTCGGTCTCGGGATACGAGGGATCCAACAAGGCCTTGGCCTTCGTCAACCTCATGGAGAAGGATAAGCGCACCCGCGGCCAGATCGAGGTGCAGAACCAAGTGCGCGGCCTGCTGAGCAAAATGCCCGACGTGCGCGGCGGCGCGGTGGCCATCTCGCCCCTGGGTGGCGCCGCGCGCAACGAGGACATCCAGTTCGTCATCCAGGGCCCCAGCATCGAGGGCATCGACAAGTATTCCGAGGAGCTCATGCAGAAGCTCCGGGCCACGCCGGGCTTCGTGGGCATCACCCGCGACCTGGAGATCGGCAAGCCCGAGGTGCGCGTGAAGATCGACCGCAACCGGGCGGCCGACGCGGGCATCAGCGTGCGCGAGGTGGCCACGGCGGTGGGCGCCCTCCTGGGCGGCGTGAAGACCGTGGAATTCAAGGAGGGCGGCAAGAGCTACGACGTGCGGGTGCGCCTGGCAGAGGAGCAGCGCAACCTGCCCCAGGACATCCAGCGCATCTGGCTGCGCGCCGCCGACGGCCGCCTGCTGGACGTGTCGAGCTTCGTGACCCTGGAGCAGGGGGTGGGGCCCAGCGTGATCAACCGTCTGGACCGCAGCCGCTCGGCCACCGTCTACAGCAGCCTGGACGGCAAGCTCATGGGCGAGGCCATGGACGAGGTGCAGGCCATGGCCGACCAGATGCTGCCCGAGGGCTACACCACCAAGTTCGCGGGCCGGGCCGAGGCCATGCAGGAGACGGTGGGCTACATCTTCTTCGCCTTCGTGCTGGCCATCCTGCTGACCTACATGGTGCTGGCCGCCCAGTTCGAGAGCTTCGTGCACCCCTTCGCCATCATGATGGGCTTGCCTTTGTCCTTCATCGGGGCCTTCGGCCTGCTCTATCTGCTGGGCAACACCTTCAACCTGTTCTCCATGATCGGCCTGATTCTCCTGGTGGGCCTGGCCACCAAGAACGGCATCCTGCTCATCGACTACACTAGGCAGCTCAGGCTTGAGGGCATGGACGCCCATGACGCGCTCATCGAGGCCGGGGCCACCCGCCTCCGGCCCATCCTGATGACTGCGGTGTCCACCATCGGCGGCGTGATCCCGGTGGTGCTGGCCTTCGGCGTGGGCAGCGAGAGCCGCCAGCCCATCGCGGTGGCCATCGCCGGCGGCATGATCTCCTCTACGGTGCTTACTCTGGTGGTGGTGCCGGTGATCTACTCTTACCTGGACCAGCTGGCCAACTGGCGCCTGCTGCGCAAGGTGAAGGGCCGCTTCATGGCCGCGCCCGAGGAGGGCTACACCAGCCAGGGCAAGATCGAGCCCAAGTAAAACCGACCAACCCCAACAAGGCGGGCCCTGCTTCGGCAAGGCCCGCCTTTCCTTTTGGGAAGATTTTCCTACCCCCAGGGAAAGGCCTCCTCTGGCCCCTCGGCCGGCTCGCCTTGTCTTGTTTGCCATAACAGTCTGTTTTAAAAGACAACCTTGCTGTTGATCCTGCGTGGCGGCGGGCTGGTCCGGCCTTTGCATTGTTACAAGGCGAGGGCCGGGTCCGCAGGATGGGCCATCCGCCCGGCCGCAGCGAAACCGCCAGGGAGGCGCAAGCATGAACCCGCACCACACACAACCCGGGCAGGGCCCGCGCCGAAAGATGGGGCTAGAGGACCAGACCCTGCGCGAGGCCTTGCAGATGTACCCGCGCCTCACCCCCTGGCAGGCCCGGTTGCAACTTTTCGAGCAATTACTCAAAGCAGGCCTGCGCCGCTTCCAAGTGGGCTCCTTGGTGCGGCCCGACCGTATGCCCCAAATGCAGGGCACCGACGAGCTGATCCGGGCCATCGGCCCCCGGCCGGGCGTGGAGCTTTGGGCCCTGGTGCTCAACCGCCGGGGCCTGGAGCGGGCCCTGGCCTGCGGCCTCACCGGCGTGGCCTTGTCGGCCTCGCTCTCGGAGCGCCACAGCTTGCGCAACCTGGGCCGGGGGGTGAGGGATGGCCTCAAGAGGGCGGAATCATTGGCCCGCGAGGCTCTGGACGCCGGCCTCCGGGTGCGCATGGGCTTGCAATGCGCCTTTGGCGGCCCCATGCTCAAGCCCCCTACGCCAAAGGATTTGGCCCGCCATCTGGCCCCGTTCCATGCCCTGGGGGTGAGGCGTTTGGCCCTGGCCGACACCGCCGGACGGGCCACTCCCCAGGGCGTGGGCGATACCTTGGAGTATTTGCGCGAACAGATGCCCGGCGCGGAGCTGGGCCTACATCTGCACGGCCAGCCGGAGCGGCTGGAGCCGGTGTTGGAGGCCGCGGCCCAGGGCGGGGCCGCCTGGCTGGACGCCACCTTGGGCGGGCGGGGCGGCTGCCCCTTCCTGCCCGGCCAGCCGCCAAATAACCTGAGCCTGCGCCAGGCCGGGGAGTTCCTGGCCCAGCGGGGCCTGGGGCCCAAATTGGACCCGGCCAAACTGGCCGCCGCCGGGGGCGGACTAATCACCCTATTGTCCTACGGAAAGGTGTTTAAGACAGATCAAGCATACAATTAGGTATGAATAGCGCTTTAACGCTTCACGTAAGTATGTTTATAGGCGGGGCTATCCGACCCTTCTGGCAACCGGCATTAAAATAGTGTGTAATATCGGCCTTTTGCCATCATAGCATTTGGCGGCACCATCCTTGCATTCTGTAACTGCATGGCAACCCAGGTCACAGAGCTGGAACTTCGGGTTCTGTTCGAGATCAGCCGGGTAATCGGCGAGGCGCTGAACCTCTCCCAGACCCTGGAGCGGGTCTTGGCTATCATCTCGGACACCCTGGCCATGAAGCGGGCCACGGTCACCCTGCGGGGCAGTGACGGCAAGCTGGCCATCTACGCCTCCTACGGCCTCTCGCCCCAGGAGATGAGCCGGGGGGTCTACGCCCAGGGCGAGGGCGTGACCGGCCGCATCTTCCAGACCGCCCAGCCCTTTTACGTGCCCGACGTGAGCCGTGAGCCCCTGTTCCTCAACAAAACCCAGTCCCGCGACCTGGACAAGGGCAAGATGGCTTTTGTGGGCGTGCCCATCCTGCTCTCGGGCGAGCCCATCGGGGTGCTCAACGTGGACCGGCTCTTCGGCGAGGAGGTCTCGGCCTCGGAGGACATCCGCTTCCTGACCATCGTGGCCCAGCTCATCGGCCAGTTCGTGCAGCTCAACCGCCAGGTGGAGCGCCGCGAGGAGTTGCTCAGACGCCAGAACAAGCTACTCAAGGACGAGGTCAGCAACCGGTACAACAATTTCTTCATCGTGGGCAAGAGCCCGGCCATGCGCGAGCTTCAGGGCACCCTGGCCAAGGTGGCCCCGGCCAAGGCCTCGGTGCTGCTGTTGGGCGAGTCCGGCACGGGCAAGACCCTGGTGGCCCGCATCATCCACGAGATGAGCGCCCGGGCGGACGGGCCTTTCGTGAAGATCAACTGCGCGGCCCTGCCCGAGAATCTTTTGGAAAGCGAGCTTTTTGGTCACTCCAAGGGCGCCTTCACCGGGGCCACCGAGGAAAAGCCGGGGCGCTTCGAGGAAGCGGACGGGGGCACCATCTTTTTGGACGAGATCGCGGAGATGCCCATCAGCCTCCAGGCCAAGCTCTTGCGCTTCTTGCAGGACAAGGAGTTCGAGCGCCTGGGCTCGCCCAAGACCCACAAGGTGGACGTGCGCATCATCGCGGCCACCAACCAGAACCTGCCGGTGCTGGTGGAGTCCAAGGAGTTCCGCCAGGATCTTTACTATAGGTTGAACGTGTTCCCTCTGCATTTGCCGCCCCTGCGCGAGCGGGTGGAGGACATCCCGCTGTTGATCCACCACTTCCTGGACAAGAACTCCGAGGAGTACAGCCGCCGCCTGATCATCGAGACCGCGGCCGAAAAGGCCCTGGTGGCCTACTCCTGGCCGGGCAACGTGCGCGAGCTGGAGAACATCATCGAGCGCCTGAGCATCATGGTGGATCAGGACACCATCACCAAGGCCGATTTGCCCGGCTTCCTCATGAGCGCCGCCAACGAACCGGCCGGGGAGGACGAGGCCAACCGCTCCAAGCTGGACGAGCTGGAAAAAGGCGAGCTCTTGGACGCGCTGGAGCGCAACCGCTGGGTGCAGTCGCGCGCCGCGTCCGACCTGGGCATCACCCTGCGCAAGCTGGGCTACCGGCTCAAGAAGTATGGCTTGGAAGAGAGGGTAAAGGCGGAGCGGCACAAGCTAGTGCACGGCTAAATTGGGCGGCTTCGCCAGACGGCGGGATGCGGCGTTGCGTGCGTCGCTCGCTTCCTCGGCGTATTGGCATATACGCCTGCGGAACTCGCTAGCCCGCGCCTTGCCTGCCGCCGCCTGGCTGTGCCGCGGGAAAGGCATTGCCTGGCTTTACGCCTACGTGCCTACTGAAGACAGCTTAAAACCTAGGGGAGATGTTGTCTCCTCATAGGCCCTTTATTCATGCGCCCCGCGAGCGGACACGCGGCAAGGCGCATGGATAAAGGGCCATTGTTTTGTGCCCGCTTTACACGCCCCGCTGGATTTCACCTCAAGGTAAAATCTTTTTGCGTGTAGGTAAAATTACGCGCTCTGTCCAGTTGCCCGTTCGAGTCTGATTTCCCTCCGCGAAAAAAATTATACCCAGCCAATTCCGCCGGTTGCGCCGCACCGGCCACGCCGGCCAGCGCGCTTGGCAAGGGCCTTGCTCTCTTGGGGGCCAAAGCAATCCTTTAGGAGGCTAACAGCCATGCGAAAGATAGCGATTTACGGCAAAGGCGGAATTGGCAAGTCAACCACCACCCAGAACACGGTGGCCGGCCTGGCGGAGATGGGCAAGAAGGTGATGGTGGTGGGCTGCGACCCCAAGGCCGACTCCACCCGCCTGCTCCTGGGCGGCCTGGCCCAGAAGTCGGTGCTGGACACCCTGCGCGAGGAAGGCGAGGACGTCGAGCTGGAAGAAATTCGGCGCGGCGGTTTCGGCGGCACCTGGTGCGTGGAGTCCGGCGGCCCCGAGCCCGGGGTGGGCTGCGCCGGGCGCGGCATCATCACCTCCATCAACATGCTCGAATCCCTGGGCGCCTATGAGGAGTGCGAGGGCCTGGACTACGCCTTCTATGACGTGCTGGGCGACGTGGTCTGCGGCGGCTTCGCAATGCCCATCCGGGACGGCAAGGCCGAGGAGATCTACATCGTCTGTTCCGGCGAGATGATGGCCATGTACGCGGCCAACAACATCTGCAAGGGCATCCGCAAGTACGCCGAATCGGGCAAGGTGCGCCTGGGCGGGCTCATCTGCAACAGCCGCAACGTGGACAACGAGAGCGAGATGATCGAGGAGCTGGCCAAGATGCTCGGCACCCAGATGATCTACTTCGTGCCGCGCGACAACGACGTGCAGCGGGCCGAGATCAACCGCAAGACGGTGATTGAGTGGAACCCCGACGCGCCTCAGGCCCAGCACTACCGCGCCCTGGCCAAGGCCATCGACGAGAACGAGATGTTCATCATTCCCGAGCCGCTGGAGATCGAGCAGCTGGAGCAGTTGCTGCTGGACTTCGGGCTGTTGGCGGCCTGATCAACCTTAACCGGTCAAGGGATGGATTAACGACATGATGACTATGGTGAGAGCAATCGTGAGGCCGGAGAAGGCCGACGAGGTGCTGAAGGCCCTGATGGACGCGGGCTTCCCCTCGGTGACCAAGTACTCCGTGGCCGGGCGCGGCAAGCAGAGGGGCATCAAGATCGGCCAGATCACCTACGACGAGATCCCCAAGACCCTCTTGATGAGCGTGGTCAAGGACGAGGACGTGGAGTTCGTGATCAAGACCATCATGGAGGCGGCCCGCACCAAGGGCAAGGGAGCCTTCGGCGACGGCAAGATCTTCGTAAGCCCGGTGGAAGAGGTCTACACCATCAGCTCCGGGGTCTGCGACACCGCGCCGCTGGAGGAAGCCGAGGCCACGGCATGAAAGAGATCATCGCCGTGGTGCGCATGAACACCATGAACCAGACCAAGCAGGCCCTGACCAAGATCGGCATCGACTCCATGTTTGCCCACGAGTGTCAGGGACGCGGCAAGGGGCTGGTGGACGTGAAGATCCTGGCCGGGGCCAGCGAGGGCTACGAGGAGGCCATCGCCCTGTTGGGCGAAAAAGGCAAGCTCTACTCCAAGCGCATGCTGACCATGGTGGTCTCGGATCACAACGTGGAGCCGGCGGTGAGGACCATCATCGAGACCAACCAGACCGGCAAGCCCGGCGACGGCAAGATCTTCGTTTTGCCCATCAGCAACGCGGCCCGGGTGCGCACCGGAGAAATCGGCCCCAAGGCAATCGTCTAGTACGGCGGGGAGACAGCAGAAATGATTTCAGCCCATGACAACAAGGCGCCGGCGGACCCGGCGGTCATCAAGGAAAAGATACTCACCAAGTATCCCCCCAAGGTGGCCCGCAAGCGCGCCAAGCAGATTCTGATCAACGAGGCCTTGCAGAACGAGACCCCGGAGATCACCGCCAACGTGCGCACCATCCCGGGCATCATCACCATGCGGGGCTGCACCTACGCCGGTTGCAAGGGCGTGATCATGGGCCCCACCCGGGACATCGTGAACATCACCCACGGCCCCATCGGCTGCGGCTTCTACTCCTGGCTCACCCGGCGCAACCAGACCGACGCCACCGCCCCGGATGCCCAGAACTACATGACCTACTGCTTCAGCACGGACATGCAGGACAAGGACATCATCTTCGGGGGCGAGAAAAAGCTGGAAGCGGCCATCCAGGAGGCCTACGACCTGTTCCACCCCAAGGGCATCTGCGTGTTCGCCACCTGCCCGGTGGGGCTCATCGGCGACGACATCCACGCCGTGGCCGCCAAGATGAAGAAGAAGCTGGGCGATTGCAACGTCTTCGCCTTCTCCTGCGAGGGCTACAAGGGCGTTTCTCAGTCCGCCGGGCACCACATCGCCAACAACCAGGTGTTCAGGCACCTGGTGGGCAACAAGGACGAGGGCAAGCCGGGCAAGTACCGCATCAACCTCTTGGGCGAGTACAACATCGGCGGCGACGGCTTTGAGATCGATCGCTTGTTGAACAAGTGCGGCATCACCAACAACGCCACCTTCAGCGGCAACAGCTCCTACGACCAGTTCGCCAGTGCCCACACCAGCGACCTGAACGCGGTGATGTGCCACCGCTCCATCAACTACGTGGCCGACATGCTCGAGGTGAAGTACGGCATCCCCTGGATCAAGGTGAACTTCATCGGCGCGGGCGCCGCGGCCAAGAGCCTACGCAAGATAGCCCAGTACTTCGGCGACCAGGAGCTCATCGACCGGGTGGAGGAGGTGATCGCCGAGGAAATGCCCGCCGTGGAAGCGGTGGCCAAGGAGGTGCGCCCCCGCACCGATGGCAAGACGGCCATGCTCTTCGTGGGCGGCTCCCGGGCCCATCACTACCAGGAACTGTTCAAGGAACTGGGCATGAAGACCATCAGCGCGGGCTACGAGTTCGCCCACCGCGACGACTACGAAGGCCGCCACGTGATCCCCAACCTCAAGGTGGACGCGGACAGCCGCAACATCGAGGAGCTGGAGGTGGAGGCCGACGAGAGCCTCTACTCCCCGCGCAAGAGCGAGGATGAGCTCAAGGCCCTGGCCGAGTCCGGCCTGGAGTTCAAGGGCTACGAGGGCATGATCCCGGACATGGAAAACGGGACCATGGTCATCGACGACCTCAACCAGTACGAGGCCGAACAGCTGGTGGAGCTTCTCAAGCCCGACATCTTCTGCGCGGGCATCAAGGAGAAGTTCTCCATCCAGAAGCTGGGCATCCCCATGAAGCAGCTCCATTCCTACGACTCGGGCGGGCCCTACGCCGGATTCCAGGGAGCCATCAACTTCTACCGCGAGATCGACCGCCTGGTGAACAGCAAGGTCTGGGGCTACATGAAGGCCCCCTGGCAGGAGAACCCCGAACTCTCGGCAACCTACGTTTGGGAATAACGCCCGGCGAGACCAAGGACAAGAGCCATGCTGCTTAGACACACGCCCGAAAAGATAGCCGAGCGCCACGCTCTGACCATCAACCCGGCCAAGACCTGCCAGCCCATCGGCGCCATGTACGCCGCGCTGGGGGTGCACGGCTGCCTGCCCCACAGCCACGGCTCCCAGGGCTGCTGCGCCTATCACCGCAGCACCTTGACACGCCACTACAAGGAGCCCATCAGCGCGGGCACCAGCTCCTTCACCGAGGGGGCATCCGTCTTCGGCGGGCAGGCCAACCTGTTGCAGGCCCTCGACAACATCTTCACGGTTTACGAGCCCGAGGTGGTGGCGGTGCACACCACCTGCCTGTCCGAGACCATCGGCGACGATTTGCCCCAGATCGTGGACAAGGCCACCAAGGACGGCAAGATCCCCAAGGGCAAAGACGTCATCTACGCCAACACCCCCAGCTACGTGGGCAGCCACGTGACCGGCTTCTCCAACATGGTCAAGGGCATGGCCATGAAGGCCGAGCACACGGGCAAGAAGAACGGCAAGGTGAACATCATCCCCGGCTGGGTGGAGCCGGCCGACATGGAGGAGATCAAGCGCCTGGCCGGGCTCATCGGGGTGGAGATCATCCTGTTCCCCGACACCTCGGGCATCTTGAACGGCCCCCTGTCCGGCGAATACAAGATGTTCCCCGAAGGCGGGGTCACCATCGACGCGCTCAAGAGCGCCGGCGATTCCATCGGCACCCTGGCCATGGGCGAGTGGTGCAGCGCAGACGCGGCCCGCTATCTGGACACCAACCACAAGGTCCCTTGCCGGGTGCTGGACATCCCCATAGGCCTCATGGCCACCGACCGCTTCGTGGACGCCCTGCGCATCATCGCCGGGGTGAGCGTGCCCGAGGAGGTGACCCACGAGCGCGGCCAGCTGGTGGACATGATCAGCGACATGCACCAGTACTTCTTCCACAAGAAGGTGGCCCTGGCCGGCGACCCGGACCAGCTCATCGCTATGACCGAGTTCCTGGTGTCCATCGATATGTGGCCCGTCCACGTGGTGAGCGGCACGCCGGGCAAGGCCTTTGAAAAGCGCATCCGGGAGCTCACCGCGGATCTGCCCTACGAGGTCAACGTGAAGTGCGACCAGAACGCGGACATGTTCCTCTTGCACCAGTGGATCAAGAACGAGCCGGTGGATATGCTCATCGGCAACACCTACCTCAAGTACATGGCCCGCGACGAGGACATCCCCCTGGTGCGCTGGGGCTTCCCCATCCTGGACCGCCAGGGGCACCAGTACTTCCCCACCGTGGGCTACAAGGGCGGCATCCGGCTGCTGGAGAAGATCCTAAATGCTTTGCTGGACCGCAAGGACCGCGACGACCCGGAGACGAGCTTCGAGCTGGTGATGTAGGCAAGGCGGGGAAGGCCCCGCCGGAACAGGGCAGGTGAAGGATGGCTAAGATTATCGATCACGACTCGGCCCCGGACTTTTGCGCCGACCACCGCCGCTCCTCGGGACGCATCCACCTGCCTGTGGCCCCCCGGGCCCTGGCCAAGGTGCGCTTCACCCCGGACCAGCCCCTGCCCCGGGCCCTGACTCCGGAGCAGGCCCTCAACTGGCTGGAGTATTTGGAAGACCAGGGCGACGCCATCAAGGTGGTCAACCTCAACGGCCCCGGCGACCCCCTGGCAACGCCGGAGTTGACCCTCAAGACCCTGGCCCTGGTGCGCGAGCGCTACCCCGAGGTCAGCCTGTGCCTCACCACCCTGGGCCTGGGCGCGGCGGAGATCGCGCCCGAGCTGGCCAAGCTGGGCCTGGCCCACGTGTCCATCCTCATGGACGCGGTGGACCCCTCGGTGGTGGAGCGCATCTACGCCTGGATACGCCCGGGCAAGCGCACCCTGCCGCTGAGCGAGGCGGCCAAGACCCTGGTCAAGGAACAGCCCTTTGCCATCGCCGCCCTGGTGGAGGCCGAGGTGCCGGTGCAGGTGAAGACCACCCTCTATCCCTGGATCAACGCGGAGCAGGTGGGCGAGATCGCCCAGCGGGCGGCCGAGTTAGGGGTGGCGGAGATGAAGCTGTTCCCCTTCCTGCCCAAGGGCGAGGACTGCCCCCAGCCCTGCCAGCCGGCCGACCCGGCCGAGCTGGAGCGCCTGGCCGCCCTGGCTTCCAAGCACCTTCCCGTCCAGGCCATCGACCTGGCCTCCTGCGCCCAGGCCCTGGAGTGGGACTTCAACGAGCCCGCCGCCAGCCAGGTGGTGTTGCCAAAGCCCAGCCAGCAGAAGCCCTATTTGGCGGTGTGCAGCTCTGACGGCTTCGAGGTGGACCTGCATTTGGGCCAGGCCGGGCAGTTCCTCATCTACGGTCCCCAGGACGGGCCGGTGGTGCTCCGGGAGGCGCGGCCCGCGCCCGAGCCCGGCGAGGGCGATGCCCGCTGGCAACAGGTCTACCTGGTGCTCAGCGACTGCTTCGCGGTCTTGGCCGCGGCCGCCGGGCAAGCGCCGCGCAGGCTGTTGGGCGACAAGGGCCTGCCGGTGTTGATCCAGGAGGGCAACGTGGAAGGCCTGGTGGACGTGCTCTTCGGCGGCGGCAAGAAAAAGGGCGGCAAGAAATAGGGCCCCCACGACACGAGCGAACGACTTCGCATTAAGGAGCAAACCAAATGGGAATCCCGGCCAATCAGATTCTGGTCTGTCAGAGCTTCCGCCTCAAGGGCGATCCCCAGGGCATCTGCCACAAGAAGACCGACGGCTTTTTGCAGTACCTGGAAGAGGAGATCCTGGACCGTGGCCTGGACTGCCAGGTGGTGGCCACCGGCTGCCTCAAGCAGTGCGACCAGGGCCCGGCCATGGTGGTGCAGCCCAACAACTGGTGGTTCAAGGGCGTGGACAGCGAGGCGGCCATCGACGCCATCCTGGACGGCCTGGAAGACGGCGAACCGCCCGAGGAATATTTGATCGGCTAGGGAGAGACGCCCCACCATGAGCCACCCCACGGTGAACATACGCCCGGCCCGCGCCGAGGACCTGCTCGCCCTGAGCGATCTGCTGGGCGTGCTGTTCTCGGTGGAGCCAGACTTCGCCGTGGACGCGGCGCGCCAGACGCGGGGCCTGGAGATGCTCCTGGCCTCGCCCACCGCGCGGCTGCTGGCCGCCGAGGCCGATGGCGAAGTGGTGGGCATGGTGGCCGGGCAGCTCGTGGTGTCCACCGCCGAGGGGGCCTGGTCCTTGTGGGCCGAGGACCTGGTGGTGGCGCCCGCCTGGCGGGGCCGGGGGGTGGGGCGGGGGCTCATGGAAGCCATCGCCGCCTGGGCCGCTGAGCGCGGGGCCACGCGGATGCAGCTTTTGGCCGACCGGGAGAACCAGGCCGGGCTCAAGTTTCACCGTGGTCTGGGCTGGGAAAACACCCGGATGATCTGCCTGCGTAAGCGGGCCTAAGGAGCAGCCATGTCCCAGGTGATATTCGCCGAGCGCGAGGATCAGATTCATGAAACCGGCGGGGACAAGCCCTTCCGCATCAGCTGCGACAAGCAGAGCCTGGCCGGGGCGGTCAGCCAGCGGGCCTGCGTGTTCTGCGGTTCGCGGGTGGTGCTCTATCCCATCGCCGACGCCCTGCACCTGATCCACGGTCCCATCGGCTGCGCTTCCTACACCTGGGATATCCGGGGCGCCCTGTCCTCGGGCCCGGAGCTGCACCGCTACTCCTTCAGCACCGACCTGGGCGAGACCGACGTGATCTTTGGGGGCGAAGGGAAGCTGACCCGCGCCCTGGACGAGCTGATCCCCCTGCACCAGCCCCAGGCGGCGTTCGTCTACTCCACCTGCATGGTGGGGCTCATCGGCGACGACATCAACGCGGTGTGCAGGAAGGCCGAAGAGCGCCACGGCATCCCGGTGATTCCGGTGATGAGCGAGGGCTTCAAGGGCAACAAGCGGGCCGGCTACTACGCGGCCTGCAACGCCCTGTTTCGTCTGGTGGGCAGCGGCGACATCAGCGATATCCCGCCCATGGCGGTGAACCTGCTGGGCGACTTCAACCTGGCCGGCGAGATATGGATCATTCGAGAGTACCTGGAGCGCATGGGGGTGAGCGTGGTTGCCAACGTGACCGGCGACGGCCGGGTGGCCCAGATGCAGCGGGCCCACGGCGCGGCGCTCAACCTGGTGCAGTGCTCCGGCTCCACCATGGAGCTGGCCAAGATGATGCAGGAGACCTACGGCATCCCCTTCAAGCGGGTGAGCTATCTGGGCGTGGAGGACATGGCCCAGGCGCTCTACGACGTGGCTGAGTTCTTTGGCTCCGACGAGGCCATGGAAAAGGCCAAGGAGCTGGTGCGCGAGGAGCTGGGCCGCATCTATCCCCGGCTCATGGAATTGCGCGAGAGCCTGGAGGGCAAGCGGGCTGCCCTGTACGTGGGCGGGGCCTTCAAGGCCTTCAGCCTGATCAAGTCCTTCCGCCTGCTGGGCATGAAGGTGGTGCTGGCCGGCTCCCAGACCGGCACCGAGGAGGACTACCAGGAACTGGCTTCCATCTGCGAGCCGGGCACGGTGATCGTGGACGACGCCAACCCCCTGGAGCTGATGACCTACCTGATCGAAAAGGACGTGGACGTTTTTGTGGGCGGCGTGAAGGAGCGGCCCATCGCCCACAAGCTGGGCATCGGTTTCGTGGATCACAACCATGAGCGCAAGCTGGCCCTGGAGGGCTTCGTGGGCATGCTCAACTTTGCCGAGGAGGTGGCGGCCACGGCCCTGAGCCCGGTGTGGCGCTTCACCCCGCGCCGGGCGCGGCGGCGGCTGGAGGCGGTGTGATGAAAAACAACCTGGCCAAGAAGCACGACTACGTTTCCAGCACCAACGCCTGCAAGGCCTGCATGCCCCTAGGCGCCTGCATCGCCTTCAAGGGCATCGAGGGCTGCGTGCCCTTCCTGCATGGCTCCCAGGGCTGCGCCACCTACATGCGGCGCTATTTGATCAGCCACTACCGCGAGCCGGTGGACATCGCCTCCAGCGCCCTGGGCGAGGGCGAGGCGGTGTTCGGCGGCGGGCCCAACCTGAAGGCGGGCCTGGTCAACGTGATCAACAAATACCAGGCCAAGGCGGTGGGCATCGCCACCACCTGTCTCACCGAGACCATCGGCGACAACGTGCCGGCCATCGTGAGGGAGTTCCTGGCCGAGGCGGTGCTGGAGGGCTCTTGCACCGAGATGCCCGCCCTGATCCACGCGGCCACGCCGTCCTATGCGGCCACCCACATGGAGGGCTTCTACGCGGCGGTGGCCGCCACCGTGGCCCAGCTGGCCGAGCCCGGCCCGCGCCACGAGGGCATCAACCTGCTGCCCGGCCTGATCAGCCCGGCGGACATCCGCCATCTGCTGGAGGTGGCCGGGGACTTCGGCCTGGAGGCCACCCTGCTGCCCGACTACTCCCGGCCCCTGGATGCCCCGGCCAGCGAGGCCTACGAGATTCTGCCCGAGGGTGGCACCCCTCTGGCGGCGATCAAGGCCATGGGCGGGGCGCGGGCCAGCCTGGCCTTGGGCTGGACCCCGGCCTCCCAGGACGCGGGCCGCGACCTGGCCGAGCGTTGCGGGGTGCCCCTGCACAGCCCGGGCCTGCCTCTCGGCCTGCGGGCCAGCGACGAGCTCTTCGCCGTGCTGGAGGAGATAAGTGGGCGGCCCATCCCTGACAAGCACGTTGAGGAACGCGGTCGCCTGCTGGACGCCATGGTGGACGGGCACAAGTACCTCTCGGGCAAGCGGGCGGTGGTCTACGGCGAGCAGGATCTGGTCATCGGGCTCAGCGCCTTCTTGGCCGAGATCGGGATTACGCCGGTGCTCTGCGCCTCGGGCGGCCGGGCTCTCAACTTCGGCGAGAAGGTGCATGAATTCTGCGACGGCCTGACCCGCGAGACGCCGCGGGTGGAGGCGGGCATCGACTTCTACCGCATCGCCGAGATCAGCCGCGAGCTCAAGCCGGACCTGTTCGTGGGCCACTCCAAGGGCTACCGCATGGCCCGTGAGCAGGGCGCGCCCCTGGTGCGGGTGGGCATGCCCATCCACGACCGCATCGGCGGCTCCCGCATCCTGCACCTGGGCTATCGCGGCGCGCAGCAGCTCTACGACCGCCTGGTGAACGCCGTCTTGGCCCAGAAGCAGGCCGACTCCGACGTGGGCTACGGATACCTATAGGGAGACATCATGGACGCACACGACATCAGCGCCAAGCATCCTTGTTTCAACCGCGCGGCCAAGGGCTCCCACGGGCGAGTGCATCTGCCCGTGGCCCCGGCCTGCAACATCAAGTGCAACTACTGCGACCGCAAGTACTCCTGCGTCAACGAGTCGCGCCCGGGCGTGACCTGCGGGGTTTTGGCTCCCCACCAGGCCCTGGCCTATCTGGAGCAGGTGCTGGCCGCCGAGCCGCGCATCTCCGTGGCGGGCATCGCCGGGCCAGGCGACCCCATGGCCAACGCGGGCCGCACCCTGGAGACGATGCGCCTGGTCAAGGAGCGCTTCCCCCAGATGCTCTATTGCCTCTCCTCCAACGGCCTGGCCGTGCCCGCGCATCTGGACGAGCTGGCTCAGGTGGGGGTCACTCACATGACCATCACCATCAACGCGGTGGACCCGGCCATCGGCAGCCGGATATACGCCTATGTCAAGGACGGCAAGATGGCCTATCGCGGCGAGGAGGCGGCGCGGCTGCTGCTATCTCGCCAGAGCGAGGCGGTGGCCGGCTTGAAGGAGCGGGGCATCGTGGTCAAGCTCAACACCATCGTCATCCCCGGGGTCAATGACCAGCACGTGGAAGAGGTGGCCCGCTGGGGGGCCGAGCTGAACGCGGACCTGATGAACCTGATGCCCATGTACCCCACCGCGGGCACCCCCTTCGAGAGCCTGGGCGAACCCAGCCGCCCCCTGATGCAGTCGCTCCGGGAGGTGTGCGACAGGCACATGAGTCAGATGACCCATTGCACCCGCTGCCGGGCCGACGCGGTGGGCCTGTTGGGCCAGGACAAGAGCAAGGAAATGGCCGGCTGCCTCTCCTCCTGCGGCAAGCTGCCCGAGCCCATGGACCTGACCCGGCCCCACGTGGCCGTGGCCAGCCGCGAGGGGCTTTTGGTCAACCTGCACCTGGGCCAGGCCATGGAGTTTCAGATCTGGGGGCCGGGGGTGGAGGGCTTCGAGCTCATCGAGACGCGGCCCGCCCCGCCGGCGGGCGACGGCGAGCTGCGCTGGAAGCGCCTGGCCGAGTCCCTGGACGACTGCCGCAACGTCTTGGTCAGCGGAATAGGGGAGACGCCGCGCGCGGTGCTCTCCGGCTACGGCGTGGAGCCCCTGGAGGTGAACGGCTTCATCGAGGAGGCGCTCAAGGCCATCTACGCGGGCGACGACCTGTCGGCCATGCGGGTGCGCAAGGGCAAGGCCTGCTGCGCGGCCGGGATGGGGCAGGGCGGCGGCGGCATGGGCTGCTGCTAGGCGATCAGGCCGGCTCCTCCAGGGCCCGGCACTCCTGGCCGGTGCTTTCGCAGAAGCGGGCGTATTCGTCGCGCCAGGCCTGGTTGGAGCGCGGGAAGCTGTCCAAAAACTCCAGGAAGCAGGCCATGCGCTCGATGACCTCGCGGCCCAGGACGTGCTCGGCCCGGCAGGCGTTGTCCTCGGCCTGGCTGGGAGGCACGCCCAGCACCTCGCCCAAGAAGCGGGTGAGCGTGTCGTGGCGGCGGATGATCTCCCCGGCCAGGCGCTCGCCCGAGGCGGTGAGGCTGATGGGGCTGTAGGGCTGGTAGTTGACCAGGCCCTTGTCGCCCAGGCTTTTTAAAGCCGAGGTCACGGTGCCCGGAGTCACCCCCAGGCGCTCGGCGATGTCCTTGGTCCGGGCTACCTGGTTTTCCTTTTGCAGCTCGGCGATGGCCTCCAGATAGTCTTCCGACTGTGCGGTGAGCCGCTTGCCCTTCAACCGCCGGGACGTGGCCTGGCTCATAACACCCTCCCTGTTCCATTTATATGTACACCGCTCGGTTCCCCAACACAAAAAACTTGACCTCAAATAAAATTAACTGTACCTAATTAAATAAACCAGACCATAAAGGAGCTTTTGTTTTGGCACCCATGATTAGCCCACCCCGGCCCGCCCTTGAAGAGCCGTTGGCTTTAACCCAAGAGTCCGGGGGCGCCGCGTCTCTGGAATGGCACCAGGACTGCTTGGTGGTGACCTTGCTCCTGGGGGCGGCTTTTGACAAGAAGGCCCTGAAAAAACATCTGAAACGCGCGGGATTGCCGGAGGAGGCCCAGCAGGGGCGCGGCGAGGCCCTGCTGCACGCCCTGCACGAGGCCTGTCACACCAACCCGCAGGCGCAAGCAGCGGTGAGCAAGGAGCTGAGCGCCCGCTTCCGGGCCACCCTGCATAAAACCGCCTCCCTGAGCGGTGGCGAGATCCTGGCTCAGGCCCGGGACACCGCCTGGCCCATCCCCCTGCTCTGGGCCTGTTACCAGGGTGAGGGCAGGGAGCGCCGCGAGGCCGGCCGCCGCCTGGCCCACCTCGTTGCCGCGCGGGGCATGAAGCGCCTGCAAGGCGAGTCCCTGGTGGAGCGTGAAAAGGGACGGGCCGAGACCTACTGCGCCCAGAATCGAGCCCTGCGCCAAAGCCTGGAAGAATTGAAGGCCGAGAACCGCGATCTGGCCCTGCGTTTGAAAACCCCGCAGGTTCGCAGTGAACCCGCCGTACCCCAGGCCGCCGCGCCCTCGCCCCACAAGAAGCGGGCCAAGGAATTGGGCCGCGAGCTGGAGCAGGCCCGCGCGGAGATAGAACAACTGCGCAACGACCTGGCTGTGTGGCGCGCCCTGGCCCTCCAGGCCGAGGAAGAAGCGCGCGCCGCCCAGGCCGGGGCAGAGGCCTGTTGCTCGGCAGAGGCGTGCCCCGAGGCCTGTCCTGACTGCGGCCAGGCCCGCGCCGGGGCGCGTCCCGCCCGTAGCCGCTGCCCCCTGCGGGGCCGCTCGGTGGCGGTGATCGGCGGCCTGGACCGGCTGGAAAAGAACTACACCGAGATAATCGAGCAGATGGGCGGGAGCTGTCTGTGCCACACCGGCAAGGTGCGCTCCGGGGCTCGGCGTCTGCGCCAGATCGTGAACAAGTCCGACCTGGTCGTGTTCCTTACCCCCATCAACTCCCACGCCGCTATGAATGTGGTCAAGAAGCAGTGCAAGCTCTGCGAAAAACCCTTCTGCCCGCTCAACTGCACCAGTCCCACAGCCCTGGAATCGCATTTAATCCAACTAAGCCAGGACCGGGCCCTAAGCGCCTGAGCCGGAAAGGCGAAAAAGCGCCCCGTAGTACTTGACAACTTATAAACTTAGTAGTAACTAACTAAATCATGATTTGCAAACACAGCGAGGCGCACCGAAACCATCCTGCACGGCGCATGCCCACGCTATCCGGCCCGGCCGGAGGCGAAGCGACTCTGCCGGCGCCTAAACAATGTGAGGCATAAGTGCCGATATATACTTATCAATGCCCCAATTGCACCCGCCAGGAGACTAGGGTGACCGGGATTGACGACCGGGTGGTGCGCTGCCCGGCCTGCGGCTGCGACATGCGCCGCCCCACAGACCCGGACTCCGTTTTTTCGGCTTACTCCTGAGGCACCTGCCCGGCGCGCGCCCAGGCGCACCGGGGTTTGGGCGCATTGGGGAATTTTTTTGGAAGCAATGTTTGATACATCAAACTTATGGGAGACGGCAATGGCTACTAAAGAAACCCTGCGAATGCTGGGGCCGGGCGAAGAGGCGGTGATCGACAAGGTCACGGCCAGCGGCGAGCTGGGGCGGCGCATCCGGGAGATGGGGCTGGTGCCCGGCACCACCATCAAGATCATGGGACGCGCGCCCCTCAAGGACCCGGTGGAGATCAAGCTCAAGGGCTACAACCTCACCCTGCGCAACAACGAGGCCGACCACATCATGGTCCGGTCGGGAGAGGAATAGCCATGGCCGGAGAAAAACTGACCATCGCCCTGGCGGGCAACCCCAACTCGGGCAAGACCTCTCTGTTCAACGCCCTCACCGGCGCGCGCCAGCACGTGGGCAACTACCCCGGCGTGACCGTGGAGAAGAAGTGGGGCGTCGCCAAGCTGGGCGGCAACGACGTGACCATCGTGGACCTGCCCGGCACCTACAGCCTCACCGCCTACTCCCCCGAGGAGTTGGTGGCCCGCGACTACCTCGTCCAGGAAAAGCCCGACGTGGTGGTCCACGTGGCCGACGCGGCCAACCTGGAGCGCAACCTCTACCTGGCGGTGCAGTTCCTGGAGTTGGGCGTGCCCCTGGTCATCGCCCTGAACATGATGGACGTGGCCGAGGCCAAGGGACTGAGTATCGACACCGACAAGCTGGGCAAGCTCTTGGGCGCGCCCCTGGTGCCCACCGTGGCCCGCACCGGCAAGGGGGTGCCCGAGCTTTTGGCCGCCGCCGCCAAAGTGGCCGCCGAGCGCAAGGAGTGGAAACCCCTGGAGCTCTCCTACGGCCACGACGTGGACCAGGCGCTCAACGAGCTGACCGCCAGCCTGAACGGCGGAGGCCGCGAGTGGGAGCCGCTCAGTCCCCGTTGGGTGGGCCTCAAGCTGCTGGAGAACGACAGCGAAGTAAAGGCCCAGGTGGCGCGCGATCCGTCCCTGGCCGCCCTCACCGGCACCCGGCGCCAAGAGCTGAGCGAACACATCCGCTCCACCATGGACGACGACCCCGAGGGGATCATCGCCGACCACCGCTACGGCTTCATCAGCGGCCTCTACCGCCAGGCAGTCACCGAGACCCGGGGCCAGCGCCTGGAGCTGAGCGACCGCATCGACAAGGTGCTCACCAACCGCCTGCTGGGGCCGGTGTTCCTGCTGGCCATCCTCTACGGGGTATACGAGTTCGTGTTCTGGGCCAGCGAGACGCCGGTGGGCTGGTTCGAGACCTTCTTCGGCTGGCTGGGCGGCGTGGCCGAGGCGGCCATTCCCGAGGGCCTGCTCCAGTCGCTCATCGTCTCCGGCGTGATCGACGGCGTGGGCGGGGTCTTGGGCTTCGTGCCGCTGATCGCCTTCATGTTCTTCGCCATCGCCATCATGGAAGACACCGGCTACATGGCCCGGGTGGCCTATATTCTGGACCGCCTTCTGCGGCACTTCGGCCTGCACGGCAACAGCGTGATCGCCCTGATCGTCAGCGGCGGCATCTCCGGCGGCTGCGCGGTGCCCGGGGTCATGGCCACCCGCACCCTCAAGGACCCCAAGGCCCGCCTGGCCACCATCCTCACCGTGCCCCTGATGAACTGCGGGGCCAAGCTGCCGGTGTACGCCTTGTTGATCGGCGCCTTCTTCGCGGCCCAGCAGGCCAACATGCTCTTCGCCCTGACCCTGATCTCCTGGGGCCTGGCGTTGATCGCGGCGCGCATCCTGCGCTGGACCCTGCTCAAGGGCGAGACCGCGCCATTTGTGATGGAGCTGCCCCCCTACCGTATGCCCACCCTCAAGGGCCTGTTGATCCACACCTGGGAGCGCACCTGGCAGTACGCCAAAAAGGCGGGCACCGTGATTCTGGGGGTGAGCGTGGTCATGTGGGCCCTGATGACCTTCCCCGGCCTGCCCGAGGAGCGGGTGGCCTCGTGGGAGAGCCGCATCGAGGCGGCCCAGACCCAGGAGGCCAAGGACGAGCTGGCCCACCTGATGGCTCAGGACGAGGTGCGCCACTCCGTGGCCGGCCGCATGGGCCACGCCCTGACCTATGTCACCGCGCCGCTGGGCTTCGACTGGCGCACCAACGTGGCCCTGGTGGGCGGCTTCGCGGCCAAGGAGGTGGTGGTGGCCACCATGGGCACCGCCTACAGCCTGGGCGAGGTGGACCCGGAGGAGAGCGAGAGCTTGGGCGACCGCCTGGCCAAGGACCCGGCCTGGAACCCGCTCATGGCCTTTGCCCTGATGATCTTCGTGATGGTCTACGCCCCCTGCTTCGTCACGGTGGTGATGATCCGCCGCGAGGCCGGGGGCTGGGGCTGGGCCCTGTTCGCCATGGGCTACACCACAATCCTGGCCTATGTGTTGGCCTTATTGGTCTATCAGGGCGGCCGCGTCCTGGGATTGGGATAGAGACATGGATCAGTTGATCATCGTTCTGGCCCTGGTGGCCCTGGCTGCCGCCTGGCTGGCGCGCCGCTGGTGGCGCGCCGCCCGGCGGCCCGAGACGGGATGCGGCTGCGGCGGCTCCTGCGGCGGCTGCCCGGGCGGTCTCCAGGAATCCATTCATCCCCTGTGCAAGGAGGAATGATCATGCACGGACCATGCGCCTTCGAGGTGGGGGTGGCCCCCAACCGGGTTGCCGGCCGCCAGCGCCGCTGGGTCTTCCCGCGGCAGGGCCCGCGCCGCGCCCTGGCGGCCCCGACCCGCTAAAAACTAGCTAACTAGCCATACAGACTGGCGATATTTCGCCCGGCCCCGCGCCGGGAAAGGAGAGCTCTGTGCCTAAAAACAGCCAAACACAAACCAACCTGCCCCCGGGACACGGCCACGCCCAGGGCCATTGCGGCTGCGCGGGCGACTGCGCGAACTGCACCTGCCGCCAAAAGCGCGCCTCCGAGGACGGCGACACCGGCGCCTGAAACCAACCCAACCACAGGAAAGGAACCACAATGAGAAGCATGGTACGCATGGGGGCCCTTTTGGCTTTGGGGGCGCTTTTGCTGGCCCCGGCCCCGGGCCTGGCCGCCATTGACCCCACCCAGGAGGCGATCCTTAAAAAACTGGAGGCCCTGCAAAACCGGGTGACCTATCTGGAAGACAAGCTGGCCGAGGCCCAAAAGTCGGCCAAGACCGCCCAGGACGCGGCCATGGAGGCACGCAAGACCTCGGCCAACTCCCTGAAAATGAGCCAGCAGTTGTCCAAGACCACCGACCGCCAGCCCCAGGGCCTGCTCACCGAGGCGGGCAAGCGCCTCAAGGTCTACGGCGCGGTGGAGCTGGAAGGCTCCTACCAGAACTACGAGCCCAATAATGGCCAGAGCAGGACCGAGAGCGACTTCAGCGTGGCCACGGCCGAGATATTCTTCGAGGCCACCATCAACAAGTACGTGAAGGGCCTGCTGCACCTGCTTTACGAGAACGAGGGCGACCCCTTCAACGTGGACGAGGCCTTCATCCTGGTGGGCCAGACCGAGGACATGCCCTTCTACTTCCTGGGCGGCCTGATCTACCCGGCCGTCGGCCTGTTCGAGACCTACATGGTAAGTGACCCCATCACCCAGAACGTGTTCGAGGTCCAGGCCACGGCGGCCGAGATCGGTTGGGCCCAGAACTGGTTCAACGTGGGCGCGGGCGTATACAACTCCGGCCTGCACCAGACCAGCGACGCGCCGGACAACAACCTGAACACCTTCTACGTGCGGGCCCAGTTCGACGCGCCCGAGGGCGCCCTGGGCGACGGCGTGGACCTGAACTTCGGCGCGGCCTACACCAACAACATCGCGGCGGGCAATTTGGCCGACGAGGTGCCTGACGAGTCCCTGCAAGACCTGGTGGGCGGCCTTAGCCTGATGCTCAACGCCCAGTACAAGTGGGCCGTGTTCAACGCCGAGTACATCACCGCCTTGGACGACTTCTCGGCCGGCGAGCTGTCCTTCGCCTCGGGCAAGGCCAAGCCCTACGCCTACAACCTGGAGCTGGCCCTGCTGCCCATCGAGGACTGGACCTTCGCGGTGCGCTACGAAGGCGGCGGCGATTTGGGCGACTTCCAGCCCGAGCAGCAGTACGGCTTCGCCGTGGCTTGGGACTTCCTGCCCGACACCACTATCAGCCTGGAGCTGTTGCGCGGCAACTACGCCAACGAAGACGAGCGGACCCTGGTGACCACCCAACTGGCGGTGGCCTTCTAGGCAAGCGGACCGCCAACGGCCGGGGCCATCCCTCCCCGGCCCTGGCCGTTGGCCACTCGGAAAATTTGTGCGACCATGCCCCCAGGGACTGGCGCCATGGAAGGATTGAAGCGATGGAAAAGAAAATGGCCTGGGCATTGTTGCTGGGGGCGGCTCTGCTGGCCCTGGCCGGCTGCGCCAAAGGCACCACCAGCAAGCTCTTTAGCAAGGAGCTGCCCCCCACCGCCCGCCTGGCCCAAACCGGCGAGGTGGGCAAGTGCCGCTATTTGGGCGAGGTGCGGGGCTATGCCGAGCCCACCAAATCGGGCAACGTGCCCCTGGCCCGGCTCACCGCGCGCGACGACATGTTGCAACGGGCCGGGGACATGGGCGCCACCGACGCGGTGCTGGAAGGCTATCAGGGCAACCGGCGGGCCGTGGCCTTGGGCAAGGCCTATCAGTGTCCCTAGGGGCTGGGCCCGGCACCGGTGCAGGGGACGAGACTAACCGGACCTTGCCCCTCGTGACGCCAGAGGGGTTGCGCCTCGCGCGCGGCCCCTCTTTATTTTTGGGGCGGCGGGGAGCTACTTGCCCGGCATGATGCTGGAGAACATGCGCTCCAGCTTGGCCACCGTGGCCGCGGTCTTGCGCGATGCCCGGATCATGCCGGGAGTGATGAGCATGGATTCGGTGGCCTTGCCCTTGGGGTCGTACAGGGCGAAGTAAATGTCCCCCTTGCTGGACAGGTCGATGCTGGCCCGGGTGACGCCTTGCTTGTCCTTAAGGTGAATCGCCTGGGTCTGAACCACCCGCTGCACCGTGCTCTTGGCCTGCACCAGTTGGCTACCCAGGGTGCCACCGATGAAACCGGCCAGCATGGTAAGCAGCGTCAACGCGAAGATCATTTTCTTGGACATGGCATCGCTCCCCTGAAATAGGTCTAGCCGTATCTTAGCAGAGGCGGCGCGGAGCCGTGGCCGTCCGGGCGGAGAAACATCCCACGTTGACCGGGAAATCGTAACTCCCTAAAATGGCCTTGGGCGGGGCGCGGCCCCGCGCCCTGTTTTCCGCCGTAGCCCGCATGACAGGAGGACGATCATGCCCACCCCCTGGCAGCGCCCGGAGGTCCTGTTCCCCCCTGACCGCGCCAAGGCCGCCCTGGTGGTCATCGACATGCAGAACTTTGCCTGCGCCCCGCCCGGCGGCTCGCCCCTGCCCGGCCTGGAGGGGGTAGTGGGGCGCATCAACGCCCTGGCCGGAGCCTGCCGGGAGAGCGGCGTACCGGTGATTTGGGTGCGCCACGCCCTGGAGGAATCCGGCGGCCAAGACGACGGCGGGATGTACGGGCTCTTCCACTCTCCCCAGGGCCTGGCCAACGTGGCGCGCGGCTCCCAAAGCGGCGAGCTCTTCCCGGCCATGCAAACCGACCCGGCCCAGGACCACTTCGTATGCAAAAACCGCTACAGCGCCTTCCTCTCCGACCCGCCCGAGCTGCGAAGCAAACTGGTTGAGCTGGGCCGGAACCAGCTTTTAATCACCGGCGTGGCGGCCAACGTGTGCGTGGAGTCCACCCTGCGCGACGCCATGCAGCTGGACTACGAGGTGATCCTCATCGCCGACGGCACCACCGGGCCAGACCAAGCGGCGGTGCAAAACACCATCAACAACACGCGGCTCTTTTTCGGCGACGTGCGCCAGGCCGAGGACGTGGCCGCCGCGCTGGGCGGAGGTGAGGCATGAGCGCCAAGCCAAGCATGGAAGAGGCCATCGCCCAGCGGGCCCTGGAGCTGACCTACGAGAGCATGAGCCCCGAGCTGCTCCACCTAGTCAAGCGCAGCATCCTGGACTCCTACGCGGGCATCTGCGGCTCGCTCAAGGACCGGGGCATGCTGGCCAACTTCGACCGCCTGGTGGCCGCCCCGGCCTCGGGCGCGGACCTGGAGGTGTGGGGCATCAACCGCAAGGGTGGCTTCATGGACGCGGTGTTCATGAACGCCATCCTGGCCCGGCGCAGCGACCTGCTCAACACCTACCTGGCACCCAACGGCATGGGCGGGGTGCACCCCTCGGACAACCTGGCCCTGGCCCTCACCCTGGCCGACTGGCTGAAGATGAACGGCCGGGACTTCCTGACCACGGTGTACACCGCCTTTTACCTGGCCGCGGCCTTTGCCACCTATTACAACCCCGAGCCCGCCAAATACGACCACGACGCGGCGGCCACCTTTTACACCGCCCTGACCATCGGCAAGGCCCTGGGGCTCAGCCAAGAGCAGCTGGTGCTGGTGCAGCGCATCGCGGGCATGTTCGGCCTGGATATCAACCAGGCCGCCGTGGGCCAGGTGACCGATTGGAAGCACTGCACCTACGCCTCCTGCGCCTTGCGCGCCTTGCAGGCGGCGCGCCTGGCCCTGGCCGGCTTCCAGGCCCCCAGCCAGATATACGAGGGCGCGGCGGGGGTGAACCAGTTCTTCCCCCACGCGGCGGCGGTCTTCGACCCGCCGCCCGATCTGGGCCTGATCGTGTTCAAGCGCTGGCCCGCCCTGGTCTTCTGCCAGACGCCCATCGACGTGGCCCTGGATTTGGCCCCCCGAATCAAGGACCCCGCGGCCATCCAGGCGGTGGAGGTAAAGACATATCAGGTGGCCTTGCGCAACGGGGGCACCGCGGCGGCCCTGCACCCGGAGAGCCGGGCCGGGCGCACCCATTCCATCCCCTACTGCGTGGCCACCGCCCTGCTCAAGCCCATCGCCTACGAGGACTTCGACCAGGCGCGCTCCACGGACCCGGAGCTGCAAGCCCTGCTGCCCAAGGTGGCGGTGAGCGAGGACCCGGCCCTCACCCAGGCCTACCCGGCCAAGGCCCGCTGCGAGATAACGGTGACCCTGGCCGACGGTTCGACCTTGCAAGCCGCGCGGGACTACCCCAAAGGAGACCCCAACGATCCCTTGCCCGACGCCGAGTTGGAGGACAAGCTGCGCGCCTACTTCTTCTTTGCCGAGGACAAGGCCGAGGTGGACGCGGTGATCGCGGGGGTGTGGAAGCTGGAGGAACAGAAGGGCCTGGCCTGGCTGACCTCGCCCCTCAAGCGCCGCCTGATCTAGCCGGGCAAAGCAAAGGGGCCGGCCGGTTCCGGCCGACCCCTTGGATCGCGGGTTATTCTCGGCCGTCTGTTCTAGAGCGCCGGGTCCAGGACCACCTTCATCACCGTTTCGCCGGGCACCTCTCCGCCCACCAGGGCCAGGGCGTGGCGCGCCTGCTCCAGGGGCAAACGGTGGGTCACCATGTCCTCCAGGGGATAGCGGCCCGAGGCGGCCACCTTGATGGCCGGCTCCACCGCCGGGTAGTCGTGGGAGAAGACGCCCTTGAGGGTGATCTCCTTGAACACCACCTTGTCCAGGGGCAGGGGCACATCCACCCCGGCCCCGTAGATGCCGGGCAGGATCACCGTGGCCCCCAGGCCGGCCAGGTCCAGGGCCAGGCGCGCGCCGCTGGGGTGGCCGGTCACGTCCATGGTGAGGCTCGCCATGTCCCCGCCGGTGGCCCGGCTCACCGCCTCCACCGGGTCCTCGCGCTCCGCGTTGATCACCACATCCGCGCCGAAGCGTTTGGCCATCTCCAGGCGGGGGGCGTCGCGCTCCAGGCCCACCACCATGATGGGCCCGGCCCCGGCCTCCTTGGCCACGGCCACCCCGGCCATACCCTGCTGGCCCGGCCCCACGATGGCCACCGCCTGGCCGATGCCCACCCCGCCGATCTGGTGCAGCCAGCGCACCCCGTTGCCCAGCACCGCGCAGGTGAGCACCGCCGCCTCGTCGGAGATCTCGTCGCCGATCTTGTGCAGCATGGAGCGGGGGTGGATGTAAAGGTAGTCGGCATAGGCCCCGAACAGGTGCGGCGGTTCGGCGCAGGAGATCATGGAGCCGTAGTTGTAGAAGTTGCTGCACAGGGTGTAGCGGCCCTCGATGCAGGGGCGGCACTTGCCGCAGCCAAAGGCGTACTCCACGATGACCCGGTCACCTTCCTTGACGCCGTGGCGTTTCTGGGCCGCCTCGCCCATACGGTATACCCGGCCCACGATCTCGTGGCCCAGGATGATGGGATAGGGCCGGGCCCCCCGGGCCGACTTGCCCTTGAAGATGCCGGGGTCCGAGCCGCACACCCCCACCAGGTCTATCTTGAGGATGCCGTCCTCCTCGCCGATCTCGGGCAGGGGGAACTCGCGCATCTCCAGCTCGCCGGGGGCGGTGGCCACCATGGCGCGGGTTTTCATGATTTTGCCTCCTCGCCGCTCTGCCGGTCGAAGGTTCCGGGAGTATTCTCCAGGTCCTCGCGCTGGCGCAGCCTGTTTTTCACCACTCGGTTCATGGCGTTCTTGGGCAGCTCATCCACGGCCAGCCAGAAGCGGGGCACCTTGAAGTCGGCCAGGCGCTGGGCGCAATGCTCGATCAGCGCTTCCCAGCCGGGCGCCGCGCCGGGGGCGCGCACCACGAAGGCCATGATCTCCTCCTCGCCCACCGCGTCCGGGGGCATGACCCCCAGCACGGCCGCTTCCACCACCAGCTCGCTGGCGGCCAGGGCGTTCTCCACCTCCACGGCGGCGACGTTCTCGCCCTTCTTGCGGATCACGTCCTTGCCCCGGCCCAGGAAATAGACCCAGCCGTCGTCATCCATGCGGCCCCGGTCGCCGGTGTGCAGCCAGCCGCCGGCCAGGGCCTCGGCCGTGGCCTGGGGGTCGCGCAAATACTCCTTGAGCAGGCCCTGGCTGCGCAGCACGATCTGGCCGGCCTCGCCCGGTGGCAGGGGCTGGTCCTGCTCGCCGAAGATGGCCACCTCGTTGCTCAGGCCGGGCCAGTCCGGCACCATGGGCACCCCCACCGAGCTGTCGCGCACCGGCTCGTCGAGCTTGCCCATCAGGGCCAGGGGCGCCTCGGTGAGGCTGTAGAGGGTTTGCAGCTTCACCCCGAAGCGGCTCTCGAACTCGGCGTAGCGGCCCTTGGGCGCACCGCCGGCCACCACCAGCTCCACCGGGTTGTCCGCGTCGTCGTCCCGGGGCGGGGCGTTGAAGAGAATGGTGGTCAGGGGCAGGAGCATAACCGCCTTGTTCACCCGGTGCTCGCGGGTCCAGCCCCACCAGCGCGAGGCGCTGAACTTCTCAGCCAAGACAAAGGTGGCTCCGGCCCAGAGGGTGCCCATGCAGGAGTAGAACTGGGCGTTGACGTGGAACAGGGGGTTGGCGGTCATCAGGCGGTCGCTGGCTTCGAGCCCGCAGGTGCGGGCAAAGGAGGCCGCGGTGCGCAGGTAGTTGCCGTGGGTGTGGATCACGCCCTTGGGGAAGCCGGTGGTCCCGCTGGTGTATAGAATGGCCGCCGGGTCGTCCAGGCCCAGGGCCGCCGGGGCGGGCGGCGCGGCGGGCCCCTCCAGAAACGCCTCCACCCCGGGCAGCCCCGCGCCGGGCTCCAGGCCCACGCCCAGCCAGGAGGCCACGGCCTCGCACTCGGCCCGGAGCTCGGGGAGCAGGGGCAGGGACTGGTCACCCAGGAGCACCGCCTTGGCCTCGGAGTGGTTGATGATGTAGGCCGCCTCCCCGGCGGTGAGGCGCAGGTTCACCGGCACCATCACCGCGCCCAGTTTGAGGATGGCCCACCACAGCCAGATGAACTCCGGGGAGTTGTTCACCAGCATGGCCGCCTTGTCGCCCGGGCCCAGGCCCAGGCCGGCCAGGCCGGCGGCCATCTGGTCCACCTTCTGGTTCATCTGCTCAAAGGTGTAGGAGCGATCGCCGAAAATCAGATACTGCTTGGGCCCCAGCTCGGCGGACCGGGCCTCTATCAGCTCGCGTAGGTTTTGCATTACGACCTCTAGGACCCCACCGCCGGCTCAGGCTCCATCTTGCGCGCGCGGAAGCAGGTGAACAAATAAACCGCCGCCAACAGGGCCCCGCCCAGCAGGTCGGTCTGCAGCCCGGGCATGATCAGGCCCAGGGCCGCGACCAGCAGCAATAGGCGCAGCAGCAAGTTGATGCGGAACTTCATGAAGCCCATCAGGGCCGAGCCGATGGCCATGCAGCCCAGGGTGGCGGTGACAAAGGACAGGGCGATGGCCCACCAGGAGCCCTGCCAGATCAGCACCGGGTGATACACGAAGATGAAGGGCACCAAATAGGCGATGATGGCCAGGCGCATGGACTCGAAGCCGGTGGGGAAGGGCTTGGAGCCCGCGATGCCCGCGCCCGCGAAGGCGGCCAGGGCCACCGGCGGGGTGATGCAGGAGAGGCAGGCGTAGTAGAACACGAACATGTGGGCGGCCAGCGGGGCCACTCCCAGGTCCACCAGCACCGGCCCGGCCAGGATGATGGTCAGGATGTAGGCCGCCGAGGTGGTGAGCCCCATGCCCAGCACCAGCGAGGCGATCATCACGAAGACCAGGGAGAGGATCAGGCTGCCGCCCGAGGCCTGGATGACCAGGCTGGAAAACTTGAGCCCCAGGCCGGACTGGGTGACGCAGCCGATGACGATGCCCGCGCAGGCGCAGGCCAGGGCCACTTCCAGGCATCCCTTGGCGCCCTTTTCCAGGGCGGTGAGGATGGCCCGGGGACCCATGCGGGTCTCCTTTTTAAACAAGCTGACCACGACAACCGCCACCAGGGCCCAGAGGCCGGCCTTCATGGGCGAGTAGCCCTGCACCAACAGGATGACCAGGAGCACCGCGGGCAGCAGCAAATGGCCGCCCCCTTTCACCGTCTTCCACAGGTTGGGCAGCTCGGAGCGGTTCAGGCCCCTGAGGTCGCGGCGCTGGGCCTCCAGGTGCACCATGTAGATCAAGGCGAAGAAATAGAGCACCGAGGGGATCAGGGCCGCCTTGCACACCTCCAGGTAGCTGACCCCCAGCATGTCGGCGATGATGAAGGCGGCCGCGCCCATCACCGGGGGCATGAACTGCCCTCCGGTGGAGGCCACCGATTCGATGGCCCCGGCGAACACCGGGCGGTAGCCGATCTTCTTCATCAGGGGGATGGTGAATGATCCCGTACTGACCACGTTGGCCACCGCCGATCCGGAGATGGAGCCGAAGGTGGCGCTGCTAAGCACGGCCACCTTGGCCGGGCCGCCGCGCAAGTGGCCGGCCAGGGCGTTGGCGAACTGTATGAAAAACTCGCCGGTGCCCGAGGCCACCAGGAAGGCCCCGAAGAGAATGAAGATGAAGATGAAGCTGGCCGAGACCCCCAGGGGGATGGTGAACAGACCCTCGGTGGTCAGGTACTGGTAGCTGATCAGCTGCTCCAGGTCGATGAGCCGGTGGCCCCACAGCCCGGGGATGAGATGGCCCAGCAGGGTGTAGGCGATGGCCACCAGGGTGATTATGGGCAGCGAGGGCCCCATGACCCGGCGGGTGGTCTCCAAGACCAGGAGGATGAGCATGCCGCCCAGCCACAGGTCGGTCTCCGTGGCCGCGCCGCCCCGGGAGACCAACTCCTTGTAGGTGGACACGATGTGCAATAGGGCCGCCGCCGAGGCGGCGATGAGTATCCAGTCCCACACGCGCATGTACAGGGGATAGGACTCGGTGGACATGCTGCGCGCCACGGGGAAGATCAGCAGAACCAGGGCGCAGGCAAAAAGCAGGTGGATGGGTCTTTGCACCATGGCCGAATAGAGGCCGAATTGGGCGGTGTATATCTGAAAAGCACTCATGCCCAAGGCCACCACGGTGATGGCCCAGGCGGTGATGCTTTTGGAGTCCTTGCTGGGCATTAGGTTCACCTAATCCTTGTCTTGGCGTGCCGCTTGTCCGATGCGAAAACTGACCAGGGTCCTAGGGGCCACGTAGTTCAACAGAGGGATGCGCTTGCCCCTGAAAATGAGGGTGTGGTTGGCCATGTCCGGTGATCCCACCATGAAATGGACCTCGCCGCGCGGCTCGTTGATGTTCCTGAGCTCGCCCACCCCGTCCGGGCGCAAGTGAAAGTCGTGGTACTCGAAGCCCTCGCCGTTGAGATTGGACTTGAAGGTCATGTGGGTCAGCAGGATGCGTCCCGGGGCCAGGGCCTGGTAGTGCTCCGCGAAAAAGGCCCGGTCATAGGAGTGGAGAAACCACACCGTGAATTCCTCGCCCGGCTTGATGGGCAGGCTCATGGCCACCCGGCCGGTGTCGGTCTCCACCAGGTTTAGGCTGAGCATGGCCCCCGGCGAGGGGGCGGCGCAGAGCAGAACCAGCAGAGCCGCGCCGGCCAGGCAGGCCAGCCGCCTGGCGAGGGAGCGCGCCGCCCCGGCCCAGGGCCGAGGCGGGCGCTCCGGTTCGGTCTTGGCTTTCCCGAGAAGCAACTGCCGGTCCCTACTTCAGGATGCCGCGCTCCTTGAAGAACTTGATCGCGCCCGGATGCAGAGGCACGGACATGCCGCTGGTGGCGCTTTCCAGGTTGATCAGCAGGAACTTCTTGTGGATCTTGTCCAGCTCGGCCTTGTGGTCGAACACGGCCTTGCAGATGTCATAGGCCAGCTTGTCGGACATATCGGCGTTGACCACGAACAGGCCCATCCAGGCCAGGGTGTGGTGCGGCTTGGTCATGCCTTTGTAGGTGCCCGCGGGGATGGTGCGGGGGAAGTAGGCCGGGAAGTCCTTGTTGATCTTCTGGGCCACTTCGGGCTCGATGTCCAGGAAGCGGATCTCGCGCTGGGTGGCCAGGTCCATCAGGGTGGGGGCCGGGGTGCCCAGGGTCACGATGCCCACGTCGATGTTGCCGTCCTTCATGGCGGCGGTGGTCTCGGTGGCGCTCAGGAACTGCTCGTCGATGTCGTCGTAGGTGATGCCGTAGACCTTGAGCACATACTGGGCCATCTTCTCGGTCCCGCTGCCCGGGGCGCCCACGGCCACCTTGAGGTTCTTGCCCTTGATGTCGGCGATGGTCTTAACCGGCGAGGAGGCCAGCACGTAGAACTGGATGTCCACCGGGTAGGTGGAGAACAGGCCGCGCAGCTTCTTCTGGGGCTTGCCCTCGAAGGCGCCCTTGCCCTCGTAGGCGTACAGGGCCGCGTCGGGCATGGACAGGGCCAGGGCGTCGATGCCCTTCATGACCGCCCGGATGTTCTCGATGGAAGCACCCGAGGGGTGGGCCGAGGCGTAGTAGCCCTTGATGTACTTGTTGATCATGTTGGCCACGCCGCCGCCCAGGGGATACCAGCTGCCGCCGGTGCTGGCGGTGCCGATGGACAGGCGCTGATCGGCCGCGGTGGCCCCCAGGGCCAGGCCGAAGGTCAGGGCCAAGGCCAAGAACAGGGCCAAGATACCTTTGCTTTGTTTGATTGCTTTCATGGAATCCAACTCCTCCCTTAAATGATTCCGTAGCGTTCTTTAGACATCCCGGCGCCGAAGTTACCGCATACGGCGCCGGGGGCGGTTCTCTCTATCGCTTCTCCCATTCCCGGCGCAGATCCGCCTTGAGCGCCTTGCCCGAGGGGTTGCGCGGAATCTGCTCCAGGAAAATGACTCGCTTGGGTTTCTTGTAGGAGGCCAGGTTGGCCTTGCAGAACTCCACCACCTCGCCCTCGCCCAGGCCGCTGCCCGGCTTCTTGGCCACGAAGGCGCACACGCTCTCTCCCCAGAGCTCGTCGGCCAGGCCCACCACGGCGGCGTCGGCGATCTCGGGGTGGGTGTAGAGCACCTCTTCCAGCTCGCGGGGGTAGATGTTCTCCCCGCCGCTGACGATCAGGTCCTTCTTGCGGTCCACGATGTAGAAGAAACCCTCGTCGTCCATGCGGGCCAGGTCGCCGGTTTGCAGCCAGCCGTCCACGATGGCCTCGGCGCTGGCATCGGGGTTGTTGTGGTAGCCCTGCATCACGTTGGGCCCCAGGCAGGCCAGCTCGCCCACCTGGTCCGGGCCCAGCACCTCGCCGCCTTCGCCCAGCACCCGGGCCTGGAGATAGGGCAGGGCGGGGCCCACCGAGCCGTCCTTGCGCAAGGAATCGCGCGCGCTCAGGATGGTGACGCAAGGTGAGGCCTCGGTGCAGCCGTAAACGTCGTACACGCCCTCGATGTTGGGGAAAAAGCGCATCAGCTTGCGCTTGGTCTCCATGGCCAGCTTGTCGGCCCCGGCGGTGCACTTGGTGATGCTCCGGGTGTCGAAGCTTCCGGCGGCCGGGTGCTGCATGAGCAGGTTGTACATGGCCGGGGAGCCGGAGATGGTGGTGGCCTTTTCCCGGGCGATAAGGGCCAGAAGCCCCTCGGCGTCGAAGCTTTTCACCAGCAGGCAGGTGCCCCCCAGGGCCAGCTGTATGGTCAGGTGGTTGTTCAGGGCGGCGGTGTGGTAGAGCGGGCCCACCACGATGGACACCTGGCCCGCCCGGTCCTCGCGGCCGTGCATGGTGTTGAACAGGTTCCACAGCACGTTGCGGTGGGTGATCACCGCGCCCTTGGGCCGCCCGGTGGTGCCGGAGGTGTACATGATCTGGCAGGGGTGGTCGTCGCCCGGTCCGGGAGCCAGCCGGGTGGACGGGGCCGAGGCCACGAAGGCCTCGTAGTCTTGGGCCAGGCCGCTGGGGCCGGGCTCCGGGGAGATATAGAGCTTCAGCTCTTCCAGGCTGCCGCTGATCCCCGCGATGGCCTCGTCGAATTCGGGGTCGTAGAACAGGGCCTTGGCCCCGGAGTCGGCCAACATGAAGGCCATCTCGCGCGGGGCCAGGCGGAAGTTGATGGGCACCGCCACCAGCCCGGCCCGGATCACGGCCAGGTAGCACTCCACCATGGGGATGCCGTTGTAAAAGAGCATGGCCACCGGGTCGCCGGGGCGCAGGCCCTGGGCGATGAGGGCTCCGGCCAGGGCGCGGGTGCGCGCTTCCAGCTCCGCGAAGCTCAGCCGGGTTTCGCCGCTGGCCACGGCGATGGCGCCGGGGAACTTGCCGGCCGAGTTGATCAACAGGTTGCCGATGTTCATCGCGAGTCTTTCGATGTCGAGCCGATCGGTATGACCGGGTAAGGGCCTTGGTAGCCCATGGCCGCCGACAGGGAGCTGCCCAGCTCGATGAACTGGTCCAGCATGTCTTTGAGATGCTCTCCCTTGGCCTCTTCCATGGACAGCGACAGGTTGACCGCGGCCTCCATCTTGCCCTCCTGGGTGAGCACCGGCACGCCCAGGGAATAAAGGTCCAGGATCCACTCGCGGTCGGAGATGCTGTAGCCGCGCTCACGGGTGGCCATCAGGTCTTGCCAGAGTTCGTCCGGGTCCACGATGGTGTGGGCGGTAACCCGCTGCAACTTGGTGGTGCGCAGCAGGCTCTTGAGGCTGGCGTCGTCCAGCCCGGCCAGGAGGCACTTGCCCGAGCCGGTGCAGTGGGCCGGCAGCTTGGAGCCGGCGTGCAGGTCATAGGAAAGAAAGCGGTGCACTTCCTTGCGGTAGATGAAGATCACCTCGGCCTTGTCCAGGATGGCCATGTTCAAGGTGCGCTTCACCCGGTCGGAAAACTCCGAGATGTACTGCTCCGCGATTTTTTTTAGCTGAGTGCGGTTCAGAAAGGCGAAGCCCAAGGTGAGAACCTCGGGCCCCAGGAAAAACTCGCGGTGCCGGTTGCGCTTCAGGAAGCCCAGCTCCATGAGCGTGTCGGTGTAGCGCTGCACGGCCATGATGGTAAAGCCAGTGCGTTCAGCTAGTTGAGTTAGGGTGAGGTTGGGGTGCTCGGCGGAGAATACCTGAAGGACCTTGAGCCCTTTGGCCAGGGACTGCACGAAATGCCGTTGGCTTCTCGTCAAATTAACGCACTCCGTTAATAGGTAACGAAAATAGCATATTTTATCGCGAGCTTCGGTGTCAAGCCCCCTATTTGCCACCGTGCTTACTGGACTATAGTTGGCCGCTCCGATTTTATCAGAAGTAAACGTATGAAATAATTATAAATAGTATGGCCGCCTCCCGCCGGAGGCCCAGCTCGCCCAGCAGTCCGGGGTTGGCCGCTAGACCATCCGCGGGGCCCCGCGCCTGCTGGAGCTGTCGGGTTTCATCACCTGTAAACAAAGGGAGGGAATTGCCGATGAAGGCTATATGCAATGGCATCTTGGTGACGATGCCGGCCCTGACGGCCATGGGGACGGGGTTCGCCATGGCCTCGGGCGACAAGCCCATGGTGCTGCGCTAAGCGGCCCAGGATGCGCCCAAGGGGGTGCGGGCCGAGGTGGTGAAATGGTGGACGCCGCTCCTGAACGGGGTGGGCGGCCGTGGCGCGGCTGGCGCCTCAGCTGTCCAGGGCCATGCGCACGGCGCGCAGCAGCTCCTGTTTGCTGAACGGCTTGGGCAGCAGTCCCGCCGCCTTGTCCATCAGGGCTCCGCGCAGGTCGCCGTCGCGGGAGTAGCCGCTGGAGATGATCACCCTGGCTTGGGGAGCCAGGGCCAGCAGCTCCTCCATGCATTTGGGCCCGCCCATGCCGGGCATGCTCATGTCCAGGATGACCAGGTCGATTATATCCTGGTGTTCCCGGAAAACTTCCAGGGCCTGCTCCCCGCTGGTCGCCGCCAGCACCCGGTAGCCGGCTTTGCTCAGGTGGATTTTGCCTATTTTGAGCAGGTGCTCTTCGTCGTCCACCAGCAGCACGGTTTCTTCTCCGCTGGGCGCGGGGTGCTCGTTGTGGGACGCCTCGTTGGGCGCCGTGGTCAGAGCGTTTTCGTCGATGGGCAGGTAAGCGGTGAACACTGACCCGCGATTGGGCAGGCTTTGGCAAGATAGATGGCCGCCGTGGGCGCTGACTATGCCGAAGACCGTGGACAAGCCCAGGCCGGTGCCTTTGCCCACCTCCTTGGTGGTGAAGAAGGGCTCGAACATCCGGCGCAGCACCTCGCTGCTAATGCCGGTCCCGTTGTCGCTCAGCGACACGGTTAGGTAGCGTCCCGAGAAATTGTTGGAGCAAGCCATGCAGGTGAGGCCGTCGACCTCCTCGATGGCGGTGGCCAGGGTCATCTCGCCGCCTTCGGGCATGGCGTCGCGCGCGTTGGTCCCCAGGTTCATCACCAACTGCTGTATCTGATGGGGGTCGCCATTGATCAGGGGCAGCTCGTCGGACAGCGACAAGTGGACCTGGATCATCTTGGGCAAGGTGGTGCGCAGCAGGTTGGCCACCGTCGCCACCTCCTGGTTGATGTCCAGGGGCTTGAACTCCGGCTCCATGCGGTGGCTGAAGGTCAGGATTTGCTTGATCAGCTCCTTGGCCCGCTTGGCGGAGTTGATCACCTCCTCCAGCTCGTTGGGGCTGACCCGGCCCTGCTTGGCGTCTTCCAGGGCCAACTCGGCGTAGCCCATCACCACCGAGAGGATATTGTTGAAGTCGTGGGCTATGCCTCCGGCCAGGGTGCCCACCGCCTCCATCTTGTGGGCCTGGCGAAGCTGCAATTCCATCTCGCGGGCTTCGGCCTGGGCCTTTTTTATCTCCTGCAAGGAACGTTGCAGCTCACCCTCGGCCTTGCGGCGGCTGGCTATCTCCTCTTGCAGGGCCTGGTTGCTGGCCGCCAGGCTGCTGGTGCGCTGGGCCACCTTGCGTTCCAACTCCAAGTTGGCCTGCTCCAGGTCCTTTTCCATGCGCTTGCGTTTGGTGATGTCCCGGATGACCCCCACCGTGCCGATGAAAAAGGGAGCCGAGGTGTCGGGCTCGTCCTGATAAAGGCCCGAGCTGCTTACCTCGGCGTATAGTAGGTCTGATGTTAAAGGCTCGATGAAGCCCGGCTTGGTGTCCGCCGGGTCTTTGCATAGCAACTTTACTTCCAGGCCGGTGGTCTTGCGCTTGCCGGAACGCCGCTCGTCGAAAAGCTTGGGCGCGCTCCGGGTCCCGGTGGCCACCCCCCTGAAACGGGGCAGCACCTCATCCCGGCTCACTTCCCCTACATCGGCGGGCTCGATAATTGAACTGAAGTGACGTCCCAGGAGCTCGCCTGGGGCGTAGCCCAGCCGGCCGATGGCCTCGTTGACAAAGGTGATCTCGCCCTCGGGGTTCAGGCGATAGACGATGTCGGGCACGGTCTGCACCAGGCTGCGGAAGCGGGACTCCGAGGCGGCGAGCTCGCTGAGGTTGTCGGCGAGCCGGGCGTTGGTCACCTCCAGCTCGTCGCGCGTGAGCCTCAACTCCCGGTTTTGCAGCACCGCGTTCTCATAGGTGGACAAGAGCAGGTTGAGCATCTGGCGGCGGCTAGCGGACACCCGCAGGCGGCGGCCCTCGATGCTGACCACCAGCTCGTCGCCGTCGGCCTCCACCTTGTCCCGGCCGGAAATGATGGCGGCCACCTTGCTCAGAAGGTATTGCTGATCATAGGGCTTGGTGACGTAATAGTCGGCCTGGTGCTCCAGGCCCCGGATCACGTCCTCGGTGTCGTTGAGGGAGGTGAGCAGTATCACCGGAGTGAAGGCCAGGGCGGGGTCCTGCTTTACGGCCAGGCAGAGCTCGTAGCCGGTCATCTCCGGCATCATCACGTCGCTTATCACCAGGGCGGCGGGCTCCCGCCGGAGCTTGGCCAGGGCCTCTTTTCCGTTGCCGGCCACCTCCGGGCGGTAGCCTGCCTGTTGCAGGAGCATGGCCAGCTTGATGGCCTGGGTGGGGCTGTCCTCTGCAACCAGTATGCGGACCGGTTCCTCCATAAGACTCAACATAACTCCTAAGCGAATTTACGCGCTACCGATACTCCGGCCATCGCCTTTACCGTGGCCACCAGGCGCTGTTCCCAGTCCGGGTCGCGGTCCGGCGCTCCCCCGGACTTGGCCACCACCTCCAGGGCGCCGGCCTTGAGCGCCTCGAAGGCCACCTTCGGCTCGCCGGAGCCGGCATGGGCGGTGACCATAACGATAGGCACCGGGTTGGAGGCCATGATCCGCCTGGTCGCCTCCACTCCGTCCATGTCGGGCATCACCACGTCCATGGTGATGACGTCGGGCTCTAGCCGGGCCGCCAGCTCCACGGCCTGGGCCCCGTTGGACGCCCGGCCCACCACCTCCATTCCGGGTTCCTGGTCCAGGATATGGGCCAGCAGCTCCCGGGTGGTCGGCGAATCATCGACCACCAGCACCTTAATCATGGCGGTTTCCTCTCATTCCACCGGGGCGCAGGCGCCCCCTTCCCCTTCGCAGGGGAACTCCCGAGGTTCGCCGTCGCCGGGGCCCAAGACTACCACGCGGTTGCGGCCGCGCTCCTTGGCCAGATACAAGGCCCGGTCGGCCTTGGCGATCAGCTTGAGCGGCGTGGTTATCTCTTCGTCGGGCAGCGAGGCCACCCCCAGGCTTATGGTCACATGCAGACTGCCCGCCTCGCTGGACATGGGCGTGGCGCAGACCTCGGCGCAAAGGCGCCGGGCCTTGAGGGCGGCCGCCTCCAGGTCGGTCATGGGCAAAAGCAAGACGAACTCTTCGCCGCCGTAGCGGGCGATCACGTCGGATTTCCGTGAGTTTCTGCCCAGGATATCCGCCAATCCCTTGAGCACCTCGTCGCCCACCAGATGACCGTGGGTGTTGTTGAAGTCGCGGAAGTGGTCGATGTCCAGCATGATGCAGGCCAGGGCGGTGCCGTAGCGCGCGGCCACGGAGGTCTCCTCCTGCAACATCTTTTGCAAGTAGTGGCGATTGTAGAGCCCGGTGAGGTGGTCGGTGACCGCCACCTGGCGCCACACGTTGAAGGACTCTTGGGCCTCGCTGAGCCGGTCGCTGAGGTCGGCGTTGAGCCGCTTGATCCGGAGCAGGGATTTCACCCGGGCCAGCAGCTCGCGGGAGTCGAAGGGTTTGGGCAGATAGTCGTCCGCGCCCACCTCCAGCCCGTCCAGGCGATCCTCCACCTCCTGTCGGGCGCTGAGCATCAGCACCGGCACGTAGGCCGTGGACTGGGAGCGCAGCTTGCGGCATACGCTGTAACCGTCAATGTCGGGCAGCATGATGTCCAACACCACTAGGTCCGGGTTGAGCTCTCGGGCCATGGCTAGCGACTCGTAGCCGTTCGCCGCCACCTCCACCCTATAGCCTTCCTGGGACAGGATGTGCTTGATCTGGGCCGCCTGGGTGGGGCTGTCCTCCACGCACAGGATGCATTCGGCCGGCTGCTGGTTGATGTTGTCGGACGCAGGCTTCATGGAGTCGTTCCGTCTTGTGAATTGAGTTTCTTGTCATTGGTGGCCTTCTTGCCCAGGAAACACAGCGCCTTGATGCGCGGGGCCATGGAGGCAAGAGGCAATATGTCGATGGCCGCTCCCAGGGCCACCGCTTCTCCGGGCATGCCCCAGACCACGCTGCTTTGCTGGTCTTGGGCGATGGTTTTGGCTCCGGCCTGGCGCATCTCGTAGAGCCCCTGGGCTCCGTCGCGGCCCATGCCGGTGAGTAGGACCCCCAGCGCCGCCCGGCCGTAGGCGGCCGCCGCCGAGCGGAACAGGGCGGTGACCGAGGGGCAGTGGCCGTCCACCGTCGCCCCGGCCACCAGGTTGACCCTCCCGCTCCGGGTGACCGCCATATGCCTGTTCTCCGGGGCCAGGAGCGCCGTGCCGGGCAGCAGGCGCTCACCGGCCGAGGCCGGCTTCACCTGGAAGCCGGTGGTGTCAGTCAGCCAGGAGGCCAGGCTTTGCACGAAGCCGGGGTTGATGTGCTGCACCACCGCGATGGGTGGGGTCTCTTCCGGCTTGAGCCCCTGCAATATGGCCTGCAGGGCCGGAGGGCCTCCGGTGGAGGCGCCCAGGCAGATCAGCTCCACCGGAGAGCGGGCCTGAGCCGGGGCGCGGGGAACCGGGGGCGGGGGGGCCGGGCGCGGTTTGGTCAGATCCCGGCGGCGACCGACGACCTTCACCTCGGCCATGGCCTTGAGCTGGTCCCGCAAGCGCGGCAGCTCCCCGCCGGGGTCCGCAAGGCTGGTGGGCTTGCCCAGCACCATCAAGGCGCCGTGTTCCAGGGCCTTGAAGCTGATGCCCAGCTCCCGGTCGCTCATGGAGCTGGTGAGCACCACCACGGGCCGGGGCGATTCGGACATGATGCGCTGGATGGCCTCGTAGCCGTTCATGCGCGGCATCTGGATGTCCATGGTCACCAGGTCCGGCTCCAGGCCGAGGCACATCTGCAGCGCCTCCAGGCCGTCGGCCGCCTCGCCCACCACCTCGAACTCCGGGTCCTCCGCCAGCACCCGGCGCAGCAACTGGCGCTGAGTCGCCGAGTCGTCAACTATGAGGGTCCTGATCATCGCGTCTTTATCCGATCAGCCGTTCGATGGTGCTCAGCAGGTTCCCTTGATCAAACTCGCCCTTGGTAATGTAGGCGTCGGCCCCGCTTTGCATGCCGCGCAGCTTGTCATCCTCGGAGTCCAGGGAGGTGACCAGCACCACCGGGACATCCCGGAAGCGCTCGTCCTTCTTGAGCCTCTCGGCGAGCCCGCAGCCGTCCAGGCGAGGCATGTCCACGTCGCTCACCACCAGGGCGAAGCCGCCCCGCTGCAACTGGGTCCAGGCTTCCTCGCCGTCGCTGGATACCTCCACCCGGTAGCCCGCGGTTTCCAGGATGTTCTTTTCCAGGGTGCGCGTGGTGATGGAATCGTCGGCCACCAGGATCAGCGGAGCCGCCGCCTGGGGGGCGCTGGCCGGGGCGGGGGCCCGCGTGGCCGTCTGGCGCGATGAGGCCAGCAGGTCCGCCACGTTTAGCACCACGATGACTTCGCCGCTGCCCAGAACCGCCGCGCCGTCCACGTTGGGCACGCTCTTGAGCTGGCGGCCCAGGTTTTTGACCACCACCTCCTGAATGCCCCGGAGGGCATCCACCATGAAAGCGCAGCGCCGCTCGGCCAAGCCCATCACCACCACCAAAACGCCGTCGCCGCCTGGTTCGGGTTCTTGCTCCAGGCCCAAGACTCCCGCCATGGAGACCAGGGGCATGGCGCGGCCGCCAAGCTCCACCACGGTCCGCCCTTCCACGCTGCCTATCTTCTCAAGGGGCACCTGATGGATGCGCTCCACCGCCGTGGCCGGCACGGCCACGGTAACTCCGGCCACGGTGAGCAGCAGGGTGTTGGTGGTGGCCATGGTCAGGGGCAAGTGCATGGTGAAGCGGGAGCCCCGGCCAGGCGTCGACTCCAGGGTGACCATACCTTGCAGGGCTTCCACCCCGGCCTTGACCGCATCCAGTCCCACTCCGCGGCCGGACACCTGGCTCACCTGGTCCTTGGTGCTGAAGCCCGAGATGAAAAGCAGTTGATGGATCTCGTGAGCTTCCTCGCGGCCATCCAAGGCAATGCCCCTGGTGGAGGCCTCCCGGCGCACCTGTTCCAGGTCCACGCCCACGCCGTCGTCGCTCACCTCCAGCACCACCATGCCCCCCTGCTGGGAGGCGCTCAGGGTGATGGTGCCATGGGAGGTCTTGCCCGCGGCCACCCTCTGGGCCGGGGCTTCGATGCCGTGGTCCACCGCGTTGCGCAGCAGGTGGGTCAGGGGGGCCTTCATGGCCTCCAAGACCTGGCGGTCCACCTCGGTATCCTGGCCCCGGAGCACCAGCTCCACCCGCTTGCCCGCGTCGCGGGCCAGGTCCCGCACCATGCGGGGGAACAAGGAGAAGAGGTTGGACAGGGGCCTCATGCGCACGCGGTGCACCCCCACCTGCATCTCGTCGGTCAACAGCACCAGTTGGCGGATGTCGGCGGCCATGCCGTGGGCTATGCGGCCGGCCGCATCGTTGAGCTCCCTCAGGGAGTGCTCGCTCTCCATGAGGTAATTGACCAGGGACATGATCTGGGGATCGTTGGCCTCGCGGCGGCGAATTTGGTTCACCGTGGCCCGCATCTGCCGCCAACCGGTCTCCCAGGCGGCCAGCTTTTTGCGCATCAGGCCCAGCTCGTCCAGGCGATGCACCGGACGCATGCGCGCCACCAGCAGCTCCACCATGCCTTCCATCAGGGCGTCGATCTTGCTTACCTTGACCCGGATGGTGCCGCCGGCCGGGGCCGCCTCGGCAGCGGTTTCCGCGGGAGGGGCGCAGGCGTCCGCCTCCATGGGCTGCTCGGAAGACGGCGGCGCCGCGGGCGCGGGCTCGGCGGGCGCCTCCGGAGGGGCGGCGGCAGGGGGCTGGGGCGGGGTGAAGGGCTGCCCTTGGGCGGCCCGTTCCAGCTGAGCGAGCAAGGCGCGCAGGGAACCCGAAGGCAGGGAGGTGCCCTGCTGGTGGGCTTGAGAGGCCTGGTTCAGGAAATCAAGGGTGTGCAGGCAGAGGTCGCCCAGCTCCTGGGAGAACTCCATCTCCCCTCGCCGGATGGCGCTGAATACGTCCTCCAGGCGATGGGCGATCAGGCCCAAGTCCTCCAGCTCCACCGCCCGGGCCGCGCCCTTAAGGCTGTGGGCCGCGCGGAACATGCCCTCGATGCGGCTTGCCACCTCTTGGGCCGAGGGGCTTTTCTCCAGGGCCAGGCAGCCGTCGGTGAGCACCTCTATGTGCTCTTGCAGCTCGACCTGAAAGGTCTCCATGAGCTGGCGACGGAAGTCGTCGGCGGAACTCATGCCGCTTCTCCTGTCCGGAGCTTATGAAGCTTGGCGCCCATAGCCTCAGCCAACCTTGTACTTTTCCACCAGGCCGTTTAGCTGGGCGGCCAGGGCGCTGAGGTTGGCCGCCGCCTCCTCCACCTGCCTGGTCCCTGCCTGGCTTTGGCCGGTGGCCTGGTCGATGCTCTCCATGGCCGCCACCATCTGCTCCATGCCCGCCACCTGCTCCTTGGTGGAGGCGGCGATCTGCTGGGCTGCCTGGGCCACCTGGGAGACGCGCTGGTCGATGCCCGCGATGGTGTCGCCGGTCTGCTGGCTCAGCTCCACCCCCAGCTCGGCCCGCTTGCTGCCCTCCTCGGTCACCATCACCGCGGTGTTGGCCGCCTTCTGGATCTCGCCCAGAATCTCGCGCACCTGATCGGTTGCCTGGCGCGACTGCTCGGCCAGGGCCCGCACCTCGTCGGCCACCACCGCGAAGCCCTTGCCAGCCTCGCCGGCCCGGGCCGCCTCGATGGAGGCGTTGAGGGCCAGCAGGTTGCTCTGGTCGGCGATGTCGTTGACCGTGGAGATGATATCGCCGATCTGCTGGGTCTGTTCGCTCAGGCCGAGGATGCTCTCGGCGATGACCATCACCTGTTCCTTGATCTGGTTCATGCCCTCCACGGTGCTGTCCACCGCCTTGAGGCCCTCGCCGGCCAGGCGCATGGATTCCTGGGCCTGCTCGGCCACCGTGTTCACCCGGCGGGCGGACTGCTCGGCGGTCTGGCGCACTTCGGCCACGGTGGTGGTGGTCTGGCTCACCGCGGCGGCCTGCTCGCTGGACACCGCCGCCTGCTGGGAGGCCGAGGCCACCAGCTCGGTGGACATGGAAGTGAGGTTGCTGGTGGCCTCGCGCATCTGGCCGGCCAGGGCGCCTAGGCTGGCGGTCATGTCGTTGAGCATGGTCCCCAGGGTGCCCAGCTCGTCGTCGGCCCGGGGCGGGGTGACATGGCCGGTCAGATCGCCGGCCCCCACCTTCTCCACGAAGGCCACATATTGGCTGATCGTTTCTTCCAGATATGCCTTGGTGGCCCGCTCCTGCTCCATTTTTTGGCTCAGCTTGTTCAAGGCATCCTTTTCAGCGGCGGCCTTCTTTTCCAAGTCCTCGCCATATTGCTGCATTCTGGTGATGATCCTACCCACGAACAAGAGCAGGGTGAGGCAAATGATGCCGCCCACGATGGTAAAAGCGATCATCACCGTGAGCAGAAGGCCGGCCGCCCACCGGCAAGCCTCGCCGATGGTGGTGGAGAAGCTTTCTTCCGCCAGGTTCAGCTTCTTTTCCATGGCGTCGAGCTTGTCGTCGAATTTTTCCAGGTATCTTGGGTCGGCGTCTCCTTGGGATACGCGGTTTTTCAGCATTGCGCCCATTTTTTCCAGTTGGGCAATCAAAACGTCGGCCTGAGCCCAGTAGCCTATGGCCTTTTCCATAAGGTCCAAATTGCGGAAACGGGTATAGAGCCAGACCGTTAATTCAAGGTCATCCGGGTGAACCCCTCCCTGGGCAAAGCCTTGACTCGCCACCCGCGGGTTCGGATCGGGCTTTTCCAGCTCCAGGCGGGCCTTGGTAAAACCATCGGTTACCTCGAGCCTCTTCAGGTATCGGGCGTAATACTTTTCGTTTCTGGTGGCGGCATAGCGGCGCAGATTGTAGGTCGCGTCCTTTTGGGCCTTGGCCCACAAGCTTTCCCCGTTTACGTAGGCCCTGAGCCCCGTGAGGGTGTCGAAGCCCACCTTGCCGATCATGAACAGGCCGGCGATGACCAGGGCAATGATCAATATGGTGACGTAAAGCTTGGCCTTGGGGCTGACGTGTTCGAGCATGAGATGAAATCCCTTACTGCGTGTGCCTTGATGCGCCGAAATTATTATTCCTAATCAACCCGGTACTTTTCCACCAAGCCGTTTAGCTGGGCGGCCAGGGCGTTGAGGTTGGCCGCCGCCTCCTCCACCTGCCTGGTCCCTGCCTGGCTTTGGCCGGTGGCCTGGTCGATGCTCTCCATGGCCGCCACCATCTGCTCCATGCCCGCCACCTGCTCCTTGGTGGAGGCGGCGATCTGCTGGGCTGCCTGGGCCACCTGGGAGACGCGCTGGTCGATGCCCGCGATGGTGTCGCCGGTCTGCTGGCTCAGCTCCACCCCCAGCTCGGCCCGCTTGCTGCCCTCCTCGGTCACCATCACCGCGGTGTTGGCCGCCTTCTGGATCTCGCCCAGAATCTCGCGCACCTGATCGGTTGCCTGGCGCGACTGCTCGGCCAGGGCCCGCACCTCGTCGGCCACCACCGCGAAGCCCTTGCCAGCCTCGCCGGCCCGGGCCGCCTCGATGGAGGCGTTGAGGGCCAGCAGGTTGCTCTGGTCGGCGATGTCGTTGACCGTGGAGATGATATCGCCGATCTGCTGGGTCTGTTCGCTCAGGCCGAGGATGCTCTCGGCGATGACCATCACCTGTTCCTTGATCTGGTTCATGCCCTCCACGGTGCTGTCCACCGCCTTGAGGCCCTCGCCGGCCAGGCGCATGGATTCCTGGGCCTGCTCGGCCACCGTGTTCACCCGGCGGGCGGACTGCTCGGCGGTCTGGCGCACTTCGGCCACGGTGGTGGTGGTCTGGCTCACCGCGGCGGCCTGCTCGCTGGACACCGCCGCCTGCTGGGAGGCCGAGGCCACCAGCTCGGTGGACATGGAAGTGAGGTTGCCGGTGGCCTCGCGCATCTGGCCGGCCAGGGCGCCCAGGCTGGCGGTCATGTCGTTGAGCATGGCCCCCAGGGTGCCCAACTCGTCGTCGGCCCGGGGCGGGGTGACCTGGCCGGTCAGGTCACCGGCCCCCACCTTCTCCACGAAGGCCACGTACTGGCTGATCGTCTCTTCCAGATAAGCCTTGGTGGCCCGCTCCTGCTCCGCCTTCTGCTCCAGGTCGTTGCGGGTATCGCGGACCTGGGCCACCATCTGGTTGAAGGACTCCGCCAGCACGCCGGTTTCGTCGTTGCGCAGCTTGGGCACCTCCACCGAGAGGTCGCCCGCGCCCACCCGCAGGCTGGCATCGGCCATGGAAATCAAGGGACGGCTTATGCGCCGGGAGAAATAGAGGCCCGCCAACGCGGCCCCCAGCGCAGCCGCCAGGCAGATGGCGAAAAACAGCCACAGGTTGCGCTGGGCCAGGTTGCTGAGGAGGCTGACTTCGCTGTTGAGCACGGCCAGCGGCTTGAGGGCATAGCTCTCGGAGAGATTGACCGCCACGTACCAACGGAGCTGGGGCATCCCCTCCACCCCGAAGAACTCCTTGCCCTGGCAGGCGGCGAAGCCCACCACCGCGGGCTTGCCTTCCTGGGTTTTCTGGTCCAGGACGTAGCCGGTCTGACCCGGGGCCAGCGCCACTGCCTTTGATGCCGGGAGCCACTTATTCCGCAGCAGGTTGATATCCATGTCCCGCACGATGTCGCCTTTGCGCACCTTGTCCGAGTCTGCGATTAGACGGCCCGAACCGGTGAACAAAAGCACTTCAGCCTGGGGCAGGCTTTTGGCCGCTTCCATGATGCGCTCGCGCACCTTGCGTATATCCAGCACCGCCTTGAGGACGCCCAGGGCCTCGCCATTGCTTCCGTCGATGCGGACCGCCACTTCCATGGCGTAGACTTTGGCCGAGGCGTCGTAGGTTATGTCGCTGAGGTATAGGCCCGCCTTCATGGCCTCTTCCCACCACTTTTCCCCCGCTTGCACGAAATCGCTGGTCGGGTTGGTGTAGGCCACGTTGAAGCCGTTTTTATCGGTGAAGAAAATCTCCTTGAAGGCGGGCAGGCGCTGCCTCATGGCCTTTAGGAAGGCCACCAGCTCGGGGTTGTTGGTGAGGGCGCGCTCCTTTTTCATGCGCTTTTCAGCCTCGGCCTCGCCCATTTCGTCCAAACCCATGACCTTGGCCTTCAGGGCGGCGGCCTTGGCCGCCTCGGTGACCTGGGGGCTGTGCGCGATCCACACCGCGTCGAGCAGGTGCACCCTAAGATAGTCGTCGATGTTGTAGATGGTCACGTAGGCCAGGTTGGCCACCTCTTTGCCCGCGAGAGATTTCATCTCCTGGGTCAGGCGGGCGACTCCCGTCTCCATGGTTTTCGACTGCTGTTGCATGGCCCCCCAGTTCACCGCCGCCACCACGGCCAGGGGCAGAAGGGATACCGCCAGCACCAGGGCCATCAGCGTCTTGCCCAAACTGCGCCGGCCTTTTTTGGCCAGGCCGTGCGGCGCGGGGCCGGGGGAGGTCTGCTTTTGTGGCTGCATGGGGGGCATGGCTTTTCTCCAACTCTTGGCGTGTGCTCCGGGCGAGTGCCTAGCCGACGACGATGGCCGGGTCGGAAAGCAAACTTTCTATATCCAAAAGGGTGACCATTTCGCTGGTTACACCCTGGAAATACTTGCGCGCTTGGGGGGAGGCCGTGTGCTCGGGGTCCTGCAACGCCTCGCGGGACAGGCGGCTTATGCGGGGCAGGTCGTCGGAGAGCAGGCCCAGCTCCATGGGCTCGCCGTCGGGCAGGCGCCCTCCGCTGACCAGCAAGACATGAGCCTGCTCCGGCAACCCGGAGGCCCCGGCCCCGAAAAAGCGGGCCAAATCCATCACCGAGTAGAGCCGGCCCCGCAGGTTGACCACTCCCAGGATGAAGGGCGGGGTGCAGGGCACCGGCGACCAGTTGAGCCCCCTGAGCGGCTGCACCTCCCTGAGGTGGGACAGCTCCACCCCATAGCGCTCCCGGCCCAGGCCGAAGGTGATCATGGCCAGGTCCTTGACCTCTTCCCGCTGGCGTCCGATGCGGCGAGCCAGCTCGCGGGCCCGCTGTTCCAGCACCTGCTGCTGGCTGACGCCGGTCTTGGCCTTGCTGTTCGAGGTCATGGGTGGCTCGTCTCCTTATCCGGCTCAGGCCGCGTCCAGCAGGACCTGCAACATGGTCACGATTCGCCCCGCGGCCAAACCGTCGGCCTCGGGCACCTTCTGGTCCGGGGGCAGGCTGGAGGCCAGGCGGATGGCCTGGCGGCCGTGCAGCAGGGCCTTTTGATTACGGCCCATCCTGCGATACAGGGTGGCCAGGGAAAAATGGGCCGCCAAGTGGTTGGGCTCCAAGTACAGGACCTTGCGCAGATGGTCCCCGGCCAGCTCCGTCTCGCCCTCCTCCAGGGCGATCAGCGCCCGGCAGTGATGGGCCTCGGCCAGCAAGGGATCGGCCTGCAAGGCCTGGCCGCACCAGTGCCGGGCCTCGGCCAGGCGGCCCAGGTTGGCCAAGCGGCGGGCCCCTTTTAGCCAAAGCCCGGCGGCGGAGCGGCGCTGGCCCTTGGCCTGCTCCAACAGGCAGCGGGCGGACTGGAGCTGGTCTTGCTCCAGCAAGCGGCGGGCCTGGGAGAGAAGCTCCGGGCCCGCGTGCAAAGGAGGCCGGGACCGCAGCGGAGGCGCGGCCGGCCGGGGCTTGGGGGCCTGGTACACCGCCCGGGGGGCGGGAGGCGCTTCGCACCCGGCCGGAGGCGCGGCCTCCGCGCGGGTGGGCTGGCCCGGGGCCGGCAGTTGGTAGGCGGTCACCGAGCCCAAGGCGCGGGTGGCGAAGCCGGGGAATCCCCGCGGATCGGTCTCGGTGGCGGCCACCATGAGCCATCCCTCTTGGGCCAGGCACCCCGCGAAGCGGTTCACGATCTGGTGCACCTGATCCTCGGGCAGGTAGATGGCCACGTTGCGGCACAGGATGAGGTCCATGGCGCAGGTGTTGGTCATCAGGGAAGGATAGGTGTCCTCGGCCAGATTGAGGTAGGCGAAGGAAACCCGGCGGGCCAGCTCCGGTTTGATCTGAAAGAGCTGGCCCTGGGGGGTGAAGTAGCGGCCCATCACCTCGGGGCCGCACTGGCGGAAGGACCACTTCTTGTAATGCCCCTTGCGGGCGCGGGCCAGGGACTGCTTGTTGATGTCGGTGCCCAGGATGAGCACCGACCAGCGTTCCCAGTCCGGGATCAGTTCACTGAGCAGCATGGCCAGGGAGTAGGGTTCCTCGCCCGAGGCGCAGCCCGCGCTCCATATGCGCAGGCGGCGCTCCCCCCGGCGGCGGCGGATGATCTCGGGCAGGATGTGCTGGCGCATGGCCGCGAACTGGGCGCTGTCGCGCATGAAATAGGTCTCGCCCACGGTCAGGCCGCTGATCACCCTGTCCCACAGGGGGCTGTCGGTGCGGGAGCGATCCATCTCCCGGTACAGCCGGGTGAGGTCTTCCAGGCCTTCTTCTTCGGCCACCAGGCGCAGATGGCGGATCATCTCTTCCTGGCGGTGGGAGGAAAAATGCATACCCGTGCGCCGCAACACCAGGTCGTGGAACAGGGAGAACTCCCCCGCGCTCAGGGCGCTATCCACGGCGAGGCTACTCATCGGCCGCCGGCATCAGACGAGCGCCCTGCTCTTCCAGCTCTGCCCACAAGTCTTCCCGGTCCCGCCAATCGGCGGGAGCCAAGCGCTCCGGGTCCAACAGCAGGACCAGTTCCTCGCCGTGCTCGAAAATGCCCGCCAGCACCCGCGACTCGGCCAAATGGCCCGTGGGCGGCACGATCTCTCCGGGCGAGGCCTTGACCACGCTCTCCACCGCGTCCACCTGCAAGGCCACCCTGCGGGGCCGCTGGGCGACCACCAGGAGCCGCTGGTCAGGATGGGGCTGGCGAGGGAGGCGGCCGAATATCTGGCCCAGGTCCAGGACGGGCAGCGCCTGGCCGTGCAGGTTGATCACCCCGGCGATCCAAGGCGGGGCCTCGGGAAGGCGCACCGGCGCCACCATGCGCAAGGCCCGCTCCACCCGGTCCAGGGGAAGGGCGAACAGCTTTTGGTCCAGGCGAAAGCTGACGAAGCTTTGGCGCGCGTCCGATGGGACGGAGGCGGCGGATGAAGCCGCCTCTGGGAAGGACTGAGTGCTCTCGGGTTCCGCCATGTTCACTACCTAGAGTTCCAACTGAGATGCATGGCCTTTTTCAGGTATAGCGGCCGAGCAATTAGTTTCCCCTCCAAGGCGTGGGGATTTGTTGTAAGAGAATTTTTACCCCTTATCGGGGCCGGAGGGCAAGAATGTACTGTAAGAACCGAAACCATGGGCAGGCCTGTCCTTGAGTTGGCTTTTCAGTTGTTCCAACCGGCAGGACCTTTCCCTGTCGCCGGCAACTCGGGCTGATTAATCGCCCTAGGCCCCATGCGCCCTCTAGGCGCTAAGGTGTCTAACACGTAATAACAATTACCAAAAATGACAATTTAGTATACTAGTATAAACGGTGCGGTTCAATTCATACTTTTCTGTTACGCATTGTTGCGCGGCTCCCGACCCTGACGAATCCCGGAGCTTTGCCGCCTTACCGTCTATTTTTTGCTTCCCTTAATTTTCTGAGTGCCAAGGCAAGTGATTTTCTTGTCCACGGATTGGGTCTTCCACTGTGAGGCTCCCGTATAGCTCTTGGCGTTGAGGAAATGAATCTGGATCGTCTCCTCGGTAGTGAAGCCGCCCACTTCGAACTTGCCATAAAGCGAGGCCTTGGCCGGGGGCGAGTCGTTCTCCAGGCGGCCGTGGAAGGTGCCGGTGTAGGTCTTTCCGTCCTCGCCCAAGACCCCGATGGCCGCTGTGAGCTCCCGGCCCTTTTGGGTAAGGGTCAGCTGCTTGGCCGCGGTGGGCTTGTCGCCGCAGGTGTTCTTGTACTGGCTGATGTCCAGGGTCCACACTCCACCAAGGCCTCCGGCCAGGGCGCTAGGGGCTGTCAGGACAACCGCCAACCACAACAAGGCTGCTTGCAACAACCGCTTCATGTGCCTCTCCTTTGCCAAGGTCCCGCCGGCCCGCCCGGGCGCGTCCGCTCAAGACTCCAAAATGGTTATGCCCCGCTGCTCGAAGTATCGCTTGATGCGGGCGTAGCGCTCATTGTCGTAAAAGCTCCGGGCCGGGTCATCGGCCGCGAAGTCCGGGTTCACCCCCACCTTCTCGCTCTTGTCGAACCAGATGGGGTTGTTTTTCTCCAGGGCGGCCAGGGTGACCCCGTGCTCCAGGTAGAACTCGGCAAGGGCGGCCATCATCTCGTCAGTGTCGGTCACCCCCGGAATCAGCGGGGTGCGGGGTTTGATGCTGAAAGCGCCTCCCTCCCGAGCCATCCGGTGCAGGCGCGAGAAGTTCTCCTTTATGCGCCCGTTGTCCACCCCGCACCAGCGCTTGTGCAACACGGGGTCGATGATCTTCATGTCCATGAAGATCATGTCGCTGTGGGGCAACACAAGCGCGGCGAAATCGTCGAAGTCGAACAGGCCGGCGGTCTCCACCAAGGTGTGGATGCCCTCGGCCTTGAGCGCTTGCAGCAGCCGGGAGGTGAAATCCATGAACAGGGTGGGCTCGCCACCGGACAGGGTGACCCCGCCGCCGGTGGTGTCGAAGAAGGGCTTGTAAGGCACGATCTTGGCGACTACCTGTGTCACGCTCATGTCCTGACCCACCCGTTTCAGGGCGGTGGAGGGGCAGGCCTCCACGCAGTCGAAACACAGGGTGCACTTGTCCCGGTCGATGCTCAGGGAGTCTCCCAGGGCCAAGGCCCCATCGGGGCAGGCGGGCACGCACTCCCCGCTGGCCACGCATTTGTCCTTTTCGAACCACAGCTCCGGGGCGATCTTCTTGCTCTCGGGATTCTGGCACCACACGCAGTTAAGCGGGCAGCCCTTCATGAACACCACCGAGCGGGTGCCCGGCCCGTCGTCCAGGGAGTTGCCCTTGATGTCGATGATCAATGGACGGCCGCTGCGCGCCTCAGAGGCCATACTCGTTCCTCCGGATGATCTCCAACTGAAGGTCGCGGTGCAGCTTGGTGAAGTAGCCGCAGTAGCCCGAGATGCGCACCAGCAGGTCGGGGTAGTACTCCGGGTGGGCCATGGCGTCGCGCAAGGTGTCCGTGTTGATCATGATGAACTGCACCTGCATGCCTCCCTGGTCGAAGTAGGCCCGGATGGTGTCGCTCATGCGGGTGATGGTCTGTTCGTGAGTGTCCTTGGCCGAGGGCACCACGCGCACGTTGAAGGCGATGTTGTTGTCCATGGTGGTGGGGTCCAGCTTGGCCACGTCCAGCAGGTTGTCCAGCAGGTTCTTGGAGGCCGAGGCCTGGGGGGTGAGGCCGGGGGTGAAGGCCTCGCCGGCCAGGCGGCCCGAGGGCGAGGCCCCCGACACCCGGCCGTAGATGGCGTGGTAGTTCATGGACCACCAGCCCGAGGTGTAATGGCCGCCCCGGTAGTTCTGCTGACCGTGGGCAAAATCGGCCACCATGGCGGTGACCCGCTGAGCCATGGCCAGCGCCTCGGGGTCGTTGGAGCCGAACTTGGGCACCTGGTTCTGAATCCAGGCCCGGAGACTCTTGTAGCCCTCGAAGTTGTACTGGAGCGCCTCCTTGAGTTCCTTGAAGCTGACCTTCTTCTCGTCGTAGACCGCCTTCTTGATGGCGCTCAAGGAGTCGGCCACATCAGCCATGCCGATGGAGGTGACCCCGCTGGTGTTGTAACGGGACCCGCCCCGGGTGATCCCCCGGCCGTTGGTGATGCAGTCGTCCACTATGGCCGAGATCAGCGGCGAGGGCATGTGCTGCTGGTGGATGTGACCCAGCTGATTGTTGCCCTCCACGCTGACCCCGCACAGGAAATGGTATTGCTGAGTGAAGGCATCCATGAAGTCCTCGAAGGTCTCGAAGTCGCCATCCTCCACCTTGCCGGTCTCGGGCCCCAGGGCCCAGTCCAGCAGGGGATGGACCCCGTTGTTCAGGGCCATCTCCAAAGGCGCCATGAGATTCAGCTCGATGCTGCCGGTGGAAGGAAAGTGCATGCCCGCCAGACAGGGCTCCACGCAGCCCACCGCGGTCCACTCGCGGATGTCCTCCTGGGGCCACTCCGGGTTCACCCCGCTCAGGGCGGCGATCACCGCCGCGTCGTTGTGGATGCAGGGGGTGGCCCCGGTGATGTAGTTCACCTCGCATACCCGCTTCAAGTAGGTCTCGCTATTGACCCCGGGCATGTAGCGGGCGTGCATATTGGGGTCGTTCAGGCTGAGCAGCTCGGTGACCTTGAGGATCACATAGGTCATGTCGTTGACCGCGTCGCCGCCGGTGGGAGTGACTCCGCCCAGGTTGATGGTGGTGCTGGGCGGGCCGCCCGAGTTCATCCAGGAGGTGATCTCCATGGTGATGTTGTAGTGGCTGGACAGGCGCAGATACAAACAGCCGATCAGCTCCACCGCCCACTTGATGTAGGCACGGCGCTCCGGTTCGCTGTCCAGCTTGGCCAGGTCCGCCTCGAAGTATGGTTGCAGGATGCCGTCCAGGCGGCCCAGGTGGGGCCCGTCGTCACTGCTCTCCAGACCCAGGGACAGATGCACGATCCACATGGCCTGCACCGCCTCGTAAAGCGTCTCGGCCGGTTGGTCGGGCACCTTGCACAGAATGCGGTGCATTTCCTCCAGCTCCGCGCGGCGGGACGCGTCGCTCTCCGCCTCGGCCTTTGCTTTCGCCTGGGAGGCCAGGTTTTGAGTGTAGGCCGATACCGCGTCCAGGCTGATGCGCATGGCCTCCAGGGTGTCCTTCTTCTCCTGGTCGGCCCGGGTGTCGCGGGCCAACTCCTCGGCGATGCGCCGGCGGATGCCGTCCAGGCCCTGGGTGAGCACCTTGATGTGCCCCGGCGTGGTCTGGCTGTGGGACACGGTCTTGTAGTAGAACACCGCGAAGTAGCGCTCGTGTATCTGGGCCGCCAGGGGGTTGTTGAACTCGGCCTTCCACAGATGCTGGATGTTGCGCGTGGCGTAGAAGGGCATCACGTGCTTGTGCAGGGTCTCGATGGTCTCCTCGTCGATCTTGTAGGAGTCCAGCTCCCTGAAGCCCAGGGTCCTGAGCTCGCCCCACACCTGCCAGCCGAAGGTGTAGGGCTGGTTGACCAGGCCGAAGATTGGATAGGGAGTGTAGGTGCCGGCCAGCAGGTCGCCCTCGCGGACAAGCGCCTGGCGGTTGGCCATCAGGTGATAAAAGCTCTTGGCCTTGCGCAGGTTGGGCTCCCAGGGGGTGCCGTCGGGCATGGTCTCATAGCCGTTGGCCAAGAAAAAATCGGTAAGCAGTTTGCCGTGCTCGCAGCTCACCTGGGCCTTGGTGGTGAACAATTCCCGCCGGAAACGCTCCAGACGGGGCAAGTCCTCCAGGCCCAGCTCGGAGAGATAGGGGTCCTCCAGCCACTTCACCCCGGGGTCCACCCTCTGCCCCCGAAGCCGCTCCACCTTGCGGCGGGCCTTCTCGTCGCGGCCGCTGGTGTCGGCCCCCTCGGCGATGCGCAGGCTCTCAAGCTTGTGCTCGTGCATGGCCTGTTCGGTGGCTGCCTTGGCCTGGTCCAGGAACAACAGGTTCACCAGGTACTCGGCGTAGTTGTAGTAGGCGATGGTTCCTTCGATCCAGATGCGGCCCTTGAGGATCATCTGGGAGGCCTCGTCCTTGCTGGCCTCCTGAAAAGCGCTGAAATCGGCCGCGCCGCGGAACACCAGGCAGGCGTCCACGTCGGCGGGGACGTGATCCAGGGCGGTTATGACGCCGTCCTTGATCCGCACCGCCGCGCCCATGCTGCCGTCAGCGGCGCGAAAGCCCACCGTGGCGTTGATCCATCCCTGGGTGCCTTTCATCTCGCTTTGCAGATCGGGGCGCTGGTTGAATGTGTCGGCTGTGGATACGAGGAGGGAATAGAGCTGCTTGGACGGCCTGGGGCTCAAGGCTGCCTGCATGAGACACTCCTTTCGTGACAAGAGTGTGCGGCATTGTAGGCGGGCCGGGGCCCGCTCGCGTGGGGCAGACTCGGCGTGCGGGGGGGAAGGATCAGGGTGAGGAGTCTTTGTCTAGTTAGATGGTGGACTATCGCCAAGTGCTAAGTCAATCTGACCTCCTTCCGCAATCTACTTCCAACGAGCAGGTTTGATTTATGGCAGGAATGCCACTTGATGATTTGGTGGAGCGGCGTAGAGCAACCTATCAATTTCCCGGTGTCTCCGGCCGCCGCCAGTCGTTTTTGAACGATATGATGCCCGCCGGAAAGCACCTGCGAAAAACCGGAGGCAAAGGCGCTCTGTTTTGTAATATGGGAGCTGCCGTGGGTAAGGATGTCGTTCTCATATCTGAAATAGGAGGACTGCATATTGACCCGCCCATGAAAAGCAAGTTAGTTTAGCAAGCATTGCTTTACATGCTCGCCACGACTGCTTTACATGCTCGCCACGCCCCCCCGACTCGCGTTATCCAAAAGAGCATGTCGATCGGGGGGTAGATGAGCCTCAGAACCAAATTAATATTGCTACTCACCTCTATCGTCATCGCCGTGGCGCTGACATCCTCGTCCCTGGTGTATTTGTTCGCATCCGAAAGATTGGAACAAAGGGCCAAGCAGCGGCTGGCGGGCACCGCGGTTCTTTTGGCGGAAGCAATTCAGCTCCGGTTCGACACCGAGCTGCGCAAGTTCGAATATTGGGCCGCCATGCCCTTGGTCAGCAATACCGTCCTGCATTACAAGGACCCCAAGACGCGGGCCGCATTTGACAAATACTTCTCCGCCGTGGTGACTCGGGAGCCGTATTCCAGCATATATCTGATCGATAAAAAAGGTGAGTGCATTGCCAGCGACGACCCTCGCCGCTTGTTCCACCCCCACTGCCCCAAGGTCGTCAGCAAGCGGCCCAGCGCGGTGGCGGGTTATGCCGGGACCGCCAACATAGGCCGCACCGTGGTGGGCGTGGCCGACGACCGTCCCGTGGTTACGCTGACCGCCCCGGTCCGTCACTTGGGAAAGGTGGTGGCGATCCTGCGGGCCGGCGTGGATTTGGGCCGCTTCGGCCAGGAAGTGCTGGCGCTTCACACCGTTGCGCCAAAAGAAAAGGTATATTTTCTCGACCCCTCTCTGCCCTCGAGCTCGCCCAAGTCCCTCAAGATTCGAGCCCCGGCCAATTGGATGAATTATTCGCCTCCTCCCAAGGAACTGCGGGCAGCCTTTGAAAAGAGGAGCGAAAGCATCTTTCGCTACCGCGACTCCGAAGGGGAACACCTTGTCGCTTTCGCCCAACTGAGGGCTCCCCGATGGTCGATCGTGGTCTCGCAGCCCATGGCCATCATCCTCGCACCGGTTAGGTTCCTGGGTAAGATCACGCTGATTGTGGTGGCCCTCACCATCGCTCTGCTGATTGTGTCCGTATTTCTACTCACCGCCCCGGTGGTCAAGAGAATAGAACGTTGCCGCGAGTTCTCCGGGGATATATGCCGGGGCCGCCTGGAGAGGCGCTTGCCGCCGGGCCCGCGTGACGAGGTGGGCGACTTGGCCCGGGACCTAAACGAGATGGCCGTTCGGCTGGAAGAGAACTTTCACGATATAGCGGAGGCCGAGCGCAAATACCGCGGCATATTTGAGAACTCGGTGGAGGGCATATTTCAGACCAACAGGGATGGCATCATGCTGGCGGCCAACCCCAGGCTGGCGGAGATGTTGCGTGCCGCCAACGCCGACGATCTGGTCGGAAGAAGCTCGCTTGATTTTTATGTTGAGCGAGACATGCGGGGGCAATTGCTGGACCGGCTCCGCAGCGAAGGCGAGGTGAGCGGCTTTGAATGCGAAATGGTCCGCATGGACGGAGCCCGGCTACAGGCGCTCCTGCACGCCCGCGCGGAACTGGATGACCAGGGGGGGATAAACGTTATTCACGGCAGCGTGGAAGACGTAACCGAACTCAGGGAAGCGGAGGCAAAGGCGAGGCGCACCCGCGAGGCGGAAGATCTATTACTCCGGACCAAGCTCGAGATGCTTCGCTATCAAGTGAACCCCCATTTTTTATTCAACACCTTAAACTCCATACGGGAAATGGTCCTGACCGACCCCGACGGCGGGGTGGAAATGATCGAGGCCCTGGCGGGTTTCTACCACTCCAGCCTTACCCATCGTTCCGAACTATTGACCACGGTCTCTGATGAGTTCGACCGTATTGCAAATTATCTCCAAATACAGGAAATCCGGTTTGGGGATCAAATGGAGACGGCCATACGGGTAGATGCGGCTGCCGAGCAGGTTTTCATACCGGTTTTCCTGGGCCAGCCGATCGTGGAAAACGCGGTCAAATACGGCCGGCGATCCGGCGCCAGGCCATTGAAGATTCAAATCAGCGCGCACCTTGAGGGTGACAAATGCCTGTTCATCGTGGCCAACACCGGCCACTGGTTCGAGCCCGACCAAGCCGGGCATGGGCCCGGCACCCAATTGGGTTTGGAATACGTGCAGCGCTGCCTGGCCCATCACTATGGCTCGGACGCCGCTTTTGACATCAGGGAAGAAGACGGCTGGGTGATCGCCCGTATCGTTTTCCCCGCGCGGCCGGAAAACCCAAATGCCTGATCTGCGCGTGATCATAGTGGATGACGAGCCCATGGCCAGGCAGGCTCTAAAGCGCATGCTGGCGGATTTCCCCGAGATCGAGCTTTGCGGCGAGGCCGATTCGGTGGACCAGGCGGAGCGATTGATCAAAGAAACCCGGGCCGGGGTGGTCTTCCTGGACATTGAATTGTGCGGTGAAAGCGGCTTCGAACTGGTGCCCAAGCTGGACAATGAGACAGCAGTGGTTTTCGTCACCGCTTTCAACGAATACGCTATCCGGGCTTTTGAGGTCAACGCACTGGACTATCTGCTCAAGCCGGTCACCAAGGACCGTTTGGCCGAAAGCATCCGCCGGCTCGGCGAGAGGCAGGGGCAGCGGGCGCCGTCAGCTTCCTCGGAAGGGTTGCACGAGGACGACGTAATCCTGGTCCAGGACGGCAAGCAGCGCCGTTGGCTGGACCTGAAGCATGTGTGTCTCATCGAAGCGAACGGCGATTTCACCTTATTGCGGTCCGCGGACGGCGGCTCCGGCACGGTTTGGCGCAGCCTGCGTCAATGGGAGGAGTTGCTTCCCCCTGATCAGTTCGTGCGCATCCACCGGGGGATGATCGTGAACCTAGAACAGGTCGAGGCCTTTGAATCCCTTCCGGGCAACCGGCTCAAGCTGTGCCTGAGAGGCGTGGCCGAATCTTGCGTCGCCAGCCGCCGTCTCACCCCCCAGATTCGCAAACGTCTCTCTTCCTTGGCGGACTGATCGCACTTCGGCTTTCCGCGAAAATCCATCCTTAGCTTGCCCGGGCGACGCCTCTTGGCGCCGCCCGCCTGATTATTGCGTCCGTTCGCCGGATGCCCGCCCGCGGTCCATTGATTTCCTTGGCGTCAATGGCAATAGATAACCGTAGATCACTTTGAGACACGGGAAAGTGAGACTGACAATCAATCGGCAAATTGCTTTAAACCGAGCCTGCCCCCGCAACGTGGAGAGAATCATGAAGATCGTTTCCAGCAAGCTATTAATTCTTGCCCTGGCCCTGTTGATTTGCTTGGGCGCGGCGGGCGTGGCCCAGGCCTATGCCATCTACAACCACGTGGGCCACCATGTGTGCGTGCAAACCTATTGGAGTGAATATGTGATGCCGGATTGCAAGTTCACGATCCCGCCTCATAGCACGCACAACGGCGGGCATGGCGATAACCTCAGCCATGTAACCGTGAGTTGGGACCTGGGCCATGACCATTGGAAGCACAACCCGGACAGCTTCACCATTCCCCATGGCGGCTACGCCCGTATCTATGATGGCGAGGTGAAGGTTTATAAGCACAACGGCGACATTGTGGAAACCAGAAGCATAAGAAAGGAGAAATACGCAACGGGCGCCGTGCGGAAACCAGAAAACTAAAAAAGGCGAATTGCGAATAAAAATTCCAGCGGCGACAACCAAACTTTCAAAGGGCAAATGCCCTGAAAAGACTACTAGCGCCACGCCGCAATCCGGAGAGGAGAGACCAATGAAAAAGTTATCCATTGCCCTGTTGGCGATCGCACTCCTGCTGCCCGCCGGCATGGCTAGGGCCTGGGCCATCTACAACCACGTGGGCAAAGTGGTGTGCCTGCAGGACCGCAGCGCGATGGAATTAGGCGGTTGCCGTAACCAGATCCCTGCCAACGGCAAGTTGAACGGCGAGCACGGGGCCGGGCTGCACAAGATGAGGGTGGTGTGGGCGCATGGAGAGGCTTGCCGGGGCACCGATGGCTACTTTGACATTCCCGATGGCGGCTACGCCCGCATCTACGAAGGCAAAGTAAAGATCTACAAGCACAACGGCGATCGCTTCCACCACAAGACCCCCCACGACTGCGCATGCCCCAACGCCGGTCCCTATGGAGCCAAGCAAAAGTAGGCGACCCGGAAACGGGTTACATGCTTGACCACCAGAGAGAGGAAGCTGATGAAAAAGTTATCCATCGCCCTGTTGGCGATTGCCCTGCTGCTGCCCGCCGGCATGGCCCAGGCCTATGCCATCTACAACCACGTGGACTACGAGGTATGCGTGGGTACTCTTGGGTCCGCTTTTTCTTTTAAAGACTGCAAATTCACGATACCGGCCCACGGCAAGCACAACGGCGGGCATGGCGACAGCCTCAGTCATGTTCTTGTGATGTGGTATCCGCACCGCTTTGTGTGCATGAGCAACGGTGAAAGATTCAGCATACCCAAGGGTGGCTACGCCCGCATCTACCCCCATGAGGTCAAGGTCTACAAGCACGACGGCAAGCATGTGGATACTAAAAGCATCGGCAGGGGATATTGCGGACCCTCGGAGGACAGGAAAAATTCCAGCGGGGACAACTAAACTTTTCAAGGGTAACTACCTTGCAAAAGCTAATAATTATCACCCCGCGCCGCAGTCCGGAGAGGAGAGACCAATGAAAAAGTTATCTATAGCCCTGTTGGCGATTGCGCTGCTGCTGCCTGCCGGCGTGGCGCAAGCCTATGCCATCTACAACCACACCAGCCATCACATCTGCATACTCAAGTGGTACGACACCGGCAACTGCCATGTGCGCGTTGGCCCGCACAGCACCCACAACGGAGAGCACGGCGCGGGCCTGAGCAGGGTGTGGGCCGAATATCACTCCAAGGGAAACCGCTATGAAAGCGACGAGTTCAGCATTCCCAAGAGCGGTTATGCCCGCATCTACGACAAAGAGGTCAAGATCTACAATCACCACAACAAGCACAAAAAGACCGTGCCCATAGAGTTGGACAACTACTAAAAACCCGGGGGAGCAAGAACCATGAAAACTCTTATGATCGTTATGCTCTGCGCCGCGGCCCTGCTGACGGCGGGCTCCGCGCAAGCCTATGCCATCTACAACCACACCAACTATTACATCTGCCTAAAGAAGTGGTACGACTACCCCGGCGAATGCCACGTGTACGTTGACCCGCACAGCACCCACAACGGTGAGCACGGCGCGGGCCTGAGCAGCGTTTACGCCTACTACGGAACCAAGAAACACGATTACGAAAGCGACAAGTTCAGCATACCCAAGGGCGGTTATGCCCGCATCTACGACAGAGAGATCAAAATCTACACTCACCATGGCAAGCACAAAAATACCGTGCGCATAGATAAAGAGGACTAATAAACACAGCCGGTGAAGGAAAACCCATGAAAACTCTGATGATCATTATGCTTTGCGCCGCGGCCTTATTAGTTCCTGGTTTCGCCCAGGCCTATGCCATCTACAACCACACCAGCCATAACATCTGCATTACCAAGTGGTACGACACCGGCAACTGCCATGTAAGCGTTGACCCGCACAGCACCCATAACGGCGAGCACGGCGCGGGCTTGAAGAGCGTGTGGGCCTCCTACCACTCCAAGGGGAACCTCTATAAAAGCGACGAGTTCAGCATTCCCAAGAGCGGCTATGCTCGCATCTACGACAAAAAAATCAAGATCTACAATCACCACGGCAAGCACGAAAATACCGTGCCCATAGAAATGGACAACTACTAAACAGAGCCGGGGAAGATTACCCATGAAAACTCTGATGATCGTAATGCGTTACCAATTATGCCGCGGCAACCGGGCCCCCTTCACCATCCCCCGTGGCGGCTACGCCCGCATCCACGATGACGAGGTGAAGGTCTATAAACGCAACGGCGATCACGTCGAAACTAGAGGCATCACCAAATATGACTGCACATGGTAGGGGGAAGGTTTCCAGACACGGCTATGAGCGCGCCGAAACCAAGGGTGATCATGAAACAGTTGCTTGTCGCCATATTGGCTCTTGTCCTGGCGGCCTGCCTCCGGCCCCGGGCGGGCCTGGCGGCGTGCGTTTACAACAGGGCCCATTCGCCCATTTACGTGGTTTTCGACTGCGGGCCCGGCTGCTCCAACAACTGGACCATACATCCCACCTATCACAAATGCCTGCCGGGCAAGCCCGGCGTGGTCGCGGTCAGGGTTATGGACGCGGCTAACCGGGGCGAGATCGGCGATGGGGTCTGCGTGGTGAAGGTGGGCGCCCACGGCTGGGTGACGGTTTACCAGGACGGCAAGAAAGTCACCGTAAAGAGTAAGCACAAGGACAGCGCGCTACGCGAGGAGTGCTCCACCACCATAGTCAGAGACTAGGCAGGCGGCACGGGTGGACCATGGCTGCACGTATTAATCGGATTTTGATCGCCGCCAACTCCGGGGTGGGCGGCTGATGAGACTTGGAGAGGGATATGAAAAGCAAGACAGTCTTTGGGGTGGCCTTTTTGATAGCCGGGCTGATCTGCCTGGGCGCGGCAATGCCGGCCCATGCCTACGCCATCTACAACCATGTGGACCACGAGGTCTGTGTCGCCATCGGGGCAGGGGGCTGCAATTTCTATGTGGGCAGCCACGACCACCACAACGGGGAGCACGGCTCGGGCCTGCGGGACGCCGCCGTGTTTTGGAACACCAGCGGCGGCCTTTGCATGGGAAGCGGCAGATTCGACATTCCCAAGGGGGGGTTCATCAGGATCTACAAGCATGAGGTGAAAATCTACAACCACCACAACAAGCATCTACGATCCAAGGGGATCCACCGCACGGAATGCCCCTCATACTACCACCTTTTATAGCAACGGTTGCCGGGCGGGGGCCGCGCCGGCCGCCACCGGCTACTAGGTCTTTGCCTCACATCGCAAAAGCAGAGAAGGGAAACCCATGAAAAAGTTGGCCATCGCCTTGTTGGCGATTTCACTCCTGCTGCCCGCCGGCCTGGCGCAAGCCTATGCCATCTACAACCACGTGGGCCACGAGGTGTGCGTGTCTACTCGTTGGACCCCATTTACTTTCAAGGGATGCAAATTCACGATACCGGCCCACGACAAGCATAACGGCGGGCATGGCGACAGCCTCAGCCATGTACACGTGTTTTGGGATGCGCATGATACATGCCATAGTAACCGGGACAGCTTCGACATACCCCATGGCGGCTACGCCCGCATTTACGAGGACAAGGTGAAAGTCTATAAACACGACGGCAAGCACATCGAGACCAGAGGCGTCGAAAAGTACCACTGCGGAGGGTAGGGCGGAAGTTTATAAACACGACGGCGAGCGCGTCAAAAGCAAAAGCACCACCAAGTATGACCGCAAAGGCGGCTGGCCGTTTCCTTACACCAGAAATTAAGTCCAGCGGCCACCCATAGTTGCCAAGGAGGGCAGCACCATGAACAGACTACTGATTGTCGCGGCGTGCCTGGCCGTCCTGCTGACGGCGGGCACGGCCCAGGCCTATGCCATCTACAACCACGTGGATCACGAGATCTGCGTGGCCAGCGCGGCCAGTGCCTTTTTCGCCGCCTGCAAGTTCACCATTCCCCCGCACGGCAAGCACAATGGTTCCCACGGCTCCGGCATGAAGAACCAGGGCATGATCTGGCATAGCTCCGGCACCTGTCGGTGCGTCGCGGTATTCGACATACCGGACGGCGGCTACGCCCGCGTGTACAACGAAGTGGTCAAGGTCTACAAGCACAACGGTAAGCACGTGGCCGAGCACGATGTGTACGACTGCGACTGTTGGGGGCCGGGCAGGGGCAAAAAGAAGCCCTAGGGCCGGCACGGTCCGCAACCATTAGCCGGGAGAGGCCATGAAAACTTTATTAATAGCGATTTTTATCGCCGGGGCACTGCTGATGGCGGGTTCCGCGCAGGCCTATGCCATCTACAACCACACCTCTTACAAGGTTTGCATAGCCCACTGGTACTCCATGAGTGGCTGCGACATGAAGGTCGGCCCGCACAGCACCCTAAACGGCGAGCATGGGGCCGGGCTGAAGCGGGTATGGGCTTCTTTCCGCGCCAAGGGGAACGACTACCGGAGTGACGAGTTCAGCATTCCCAAGGGTGGCTACATCAGGGTCTACGACCGAGAGCTGAAAGTCTATGATCACCACGACAAGCACCAAAAGACCGTGTCCATACAGCGCGACAGTTAACCAAAAATCCCGAGAGAGGAAGTCCATGAAATCCTTAGTCATCGCGTTGCTGTGCCTGGCCGCGTTGCTCACGGCAAGCTCCGCCCAAGCCTATGCAATTTACAACCACACCAGCCATCACTTCTGCCTAAAGAGGTGGTACCAAATTAGCTGCTATGTGAGCGTCGACCCGCACAGCACCCACAACGGCGAGCACGGTGCGGGCCTGAACAACGTATATGCCTTCTACGAAACTAAAAGTAACGAATACCACAGCGGCAAGTTCAGCATACCCAAGGGCGGTTATGCCCGCATCTACAACAAAAGGGTCAAAATCTACACTCACAGCGACAAGCACATAAAGACCGTGGACATAACCCCGGATTACTCAAAGACAGAGTCAAGGGAGCAAAAACCATGAAAATCCTGATGATCGTTATGCTTTGCGCCGCAGCCCTGTTGGCGGCGGGCTCCGCCCAGGCCTATGCCATCTACAACCACGTTGACCACAAGGTGTGCATACAAACCTTTTGGTCTCAATTTCTCCTCGATAACTGCAAGTTCATGATCCCGGCCCACGGCAAGCACAACGGCGGGCACGGCGACAGCCTCAGCCACGTCTACGCGGTCTACCTGGTGAAACACGGCGACAAATGCTGCCGCTGCAACCAGGATGGCTTCAGCATCCCCAAGGGTGGGTACGCCCGCATCTACCCCGACAAGGTCAAGGTCTACAAGCACGACGGCACACACGTGGAGAACAAGACCATCACCTACTGCGATTGCGATTGCGACAACGCCAGTAAGAAATAGGCCCTCCCGGACGGCATACTGCCATTGATCAGCGATGGCAGCTGCAAACACCCGGTCACGGGCTGGTTGTGCCTGGCGCTATTGCTCACGAATAGCCCCATGCTCGTGTTGCCGTACGATCCGAGTTTAGAGGCCTCAGCCCCAGGTTGTGGCGCCTCCTGTGCCGCGTGGTTTGCTCCTTGACCAGATTCCTGGCCGTCACCATTTCTCTGGCCCGGCCGTGATACACATCGGCGGGGGGCAGGTTGCCCAGGGACTCGTGCACCCGCCGGTGGTTGTAGTAATCCACGAAACGGCCGATCTGATGCTCCAGGTCCCAGGGCAGGTAATAGTTCTCCTGGTTGATCCGGTTCTTCAAGGTCCGGCGGTATCGTTCGATCTTGCCCTGGGTCATGGGGTGGTAGGGCTTGCCCCGTCCCCCAAGATGCGATAGACGCTGGACTCGCTGATGAAGGCGCCCTGGCTGTCGGTGATGTGCCAGGCCAGCTCTCGAGGGGTGAGCTCAGGCATCTTCTTGGCCTCTGAAACAATATGTTCAGCCGCTTTTTATTCCCCTGATCCAGCGCGGCCATTTCGGGTTCAGAGCCCAGTTGCTGGACCACATGGGCGTTCACGAGGAAGGCCAGAGTTGGAAGATGAGACCGAAACCTGAAATGGTGACAGTTGGTGACAGGAAAGGGGTTAGCCGCATTGGGCTAACCCCTTGAATTGCTGGTGGGCGATGCGAGATTCGAACTCACGGCCTTTGGCTCCGGAGGCCAACGCTCTATCCATCTGAGCTAATCGCCCGCGTAGGTCAGATGGCATTTCTACCATAGGCGCGGGGAGTTGTCCAGTTAGGCGATTGTTGTTTAACTCCCATGAGTAGGGGTTATAATAAGATTCACGTAACTATATTCTTCAAACAGGAGCTTAATTCATGCAGGATTGCAAGGTCGATTACAAGGTGGTGGCCGCGGCCATAGACTTCAGCGATTATTCCGAGATCACCTTTACCCATGCCGTGGAACAGGCCCGCTCCCACAAGTCCGAGCTGTTGATCCTCAACGTGATCAACGACCGGGGCCTGGACGAGCTGGACCGCCTGGCCGCGCAGGGCTACGACCTGGGAGGCAAGGCCGGCTATATCCAGCGGGTGGAGGAGGAACGCCAGGGCATCCTGGACAAGGACTACCTCCCCGTGGTCAAGGACTTGAAGGTGCGGGTGCTGTTCACCGTGGGTCATCCCCACGACGAGCTGCTCAAGCTGCTCAAGAACGAGGGCGTGTCCCTTCTGGTGATGGGCACCAAGGGCCGCAGCAACCTGGCCGGGGCCCTGTTCGGCTCCACCGCCGAGAAGATATTCCGTCACGCCCCCTGCCCGGTGCTGAGCGTGCGCGGGCCGGAACACTGCCGCCTGTAGGGTTTTCGGACCGGCCGGCCCCGCCTAGGGCAGGTCGGTGTCCTCCTCCACCAGGCAAGCGTCATCCGGGCAAAAGAGGTTGAGCCACAACCCCTTTTCGCCCGGATTTTTTTGGGCCCTGAGCACCGGGGCCACGGGCGAGCCCTTCTCCGTCTCGCTCAGGCATGAGTCGTCCGGGCAGAACACCTTGAGCCACAGGCCGTCCTTGTCTTTTACGCCGGGCGCCTGACGCATTTCCGGGGGCAGGGAGGCCACCTCGGCCTCTGTGAGGCAGCGCGCCTCGGGGCAGAACACGTTGAGCCAGGCTCCCTGGCCTTGGGGCTTGTCTTGATCTCCCATGGGTCACCTCCGCTGGGGTGTGGTATCTGGCTACAATTATACCTACCAATGTCCTGGGAGAAGATGCCCGGGTAAAAGAAAGCCCCTCCCGCCGAAGCGGGAGGGGCGCTGTTGTCCGTTGAAAGGGGCGGAGCGGCCTTAGACGGCCTCTTCCTCCGCCTTGACCCCCAGGGCCACCTTGTACAGGATGGTCAGCACCAGGGCGCCGGCCGCGTACACCCCGATGGTGATCATCAGCTCGAGCCCGGTGGGCGAGTACTCGGTGACCTCGTGCAAGGGGTTGGGCACGAACCCGCCGGAGATCATGGCCATGCCCTTGTCGATCCAGGTGCAGATGAACACCAGGACGCAGGCGAAGGGCAGGATGGTGGGGTTCTTGCGGGTGCGCGGGTTGACCAAGAGGACGATGGCCGTGAAGCCGCAGGCCAGAGCGGTCCAAACCCAGGGCACCAGGTTGTTGTGCCCGTGCAGGCCGAAGTAGAGGTACTTCAGGTGCGAGGTGTGGCTGGGGATCGCGCTGTAGGCCACCGTGAACACCTCCAGCAGGAAGAAGAAGATGTGCAGGATGATGGCGTAGCAAACGATCTTGGCCAGGGTCTCGAAGGCCTCGCGGCCCGCGTCGAAGCGGGTGAGCTTCTTGACCAGGTAGCCCAGCAGGATGAGCACCGCGGGGCCGGCCGCGAAAGCCGAGGCCAAAAAGCGCGGGGCCATGATGGCGGTGAGCCAGAAGCCGCGGCCGGGCAGACCGGCGTACAGGAAGGCCGTCACGGTGTGGATGGACACCGCCCAGGGGATGGACAGGTAGATGATGGGCTTGATCCACCCCGGAGGAGCCAGCTGCTTGCGCTCGGCCTCCAGAGTCACCCACCCGGCCACCAGGTTGATGATCAGGTATCCGTTCAGGACGATCATGTCCCAGAACAGGATGGAGTTGGGCGTGGGGTGCAGCATCACGTTCAGGATGCGGCTCGGTTTACCAAGGTCGACGGTGATGAACAGGATGCACATGATCACCGCCGCGATGGCCAGGAATTCGCCCAGGATGGTGATGCGCCCGAAGGTCTTGTAGTGGTGCAGATAGTAGGGCAGCACCAGCATGACCGCCGAGGCGGCAACGCCCACCAGGAAGGTGAACTGGGCGATGTAGAAGCCCCAGGAAACGTCCCGGCTCATGCCGGTGATCATGAGGCCTTTATTGTACTGAACCAAATAGGCCCCGAAACCGGCTCCGATAACCACGAGCAGGCAGATGAGCCAGGTCCAGTACAGCTTGCTTCCGCTTAGCGCCTTTTCAAGCATGACGACCTCTATACCAGGTAGTAGACCTGGGGATGGGTGCCCAGGTTGGGTTTACGGCGAATGCTGTAGCGCGAGCGCAGCAGCCTGCGAAGCTCGCTGCCCGCGTCGTCCACATCGCCAAAGACCATGGCCCCGCCGCTGGCCTCGGCGCAGTAGGGCAGCTTGCCCACCGCGAGGCGCTCGGAGCAGAAGGTGCACTTCTCGACCACGCCCTTGGTGCGGGTGGGGTAGAGGGGGTACTCCTTCTTGATGAAGGGGCGAGGATCGCGGAAGTTGAAGCTCCGCGAGCCGTAGGGGCAACCGGCCATGCAGAACCGGCAGCCGATGCAGCGGTGCATGTCCATCATGACGATGCCGTCCTCGCGCTGGAAGGTGGCCTTGGTGGGGCACACCCGGACGCAGGGCGGGTTGTCGCAGTGGTTGCACATGGCGATGAACCGGGCGTTCTTGATCTCGGGATCCGCGAAGGGGTTCTCCACCTCGGGGAAGGCGTTGACGTAGCCCGTCAGCCAGATCCACTTGATGGTTTGCTTACCCGGGATGTCCGGCACGTTGTGGTAGTAGTTGCAGGCCTGAATGGCCGCCCGGGCCTTTTCCTCGGTGAGCTTGCGCATATCGATGACCATGCCCCAGCGGCGGCCCTTCAGGGCCTTGGGGTTGGGCATCACCTCGGAGTTGCCCTGGCTCTTGGGGAAGACCATCTGATAAGGCGTGGGCATACGCTCGGCGGCGTCCAGGGAACCAGGCTTGAGCAGCTGGAAACCCACGGAGCCTCCCAGGCCAAGGGCGCCCGCGATCCCGGCGAGTTTTAGAAACTGTCTCCTGTCCACGCCCATCACTTCTTCTCCTTCGGCACAAGGTGGCAATCCCAACAGAACGGCGCCACGGCCAGGTAGTTGTGACACTGGTCGCAGAACTTGACCTTGCTGGTGTGGCACTGGAAGCAGGTGTTGCTCAGGCTCATGTTGAAGGTCTTGCCGTTGGCCGACTCGTAGAGCCGGTCGCCGTCGCGCACCACCTCGTCCCGCCAATGGTTGAGCAGGGTCATGTGGCTGGTGCGCATGTAGGCGGTGTCCGCCACGCACTGGGTGGCCACGCTCTTGGGCACCGGCTGGGGCTTGGGCACCGGGGCCGCCTTGCCCGCGCCGCTCCAGAACGGGTAGGTGAAGATGGCCAGGAAGATAACCAGGCCAACTATGATCTGCGGTCCGTTATAGAGCTTCATTACTCTTCACCCTCCTCTCCGGCCTCGCCTTCGCCTTCCGGCTCTTCAGGCGGGACATAGGATGGGTTTTCCTCGCCGCGCAGGTTGTACTCGCGCTCGCCCTGGCCTTCCATGACCAAGGCGTTGGCCACCAGCTCGGATACGCCGCAGACCTCGGTGCCCGGCACCCAGTAGTCCATCAGGGCCGGGAACACCGCGCGGTCGATGGCGCAGACGCAGGAGAGCATGTTCACTCCCTTGTCCTCGGCCACCCGTTTGACCGCGTTGGCCCGGGGCAGGCCGCCCCTGAGGCGCATTTCCAGGTACTCACCGGCGTTTAGGCCGGAGCCCGAACCGCAGCAGAAGGTGTTTTCCCGGATCACCTGGGGCGCCATGTCCACGAAGTTGTTGCACACGTTGTTGATGACATAGCGCGGTTCCTCCAGCATGCCCATGCCGCGGGAGGTGTTGCAGGAGTCGTGGAAGGTCACGGTGTAGTGATCGTTCTGGCTGGGGTCCAGCTTCAGCTTGTTGTTCTTGATCAGGTCGGCGGTGAACTCGGTGATGTGCACCATCTTGGTGGACACCGCGTTCTCGAACACCGTGCCGGTGATGGGGCTCACCGGGCGATCCAGCCAGGTGGGCGGGCCGTTGAGGGTGTTCATGTACTGGTGCACCACCCGCCACATGTGGCCGCACTCGCCGCCCAGGATCCACTTGACCCCCAGGCGCTTGGACTCGGCGTACATCTTGGCGTTCAAGCGCTTCATCATCTCGTGGGAGGTGAAGAAGCCGAAGTTGCCGCCCTCGGAGGCGTAGGTGGACCAGGTGTAGTCCAGCCCGATGTGCTCGAAGAGCATCAAATAGCCCATGAGGGTGAAGATGCCCGGCTCGGCGAAGACGTCGCCCGAGGGGGTTACGAAGAGGATCTCGGCTCCCTTGCGGTTGAAGGAGGGCTCGATCTTGATCCCTACGTACTCCTCGATGTCATCGAGCAGGTACTCGATGTTCTCCTTGAATGTGTGCGGCTTCAGGCCCAGGTGGTTACCGGTCATGAAGCAGTTGGCCACCGGAGAGGCGATCCAGTCAATGTTGCAGCCGATCAGGTTGATGATCTCGCGCGCGATGATGGTGATCTCGGCGGTGTCGATGCCGTAGGGGCAGAACACGCTGCAGCGGCGGCACTCGGTGCACTGGAAGAAGTAGTAGAACCACTCCTTGATCACCTCTTCGGTGAGCTTGCGCCCGCCGGCCAGCCTGCCCAGGATCTTGCCCGCGGTCTTGAACTCGCCGCGGTAGATGCTGCGGATCAGCTCGGCCCGGAGCACCGGCATGTTCTTGGGGTCGCCGGTGCCGATGAAGAAGTGACACTTGTCGGCGCAGGCGCCGCAGCGCACGCAGATGTCCATGAACAGCTTGAAGCTGCGGAAGCGCTCCAGGCGCTGGGCGATGCCCTCCCGGACAGTGCCCTTCCAGTCGGCCGGCAGCTTCCAGTCATCGTCGGTGGGGTTCCAGTCACGCGGGTTGGGCAGGCCCACCGTCTCCAGGGCCGACGCTTTGCCCGCATAGAGGTAGTTGCCCGGCTTGAACTCGGGCTTGGTATCCATCCAGTTTTGGGCTGGAGGATGGTGATCAATTTTTCCGACTACTTCGGGACTCGGAGTTTTGGCAGCCATGGTTAGTCTTCCTTCTCCTCAGTCACCTCGGCCTCGGCCGGAGCCGGAGCGGCGGGCGCCTTTTCGGCCTCGGCCTCTTCCAGGGTCTTTTCCACCGGCAGGCCGGCTTCGACCATCTCCTCCCGGAAGTCGTCCTCGTACTCATGATAGTCGTGAGTCTTGACGGGGTAGTTCCAGGGGTTGACGTGGAGTACGGCGCGGCTGTTGTTGACCATGTTGCGGGTGGGGCTGAGGAACACGCCTCCCAGGTGCATGAGCTTGCTGAAGGGGAAGTAGGCGAAGAGCACGCACACAAGGAAGAAGTGGACGTAGAACCAGACGCTGATTCCGTCGGGCACCACCGGATGGAAGGTGGCCAGGCCCATGGCCAGCTCCTTGACCTTCACCACGTCGATACGGATGACGTACCGGGCGAGGATGCCGGTGAGGGCGATGAAGGTGATCAGGAACAGGGGGAACCAGTCGGCCGCCAAGGAGATGTAGCGCACCGAGGGGACCACGATGCGCCGCACCAGCAGCAGGCTCACCCCGCCCAGCAGCACCAGGCCGCTGATCTGGATGGTGGGCAAGCCGATGCCGAAGGTGGCCAGGTTGAACTCCAAAAACCCGTCCAGGTGCTCCAGGGTCTGGAGCCACTGGGCGATGGGCTCGGTGAACAACCGGGCGTGCCGGATGATCACCACCAGGAAGGCCCAGTGGAACATCATGGCGAACAGCCAGAGGAACTTCTCCGAGCTGTAGCGAATGGTGGGCCCCTGGCGGTAGTCCAACTTCATGTTGCGGAACAGGCTGCGGAAGGTGAGGACCTCGAAGGCCATCCTCAGCAGCACCATTCCCCCGCTACACGGGTTGTCGATCTTGTTGGGCTTGATCCAGGGGAGCGATTTCTCCTGGCCGCACGTCGTGGGAATCCTGAAGGGCACCGGCGACCGAGCCCAGTCCACCACCCGGTAGACCAGCCCCGCGAAGAAGGTGAGCACCGCCGCGTACGGGATGATCACCCCAAACAGGACCTTGAGGCCCAAGCCTCCGACTCCCACCAGCGCTATCCCCACGAGCACTAGCACGGCGACTACGCTAAATAGGAAACCAATCATTCTACTGCTACCTCGTTACACGGTTAGCCTTGTTGGTTCGGCTTACACACTTTCCGGCTCTTCGCCGGTTGTTTCCACCAAAATATTCGCCCGCCGCAGCAGGCTGAAGGCGTTGGAATGCATTTCCTTGACCTTCAGCTCATAAAGCTGCTCACGGCATCCCATGTAGATGTCAAAGGCCACCAAGGCCATGTAGTCGATGGTGGCTTCCAGGTCGACCAGCTCCTGGTCCAGGGCCTCGGTGTCGATCTCGCGGCCTATTTCCTTGCGAATGATGTACTTGAGCGAGAAGACGAAGGACAGAGCCTGGGCGGGGGTGAATTCCTGAAGGGCCCGCACCCGGATGATGCGGTCCAGGAAGGGCGTTATCTTCTCGCGGTCCACGCCCTCCAGAACCTGATCGAACAGGTTGTTGGTCTCGGCCACGATGGTGTGGCCCACCGGGTTGTGGTACTGGTCCTTCTTGCTCTTTAAAAACTTCGCGGTTTCGCTGGGATAAGTCTGCACGATGGCGTCTATCCACTGGTCCACGATGGCGGACTTATGTTTTGCCAGGATGGTTTTGAGCTTCATTTCACTTACGCTTACGCGACTCCATACCCTAGCTGGCCCGCTTGCGGGCGGCCCGCTTGGAAATAGTAACCAGTCCTCGCGCTGGAGTATTCCTGCAATTATCAATGCAATAGAGGGTTTAGCGCCAGAACATCAGTGGAAATACTTAACACAGGGTCACCGGGGACGTCAAGCTTTTACAATGGGTTCCGGCCCCATTGTTAACCCCGCGCGGCCCGGCGGGGCCTGGCTGTGGGGGCGGAGAGCGGCTAATATATTAAGGTACGCGCGGCCGCGCTCCGGCCGGCGGGAAGGAGATAAGCGGTGATAGGCTACAAAGGCGTGAACCATCTGGCCCTGGCCACCGGAGACATGGCCGCCACCATCCGCTTTTGGCGCGACCTGTTGGGCATGCCCTTGAAAGGCGGGCTGGGCAAGCCCGGCTACCGCCACTATTTTTTCGAGCTGGGGCCGCATGACTACATCGCCTTCTTCGAATGGCCCGGGGTGGAGCCCCTGGTGGAGAAGGACCACGGCGTGCCGGTGAAAGGCCCCTACGGCTTTGACCATGTCTCCCTGGGCGTCACGGAGCAGGACGACCTCTGGGCCCTCAAGGACAAGCTGGAGGCCGCCGGGTTCTGGGCCAGCGAGGTGATCGACCACGGGTTCATCCACTCGCTCTACAGCTTCGACCCCAACGGAATCGCCATCGAGTTTTCCTGGGACGTGCCGGGCATGGACCTGCGCGAGCACCCGATAATGGCCGACCACCAGCCCATCGCCGAGGCCCTGGAGGGACCCGGCCCCCAGCCCGGCAAGTGGCCGCCGGTGAGCCAGCCCACCCCGCCGGAGGACAAGGTGGTCTACCCCGGCGAGGGCGGGGCCATCCGCGACGACGGGCGCAACGCCTGGGCTCCGGACAATGGCGAGACGGACTCGTGAGTTGCGCTCCCCGTCCCGCCATCCTATACTTCCCCATGCCCCGCCCGGCGACCGCCCGATCATGAGGTATTGATGAGCATCCCCCCCATTCCCAGCCGCGCCGAGCACCTGGCTGCCTGGCGCGAATCGGGCGGCAAGCTATGCGCCGCCTTTCCGGCCCAATACCCCAAGGAGCTGCTCTGGGCCCACGGGATCCTGCCCGTGGAGGTGTGGGACCCGCCCCTGGCCGCGACAAGAGCGCCGGGCCATCTCCAGCCCTACATCTGCTCGGTGGTGCGCCAGGGCCTGGAGCTACTTTTGGCCGGGGCCGGGGACGAGATGGACATCATCCTCTTCCCCCACACCTGCGACTCCATGCAGAACCTGGCCTCCCTGGTGGGGGACTACCTGAAGCCCAAGGCGACCAGCCTGTTTTTCTACAACCCCAAGGCCCCCTTCGGGCAGCCGGCCCGCGAGTTCTACCTGGACCGGCTCTTCGCCCTGGACCGTGAGCTGGCCGGGCTTTTCGGCCCCCGGCCCGAGGGCGCCCTGGAGCAGGCCCTGGCCTGGAGCCGCACCCTGAGCGGGCTCTACGCCAAGGCCTATGACCTCAGGGCCGCGGGCGGCCTGGCCGTGGGCGCGGCCGAGTTCTACGCCGTGCTCCGGGCGGGCGAGTATCTGCACCCCACCGCTTTCATCCCCCTGCTCGACGCCTGGCTGGCCCAGGCGGTGGGGCAGCCCTCGGCCGGGGAGCGCATCGTGCTCTCGGGCGTTCTACCCGGGCCGGAGGACCTTTTGGAGAGCCTGGACGCCCTGGGCCTGGTGGTGGCCCACGACGATCTGCTGTCCATGAGTCGGCGTCTGCTATATCCCCCGCCGGGCGAGGGCGAGCCCCTGGCCGCGCTCACCGAGAGCTTTTTGGAAATGCCCCCGTGCAGCACGCGGGGCTCCTCCTTGGCCGAGCGTTTGGCCTGGCTCAAGAGCCTGGCCAAGCTCAGCAAGGCCCGGGGCGTGGTGTTCTCGGTGGTCAAGTTCTGTGAGCCCGAGCTGTTTGATCTGCCCGAGCTGCGGCGGGGCTTGAAAGAAGCGCGTCTGCCCAGCCTGCTGATCGAAGTGGACGTGAACCAGGCGGCCGGCGGCCAAGCGTCCACCCGTTTGGAAGCCTTCCGGGAGATGATGGCATGAGCCTGAGCGCCAAGGCCAAACTGAGCTTCATGAAGGACCTGGGCTTTCCGGCCATGCTGAGCCTGCAAAAGGCCATGAAGGGCAAGCGGGGCCCACGCAAGGCCAACCCCGATTTCGGGCCTCCCCTCAAGTGCGCCGCGCGGCTCAAAGAGATCATGATGCGCCACTACTATTTGGCGCGTTTCGCCCCGGGTGCCAAGCCGGTGGCCTGGGTCACCTCGGGCGCGCCGGTGGAGCTCTTACGGGCCCTGGACTTCTACACCATCTACCCCGAGAACCACGGGGCCCTGTGCGGGGCCCAGAAGATGGGGCCCGAGCTGTGCCAGGTGGCCGAGGACGAGGGCTACTCAGCGGATCTGTGCTCCTACGCCCGGGTGGACCTGGGGCACATGCTAAGCGGCAAGACCCCGGCTGGGCGGCTGCCCAAGCCTGACCTGTTGTTCTGCTCCAACAACATCTGCCAGACCGTGGTGTACTGGTACAAGGTCATGGCTCACCGCTACGGCGTGCCCTTGGTGATGTTCGACACGCCCTTCAACTACGGCGAGATCAAGGACGACGACATCGACTACATGAAGGGCCAGATCAAGGACATGATCCCGGTGCTGGAAAAAGCGGCGGGCCGGTCCTTTGACATGGAGCGCTTCATGGCCGTGGCCGAGCTGAGCAAATCCACCAGCGAGCTGTGGGGCCTGTGCCTGGAGACCATGAAGGCCAAGCCCGCTCCCATGACCATCTTCGACGCCTTCGTGCACCTGGCCCCGGTGGTGAGCCTGCGCGGATTGCCCGTGGCCAGGGAGTATTACGAGATCCTCTACGCCGAGCTTTTGGAGCGGGTGCGGGCCGGGATTGGGGCCATTACCAACGAGCGTAAGCGGCTCATGTGGGACAACATCGCCATCTGGTACAAGGTGCGCGACTTCTCCGAGCTCTTCGCGGCGCGGGGCATGAACTTCGTGGCCGCCACCTATACCAACGCCTGGGCCGAGACCATCCAGCATTTGGACATGAGCCGGCCCTTCGAGTCCCTGGCCAAGACCTACTCCCTGGTGATCCTGAACAACAACCTGGAGCACCGGCTGAACCTCATGGCCAAGATGGTCGAGGATTACGCGGTGGACGGCCTGGTGGTGCACTCGGCCCGCTCCTGCAAGCCTTACTCCCTGGGGCAGTACGACTTGAAGCGCATCCTCAGCGAGCGCCTGGGCATACCCGCCGTGGTCATCGAGGCGGACATCACCGACTACCGTTACTTTAGCGAGGAACAGGCCCTCACCCGCTTGGAGGCCTTTTTCGAGGCCCTGGAAGCGGCCTAGATATTCAACCGCAAGGAGAGCCGAATGCCCATCATCAAGACCGTCGCCCCGGAAGAGGCCCAGGGCAAGGTAAAAGAGGCTTACGATATTTTCGCGCCCATGGGCGCGGTGCCCGCGCCCATGCAGATGTACTCCTCCTCCCCCGAGTGGATGGGGGTGCGCACCCAGTTGATGGGATACTACGTGCAGCATCCCAATCTGAGCCTGGGTCTCTTGGCCCTGATCCGTATGCTGGTGGCCGAAGAGCTCAAGTACTATTACTGCATCTCCATGAACCGCGAGCTTCTCAAAACCATCGGCATCATGGACGAGGACGCGGCCGCCAAGGTGCTGGCCGACCCGGCCGGCGCGCCCCTGGGAGACAAAGACAAGGCCATGCTCCTGTTCGTGCTCAAGGCGGTCAAGACGCCGGAAGAGGTAAGCGCCGAGGACATGCAGGCCCTGCGCGAGCTGGGTTGGAGCGACCGGGACATCCTCGACGCCACGGTGCACGGGGCGGGCATGGTGGTGGATGGCATCTTGTTCAAGGCCTTCAAAATGGACGACGGCGCGCCCGCCTGCTGAGCGGCGGCCCGGCCCCGCGAACGGTTCGAGACAATTATCTTTTGTTCGGAGGGATCATGCCCATTATCAAGACCGTGACCCCGGAAGAGGCCCAGGGCAAGGTAAAAGAGGCTTACGACGTATTCGCGGGCATCGGCATGGTGCCCGCGCCCATGCAGATGTACAGCGTGTCGCCGGACCTGGCCGCCATCAAGGGCCAGGTGATCGGCTACTTCCGGGGGCAGTCCCGCCTGAGCCCCGGCCTGCTGGCCCTCATCCGCATGTTGGTGGCCGAGGAGCTCAAGTACTACTACTGCATCTCCCTGAATACCAAGGTGCTGGCCGCGGTGGGCATCCTGGACGAGGACGCGGCGGCCAAGGTGATCGCCGACCCGGAGAGCGCGCCCCTGGCCGAGGCGGACAAGGCCCTGCTCATGTTCGTGCTTAAGGCGGTGAAGACCCCGGAAGAGGTGAGCGCCGAGGACATGGCCCGGCTCAAGGAGCTGGGCTGGAGCGAGCGCGAGGTGTTCGAGGCCACGGTGCAGGGCACCAACATGGTGGCCGACGGCATTTTGTTCAAGGCCTTCAAGATGGACGAAGCGCCGGCTTGTTAAGGGCGGCTTCCACAGCATAAGAGAGACAGCATGTCCTTTTTCGCCGGCATAGACGTAGGCTCCCTGAGCAGCGACGCGGTCATCGTGGACGCGGCCGGGGGCATCAAGGGCTGGGCGGTCACCGAGACCGGGGCCCACAGCACCAACGCGGCCGAGGCCGCCCTGAACACCGCCCTGGAGCGGGCAGGGCTGGAGCCCGGGCAGATCGCCTTCACCGTGGCCACCGGCTATGGCCGGGCCGCCGTGCCTGGCGCGGGCAAGAAGGTCACCGAGATCACCTGCCACGCCCTGGGGGCTCACACCCTGTTCCCGGACGTGGGCACGGTGGTAGACATCGGCGGGCAGGACTCCAAGGTGATCCGCCTGGGCGATGGCGGCAAGGTGGTGGACTTCGTGATGAACGACAAGTGCGCCGCCGGGACGGGACGCTTTCTGGAGGTGATGGCGGTCAAGCTGGGGGTGGGCCTGGACGACCTGGGCCGCCTTAGCCTGGGTGCCGAGGGCGAGGTGGCCATCTCCAGCGTGTGCACCGTGTTCGCCGAGAGCGAGGTGGTCTCGTTGGTGGCCAAGAACCAGCCCATCCCCCAGATCATCAAGGGCCTGCACCGCGCGGTGGTGAACCGGGTGGCGGCCATGACCGGCACCACGGGCGTGAAAGAGCGGGTGATCATGTCCGGCGGGGTGGCCAAGAACCAGGGCGTGGTGGCCTTGATGTCCGAGCGCCTGGGCGTGGAAATCTCGGTGCCCGACGAGCCCCAGATCGTGGGGGCCTTGGGCGCGGCGCTGATCGCGGCGCGGGAGGGGGCCTAGAACCCAGCGTTTGCCGCTCCACCGGCCACATCATCCATGAATACGCATAAGCAAGATCGGCTAGAAACACAATGCCTGCATCATCGTTAAAGCAAACCACCCTGGGCGACACCGGCCTCACGGTCTCCGAAATCGGCTTCGGCGGCATACCGCTGACCCGGGTGCCCCAGCGCGAGGCCATAGCCATCATCCACCGCGCCCTGGATCTGGGCGTCAACTTCTTCGACACCGCGCGGCTCTATGGCGACAGCGAGAACAAGATGGGCCTGGCCCTGGAAGGCCGGCGCCAAGAGATAGTTCTGGCTTCCAAGACCATGGGCCGCGACGCGGCCACCGCCGCCGAGGACCTGGCCCAGACCCTCACGAACCTGCGCACCGATTATTTGGACCTGTACCAGCTGCACAACGTGGCCAAGCCCGAGGTGCTGGAGCAGGTGCTGGCCCCGGACGGGGCCTACCAGACGGCGCTCAAGGCCCAGCAGGAGGGCAGGGTCAGGCACATCGGCCTGTCCTCGCACCACCCGGACGTGGCCCTGGCGGCCATCGAGACCGGCAAGTTCGCCACCATCCAGTTCGCCTGCAACTTCGTGGAGGACCAAGCCGCCGCCAGGGTCTTCGCCGCCGCCAAGGAGCGGGGCATGGGCTGCATCGGCATGAAGCCCCTGGGCGGCGGGCTGCTGGAGCGGGCTGATTTGTGCTTCCGCTGGCTGCAAAGGCTCTCCGGCGTGGTGCCCATCCCGGGCATCCAGGCCATGAGCGAGCTGGAGGAAATCGCGGGGCTCTACGCCCAGCGCCGGCCGCTGAACGAGGCGGACCTGATGGCCATGGCCGCCATCCGGGCCGAGCTGGGCAGCCGCTTCTGCCACCGCTGCGGCTACTGCATGCCTTGCCCCAACGGCATCGACATCCCCATGGCCATGCTCTTCCGCTCCCAGCGCAGGCGCTTCCCGCCCCAGGAGCTGGCCGCCATGTCGGGCAAGGCCATCCAGGAGGTGGAGAACTGCCTGCAATGCGGCGAGTGCGAAGAGCGCTGCCCCTACGAGCTGCCCATTCCGGAAATGCTGCAAGAGATACTGGGCGAGTATCGCCAGTTTATTTCCGAGTTGAATAAATAGGCGGCTTCGCCAGACGCGGCTATGCTGCGTTGCCGCCATCGCTCCAGCCTCGACGTAGCTCAGGCTACGCCTCCGGCTGTCGCTCGGCGGACGCCTTGCCTAGCCACGCCTGGCTGTGCCGCATGGGTTGGGCTTCTTTCTCGCTTACTTGCCTAAAAGATTCTTGCCAGAAGAAAGCAGGCCTCCGGCGCTGAATGCCGGCGGCCTGATTTTTTGTGCGGGTTTGGCGGTGGCCTCGCGGCCTACTTTTTGACCCCGCCCAGCTTCTCCAGGAAGTTGGTCACCTCGGAGCCGTAGCCCGCCTCCTTGTTGATGATCTGGCCCAGGCCCCGCTGCACCGCCACGCTGGCCGCCTTTTCCAGGGTTATGCCCAGCAGGCGGTCGAAGACCTGGCCCGCGATCTGGGAGGCGGTGCCCTTGAGGTTCTTCATCTCCAGATCGCGCACTCCCAGGTCCACCGGCTGCTTGAGGTCCGGGCCGGTGATGGTGGCCTGGGCCCCTTGCACCCGGAGCAGGCCGATGGAAAACACCGGGTCGTCCTTCTTGGCGGCGGATGGGGACGGCTTGCCCTCCGCCTTTTTGGCCTGGGCCTGGAGCTGGCTCAGGTTGTTCTCTTTGCCTTTGAGCTCCACCCGTATCTTGGGGTTGATGGCCTCTATCTTCTTGATGTTTGCGTCGCCCTCGCCCACCTGCACGGTGATGCTGGCGAAGCTCATGGCCGGTTGGCTGGAGTAGCCCGGCGGGTTGGCCACGGTCAAACCCTTCACCGTGGCCTGGCGCTCAGAGAGCTGGAGGTTCACGCTGTCCACCTTCACCGCCACGCCCAGGGCCTGGCTGCCCGCCTTTTCGATGAAGCCCTTGGCAAAGCTGTCCAGGTTGCTGAAGGCGTAATAGGCCACTCCGGCCGCGGCCAGCAGCACCACCAGGACCCCGATCCAGATAAACTTGCGCATGACTTGCCCCTCCCGTTTAACCGGCTCTGTTTAGTATGCCACGAGGCCGGGGGCACAAGAAAAGGGGAGGCGCGAGGCCTCCCCTGGGGTAGCTGCTTTTGGTCGGAGCCTAGTCGCCGGCGCGCACGTTCTCGGCCGCTCCGGCCTTGCCGCCCGAAGGCAGGGTCTTGACCTCGAAGACCACCGCCTGGCCCTCGACCAGGTTCTCGAAGTCCAGGTCTTCCAGGTCCGAGAGGTGGAAGAAGAAGCTGACCCCGTCGTCGGTGGTCACGAAGCCGTAGCCCTTGTCATCCTTCTTGAACTCCACCACCCCGTCCAGGGTCTCGCCGATCACCGGCAGCCCGGCCTGGGGGCCGTAGTCGTACTCTTCCTCGGTCTCCTCGAGGTACACCCCGTTGGAGCGCCGCTGGGAGTAGGCCTGGCGGCAGGCGTCGCAATAGACCGGCTCGCCCCGGCGGGGGCGGTAGGTGGTCTGGAAGGCGCGGTCGCCCTCGTGGTCCGGGGACTGGCACTCCAGCCACTGGGGCTCGTAGCGCAGCTCCAGCTCCTCGATGAGGTCGTCCATCCAGATCACGTCGTAGTCCTTCACCCCCTCGCGGTCCTCGGGGTCGGCCAGCTCCTGGGCGCAGGAGGAGCGCACGCTCACCACGGCCACCCGCTTGCCGAGCTGGCGCACGGTGTTGAGTACCGGGGTGAAGTCGCGGTCGCCAAGCACGGCCACGGCGATGTCCATGCCAAAGGGCATGGCCGCCTGATAGAGCATCTTGGAGGCCAGGGCGATGTCCACGCACTTCTCGCGGGGCTGGAAGTTGTCCTCCGGGCCGCGGTCGCTGTGGCGCACCCGGCGGCCCCGGAAGTCGATGTTGAACAGCTCGGTCTCGTAGTGATAGTCCTCCCTGAGGAGCTTGTAGAACTCGTTCTGGCGGGTGATCAGGCTCTCGTCCAGGGAGTCGTAGTTGGTGGGCAGGCTGGCGAAGATGTGGCTGCGCACCACGTCGATCCCTTCGATGCCCACCCCCAGGCGCTCGCTGAGCTCGCGGGCCACCACCCGGGGCAGCACGCCGTAGTCGATCTTGAACTCGCTTTTGCCGCTTTGCTCGGCCAGGCGGGGCAGGGTGCGGTAGAGCCAGGTGCCGTCGATGAAGACCATAACCTTATACATATTGACCTCACATAGAGAAAAATTTGTGAATTGCGCCGGGGGCAATACGGCGCTCCGGATTCCTTAAGCCTGCAAGGGAGGCCGGCCCCCCCTTGGCGGCCGGCCCCAGAACATCTTGCAGTTAGCCTTTAAGTAAACCGCAGGGACCGGCCACTGTCAAACCCGGCTTTTTTCTCAGGAATCCCCCTTCTTGGCCGACCATTTGGCCTCCTCTTCCTCGCGCAGGCTGCGCCGGAGCACCTTGCCGATCATGCTCTTGGGCAGTTCCTGGCGGATCTCCACCTCCTTGGGCACCATGTAGGCCGAGAGGTTCTCCCGGCAGAACTCCATTATCTCCTGGGGCGTGGCGCTTTTGTCCCGCTTGAGCACCACGTAGGCCTTGATGAACTCGCCCTTGGTGGGGTGGGGCAGGCCCACGGCCACCGCCTCGGCCACGGCCGGATGGTGGTGCAAGACCTCGTCGATCTCGCTGGGGAACACGTTGAAGCCGCTGACGATGACCAGGTCCTTCTTGCGGTCCACGATGGTGATGTAGCCCTCGGGGTCCATCACCCCGATGTCGCCGGTGTGGAGCCAGCCGTCGCGGATGGTCTTGGCGGTGAGTTCGGTCTGGTTCAGGTAGCCGGTCATCAGGTCCGGGCAGGTGAGCACGATCTCCCCGGCCTCGCCCTGGGGCATCTCCTCGACGCCCCGGTCCAGGTCCATGATCTTCCACTGCACGTCCGGGAAGGGGATGCCGATGGTGCCCGGCTTCTGCTGCCCATCCAGGGGATTGCAGGAGATGGCCGTCACCGCCTCGGTGAGGCCGTAGCCTTCGATGAGCTTGGCCCCGGTGCGCCGCTCGAACTCGTTCATCACCGCCAGGGGCAGGGGCGCCGCGCCTACGAAGATGCCTCTGAGGCTCTTCAGGTCGCACTTGTCGATTTCCGGGTGCTCCTTCAGGGCGATGAACATGGTGGGCACCCCCGCGAAGAGGCTGGGCTTGGCCTGGTCGATGGTCTTTAGCACCTGGCCCGCCTCGAAGCGGGGCAAGAGGATCACCGTGCCGCCGAAGGCCAGGGGCGCGTTCATGCACACGCTCATGCCGAAGCCGTGGAACAGGGGCAACACGGCCACGATGGAGTCGGCCGAGTCCATGTGCACCCAGGCGCAGGCCTGGCTCAGGTTGGCGATGAGCGCCCGGTGGGAGAGCATGATGCCCTTGCTGATGCCCGTGGTGCCGCCGGAGTAGATCAGCGCGGCCATGGACTCGGGGTCGATGCTCACCTGGGGCGCGCGGGCCGAGCCCTTGAGCAGCTCCTTGAAGCGGTAGGTGACCCCGTCCTTGGGAATCACCACCTTGGGCATGTTCTTGTCCAAGGCCCGCTTGATGGGGAACAAGAGGTTTTTGGGGAAGGGCAAAAAGTCCTGCAACCCGGTGTAGACCACCAGGTCCAGCTTGATCTCCTTGCGGATGTTGTTTACCCGGCCCGAGAGCAGGTCCAGGGCGATGATGGCCCGGGAGCCCGAGTCCTTGAACTTGAAGATCAGCTCCCGCTCCACGTTGAGCGGGTTCAGGAGCATGGCCGTGGCCCCCAGGCGCATGAGGGCCAGATAGGAGATCACGAACTGGGGGCAGTTGGGCATCAGCAGGGCCACCCGGTCGCCGAGCTTGATGCCCTTGGCGGACAGGCTGCCCGCCATGGTTTCGGCCATCTCGAACAGGGAGGCGTAGGTGATCTTGGTGCCCAGGAACTCCAGGGCCACCCGCGAGGGCACCTTGTCGGCGGTGGCGGCCAGGCGCTGGAACAGGTCGGTGTGGGGATAGTCCAGGTGGGCGGGCACCTGGGGGTCGTACTGGGCCAGCCAAGGGAATTGGCTCATGGACATACCTCTGTTGTTGGCGGGTAGGCCTCGGATAACCGGCGGCCGGCAAGCGTGCGGGCGTTAGGAATTATAGAATCGCCCTGGTAGGGATGTCAAGGGCAAGGCCCCATAAGGCCTGGATATTTGGTCCGTATCCCCTCGTGAGTCGTGACGGGGGGCGCTTCGGCGGCCCGGCACCGGGGCCATCCTACCGCATGGTAGGGGAGCGGCCGGCGCTGTGCGGGGCGATGGCGTCTGATATCCAGGGCTTGGCACCAACGGGCCGGCGGGCACGGGGTTTGCAAACTTGCATGCTTGGTCTATAAAGAAGCCAACCGCTTTCATGCCCGGAGGGACCGTTGCTTCCCACTGCCAAATTGAGCCGAAAGGGAAGCTTCCCTGTTCCCCGGCGCGGGCTGCGCCTGTTGCTCTGCGCCTTGTCCTGCGTGCTGGTGGCCGTCCTGTGGTCCAGCCTGGACCCGGCCCAGGAATCCTCCCGCCAGTGGATATCCCGCTCCCTGTGGCTGCCCCTGGCCGTGGTCGCGGCCTGCTTCGGGCTGCGGGGCGGCCTGGCCCTGGCCGGGGCCGGGTCCTTGGCCCTGGTGGCCCTGTACGGCCCCCTGACCGGTTGGCCCCAGCTCATGGACCTGGCCATGATGTGGGCCCTGGGCTTTCTGGCCGGATGGCTGGTGGACCGCCACCAGAGCGCGGAGGAGCGCCAACGGGCCAACCAGCGCTTCACCGAACTGGGCCGGGCCACCACCACGGTGAGCCACGAGTTGAAGAACCCCCTGGGCATCATCGGCAACTATGCCGAACTCCTGGCCGGCGATCCCGCCCTCAACGCCAAGCAAAACCAGCAGTTAGGCATTATTCTCGGCCAGGTGGAGCGAATGCGCGGGCTTTTGGAGGAGGTGCGGGAGTATTCCCTGCCCCTGGAGCTGGCCTTGATGCCCATGGACCTGCACGCCCTGGTGCGAGAGGTGCTGGAGCTGATGGGCCCGGCCTCCCGGCGGGTCCGGGTGCGCCTGGTGGACGAGCCCTGGCCCCCGGCTCCCCGGGTGCAAGGTGACCCGGCCCGCTTGCAGCAACTGATCAGCAATCTGGTGCAGAACGCCTTGCAGGCCTCGCGGCCCGGCGGCCAGGTGTGGCTCTCCACCAAGGAGGAGGACGGGGCGGCCTTGCTGGAGGTGATCGATCAGGGCGAGGGGCTCACCCGCGAGGAGGCCTCGCGCATCTTCACGCCTTTTTACACCACCAAAAAGGACGGCACCGGCCTGGGCCTGCCCATCTGCCGGCGCATCGCCGAGGCCCACGGCGGCAGCCTGGAGCTAAAGGGCGTGCCGGGCAAGGGGGCCACGGCCCGCCTCAGCCTGCCTTTGGCCTACGATCCCCCGGCCTAGGGCTTGGGCGGGGCCGGGGGCTTGTCCGGTCCCTTGATGGGGCAGCCGGCGGGGGGCTTTTTGCGGTCCCTGATCCAACGGATCAGGTTGAGCACCAATCAAAGCAAGTTCCAGACCTCCCGAGAGAAATTACTCCTGAAAAGTTAGCATCCGCCCGCGCCGCGCGCCAGGGGGGCAGAGCGGGCGGGGGCCAAAAAAAAGCCCCGGCCCTTGGGGAAGGGCCGGGGGGGAGAGGGGTGTTAGGAGGGAGTAGTCACCGACAACTTGAGGAGGGGTGCCGGTTGCCCCCCATATAAAGCAAAGCCCTTGCCAAAAGTGTTTTTACGGGCCGATTTTTTGATAAAAACATTTACTACAGTAAGTTAGCAATTCCCCTCAAGGGATAGGCCTATGCCTGCCCGGTGCTGTACATCCTACCTGTGGGTAGTAAATCCCGCCGCCAAGTTACAAATTGGTATGACTGCCTGAGGGGCCGGCCGGAATGGACGGCAAAAGCGGCTGTAAGAGCGGCTAGTTAGAGCTTTGGGGCCCGATAGGGCCGACAGGCACGGATTTTGCTCTCTTGCTGGGCATGATGTTGCCGGCCTCAACCCCAGAATACCAGGCAGTGCTGGACATGACCCGCCTGGTGGAGCAGTCGCAAGACCTCGAGCTGGCCTTGCGGGGGGTCTTGGTGCGGCTGCAGCGCGCCCTCAACCTGCGGGGCGCGCGTTTGTGGCAATGGGAGGCCCAGGGGCCGCCCCAAGTGGCCGCCGGCCTGGGCGAGGAAACCGGCCTGGGCCCGGACGCGGCCAACCGGGGCAACGTGGTGGCCGCCGCGGTAGTGGCCAGCGGCCGCGAGGCCGGCCGCCTGGTGGTCTCCCTGCCGCTCCAGGAGGCCCAGGACACCCAGGCAGCCCTGCGCCTGGTTTCGGCCGCCGCGGTGGTGGCCGGTTCCATCCTGGGCCTGCACCAGTCCCTGGTCACCCGATGCGAGGAGTCACCCGTGCCCGAAGAACTGGACCCCATGGCGACCCATCTGTTCCTCACCGGCCAGGGGGCGGCCATGGCCCAGGTATGCGACCTGATCAAAAAGGTGGCCCCCAGCGAGGCCACCGTTCTCCTGTTGGGGCCCCGGGGGGCGGGCAAGCATCTGGCCGCGCGCATCATCCACCAGCTGAGCCAGCGCAGCAAAAGGCCCTGGGCCCGTCTGGTCTGCACCGCCTGGGACCAGGGCGAGCTGGAGCGCCGTCTGTTCGGCGAGGAGTCCGGCCCGGGCAACGGCCACGCCCACTCCCGGCCCGGCATGTTGGAACGCGCCGCCGGCGGCACCCTGTATCTGGAAGAAGTAGGCGCCCTGGGCCTGCCCCTGCAGGCGCGCCTGCTGCGCGTATTGCAAGAGGGCGAATACGAGCCCAGCGGAGGCGGCGATACCCGGCGCGCCTCGGTGCGCGTGGTGGCTTCCTCCACCCAGGACCTGGAGGCCCGGGTGGCCCAAGGCACCTTCCGCCAGGATCTGCTCTACCGTTTGGCCGTGCTGCCCATTACCCTGCCGCCGCTCAAACAGCGGCGCGAGGACGTGGCCGTGCTGGCGGACCATTTCCTGGAAAAATATTGCCAAGCCTCGGGGCGCGCCGTGCGCCTGAGCCCCCAGGCGGTGGGGGTCTTGACCCATTACGCCTGGCCGGGCAACGTGGCCGAGCTGGACAACCTGTGCCAGCGCCTGGTGCTCCTGGCCCGCACGCCGGAGGTCTCTCTGGACGACCTGCCCTCCTTCCTTTTCTACCGCCCAGCCGCGCCCGAGCACGGCGAGGCCAACCTTTCGCGCCTGGAGGAGATGGAGAAACAGGAGGTGGTGGCCGCCCTGGAGCGCAACAACTGGGTGCAGTCCCACGCCGCTGCCGAGTTGGGCCTCACCCTGCGCCAGATCGGTTACCGGGTAAAGAAATTCGGCCTGGAAAACGCTATCAAGAGCGGCCGCCGCCGCAACCAGGAAGCCACCTTCTAAGCAAGACCGGCCCGGCCTTGTTCTCCTTTTGGGCCTTTGAGACCCGGTCCAATTTAGGACCCTCCCACAAGCGGCCCGGCCAAGCGCCTGCCATTGCTCTGTAATTAATTTTTAATTAATTTTTTGGCCCCTGCCGCTTGACGGGCGCGCTTAAATGGGTATTTTAGTACCTAAATACATCAACAAGGCAACACCACAACTCACATGGAAAAGCTTTACAATAAAAACAGTGCAACCGGCCGGGAGAGGTGGTTGCAAATTCAAGCCAGGCGAGTTTCGCCAAGAGCGGAGGAGTAGAGATGGACATGTTCTGTTATCAGTGCGAGCAGACCGCCAAGGGCACCGGTTGCACCGTGCGCGGCGTTTGCGGCAAGGACCCCCAGGTGGCCTCTTTGCAGGACCTTCTTACCTACGCCCTCAAGGGCCTGGCTATCGTGGCCCACGCCGCCCGCCAGCAGGGCATCTCCGACGTTGAGATCGACCGTTTTACCAGCCGGGCCTTGTTCAGCACCCTGACCAACGTGGATTTCGACCCCGAGCGCTTCCCTCCCTACATCACCAAGGCGGTGGAGTACCGCGAGGAGCTCAAGGGCAAGCTAGGCCAAAGCTTCAGCCAGGCCGCGGCCAACTTCCAGCCCGCCGCCAGCCTGGAGACCATGGTGGAGCAGGGGCTTGAGCATCCCCTGGCCCCGGCCGAGGGCGAGCGCGCCGACGTGGTGGCCCTGATCCACACCGCCCTGTTCGGCCTGCGCGGCGTGGCCGCCTATGCCGACCACGCGGCCATCCTGGGCCAGGAGGACGACTCGGTCTATGCCGGCGTATACGAGATCCTGGCGGCCATGGAGGACGAGAGCCTGGGCCTGAACGACTGGGTGGGCCTGGCCCTCAAGGTGGGAGAGATCAACCTCAAGGCCATGGAGCTCTTGGACGCGGGCAACACCGGTGTCTACGGCCACCCCGTGCCCACCGAGGTGCCCCTGGGCCACAAGGCGGGTAAGGCCATCCTGGTCAGCGGCCACGACCTGGCCGACCTGGAGCAGCTGTTGGAGCAGAGCCAGGGAAAGGGCATTTACGTGTACACCCACGGCGAGATGCTCCCCACCCACGCCTATCCCAAGCTCAAGGCCTATGAGCACTTCTACGGCCACTACGGCACCGCCTGGCAAAACCAGGGCAAGGAGTTCCCGGCCTTCCCCGGCGCCATCCTCATGACCACCAACTGCATCCAGAAGCCCCAGGGCGACGCGGGCGGCAAGCTGTTCACCACCGGCCTGGTGGGCTGGCCGGGCGTCCCCCACATTCCGGGCATCGGCGGGGGCAAGGACTTCGCCCCGGTGATCGAAAAGGCCCTGGAGCTGCCGGGCTTCCCCAGCGACGAGGACCAGGGCAGCGTGATGACCGGTTTCGCGCGCAACGCGGTCATGGGCGTGGCCGACACGGTCATCGGCGCGATCAAGAGCGGCGCCATCAAGCACTTCTTCCTGGTGGCCGGTTGCGACGGAGCCAAGCCCGGGCGCAACTACTACACCGAGTTCGTGGAGAAGGTGCCTTCCGATTCGGTGGTGCTCACCCTGGCCTGCGGCAAGTTCCGCTTCTTTGACAAGAAGCTGGGCGACATCGGCGGCATCCCCCGCCTGCTGGACGTGGGCCAGTGCAACGACGCCTACAGCGCCATCCAGATCGCGGTGGCCCTGGCCGGCGCCTTTGACTGCGGGGTCAACGACCTGCCCCTGTCCATGATCCTCTCCTGGTACGAGCAGAAGGCCTGCGCCATTCTGCTGACCCTGTTGCACCTGGGAATCAAGGACATCCGCCTTGGCCCCAGCCTGCCTGCCTTCATCACCCCCAACGTGCTCCAGGTGCTGGTGGACAACTTCAACATCATGCCCATCAGCACCCCGGACGAGGACCTCAAGGCCATCCTGGGCGAGGCCGCCTAAAGCCCCCGGGCTCAACCGGACTCACACCCGCCGGCTTCCCGATTCGGGAAGCCGGCGGGCTTTTTTTTGGCGGCCGGAGGTTGCCGGGTGGGCTGGTTTGCGGTAACAATGAATAGCAATTCAGTTTGAAAAACCTCCCCTGCTGCCCCAACCGCCCTCCAAGTTGCAGTTCGTGCAGTGTCGAGATTCATGCCCACTCTCATCGTTGCGAGGATGGTTAAAGTGAAAAAACAATTTCGAGCAGCGGCCGCCTGCTCGTTGGCTCTGCTTTTCCTGTTCACAGCCTGGGCCGCGCCGGCCCTGGCCAACACCACCCTGGTCATGGGCACCGGCAAGGTGGCCGGCGACTACAACGCCTTCGGGGTGCTGCTGGCCCAGGTGGTCAACGCCCAAAGCGCCAAGACAGGCATTAGCATTAAGTTGGTGAAAACCGAAGGTTCGGTGGCCAACCTCAGTGGCCTGGCCTCCAATCAACTACAGCTTGCCATGGCCCAGGCGGATGTCTTGCCCCTGGCCATGGAGGGCAGGGGGCCTTGGGCCAAGCTAGGCAAGCAGAAGGGCCTGCGCTGCATTTACGACGTGTACAACGAGGGCCTCACCTGCGTGGTCTCCGAGGCCTCGGGCATAAAGAACTGCGCCGGCCTCAAGGGCAAACGGGTGGCCCTGGGGGCTCAGGGATCAGGCACCCTGGTCAACTCCCTGCAAGCCCTCAAGCTGTGCCACCTCACTCCGGCTGACCTGGACCAGGCCCTGTACGTATCCCAGGACCAGGCCATGCGCCTGATGTTCGACGGCAAGCTGGACGCCTTCTTCTACACGGTGGGCCACCCCAACCCGACCTTGCGCAAGTTCGTGGAGTACTACGAAAAGGCCTGCTTCGTTCCCCTGGTGCCTTCCGGCGGCATGAAACACGGGCCCCCCTTTTACAAGGACTACTTCATCCTGAAAAATGACTACCCCATGCTGAACAACCGGGAGGTCAGGATCGCCACCTTTGGCATCGAGAACTTCCTCATGACCAACGACAAGGTGCCTGAACAGGTGATCTACGAGGTTGCTAGCCTGTTAATGAAGAACCTGCCCCTGTTCAAGGAAAAACTGCCTTTCATGGACGGCATCAAGCCTCCGGTCAAGGGTGTGCGCAAGCTCAACAACTGGAATGCCGCCGCGCCCTATCATCCGGGATTTTTAAAGCTATACAAGGAAATGAACCAGCTCTAGGCGGCCAGCCTTCTTTTCGCCCCTTCCGGGCCGGCGGTGTTGCACCGCCGGCCCTATCAGCTATTGCTTGCCTCCCCGCAACCAATATCTTAAGATACGAGCGGGGCCGGGATATTCACTCATAGAAAGCCGCTGCAGTGCCGGCCCGCCGGAGCGGCATCTAAATTCCGGTCCAGCTATCCCAGGGGGAGATTCAAATGTCTTTCAGGCTACGCACGGCTGCGGCTTGTGTGCTGGTGTGTTTTCTTTTTGGCGCGTCCTTGGCTGTCCCGGCCTCGGCCATGACTTTCCTCACCATGGCCACCGGCAAGCCGGGCGGCAACTACTACGCTTTTGGCCAGGTCTTTGCCCAGGTGATCAACGCCTCCAGCAACAAGTCCGGCATCCGCATCAAAGCGGTGCCCAGCGAGGGCTCGGTGGCCAACGTCAAGGGTTTGATAGCGGGCAAGTATCAGCTTGCCTTGTCCCAGGCCGATGTGGAGCACATGGCCTGGGAAGGCGAGGGGCCTTGGGCCAAGGCGGGGCCTCAACAGGTTCTGCGCACCATCTACGACATCTACACCGAGGGGCTCGCCTGCGTGGCCGCCCAGGGGGCGGGCATCAAAACCATCGCCGACCTGAAGGGCAAGCGGGTGGCTTTGGGCACCAAAGGCTCGGGCACCATGGTCAACGCGATGCAGGCGCTCAAGCTCAGCTTGTTGCGGCCCTCGGACCTGGGCGAGGTCCTTTTGGTGGACCCCAATCAGGCCATGCGCATGATGTTCGACGGCAAGCTGGACGCCTTTTTCTTCATGGTGGGCCATCCCAACGCGACCCTCAAAAAGTTCTTCCAGTTCTACGGCCGCGCCCGTTTGGTGCCGATGCACCCCTCGGCGGCCATGAAGAAGGCGATCCCCTTTTACGTGAACTACTTCATCTGGAAGAGCGACTACCCCGCCTTACAAAACAAGAAGAGCAAAATAGACACCTTCGGCATCGAGACCTTCATCCTGTCCACGGACAAGGTTCCCGAGCAGACGATCTACGAGGTGGCGCGCCTGTTTTTCATCAACCTGGGCGTGTTCAAGAAGCGGCTTCCCTTCATGAAGTCCATCGAGCCGCCCACCTCGGGCGATCGCAAGCTTCAAACCTGGAACGTGAGCGCCTCCTACCATCCGGGGGTGCTCAAGCTGTTCAAGGAGATGGGCATGATTATGCCCACCGCATCACCGGTGCAATAAATAAAGCGGACCGGGCCTGTTGGGCCCGGTCCGCTCCCCCCACCCGGATTCCGGCCGCATAGGCTGGGCCGGGCTTACTTTTCTCCGTTGAACACGCGATTGGCGGCGATGACCCGCTCGGCCACCTTGACCAGCTTCTGGTTGGTGCGCCGCGCCTGCTGTTGCAGCTTGCTCATGGCCTCGGGCTCGCTGATGCCCAGGGCCGCGATGAGGATGCTCTTGGCCCGCTCGACCAGCTCGCGGTCGGCCAGCTCCTGGCGGGCTTGGGCCAGCTGCCCGCGCAGGCGGCAGTAGCGGGCCTGCCAGTCCGCGGCCATGGCCAGCACCGCTTGGCTCAGGCCCACCCCGTAGTCCGGCCCGATCAAACCCAGGGCTCCGCACTCCAAGGCCATATCCCGGGTCTGTTGGTCCAGGCAGTCACTGGCCAGCACCAGGCCCACCTGGTCCGGGGCCAGCAGGGCGGCCCAGGCCTTGCGCTGTTCCTGGCCAAAGCCGGACAGGTTCCACAGAACCAGGCGGCCGCCGCACAGAGCGTCCTCGGGCAGCCTGGGCGCGGCTCCCGGTTCCAACTCTTCCACCTGGCAGCCGGCCAGGGCCGCGTCCAGCATGTTGTGGATGGATGAATCGTTTTCCTGCAAAAGGGCGATGCGAAGCTGTTCCAAGATGCGCCTCCTTTGGCCCAAGCCTTTTGCAAGGCAACTGCCAAGGAGGCGGCATTAATTTTTGGGAATTAATTCAGGACTATGGGGCAAAGACCGTGTGCCGGGTGTGGCGAGGCTTACCGTAAGACGGATCGGATTTGCCGAAAAGTTGGACTAATTGCGGCGCTGCACCACATATGGGGCCACGGCCAGAAGGGTCTCCATCTCCGGCGAGGGGGGCTCGTTGCCCAGCAGGGGCTTCAGGGCCTCCTGGGCGGCGGCGGCGTGCTCCCAGGCGCGGTCGAAGGTGTGGCTTACTCCGCCGGCCAGGCGCACCAGCTCCTTGGCCTGGGCGGCGGCCTCGGGGTCGGTGGGCGCGGCGGCGGCCAGGGCCAGAAGGCGGTGGCGCTCTTCCGGGGCGCAGTTGTCGCGGGCGTGGATAAAGGGCAGGGTGATCTTGCCCTCGTTGAGGTCGTGGCCCACCGGCTTGCCGAACTCGTGCTCGCTGCCCACGTAGTCCAGGGCGTCATCCACCATCTGGAAGGCCATGCCCAGCTCACGGCCGTAGGAATAAAAGGCTCCGATGACTTCAGGGGACGCGCCAGCGGCGATGGCGCCCATCTGACAGGCCGCCGCGATGAGCACCGCGGTCTTGGCATCAATGACCCGGCGGTAGTTCTCCACCGACAGCTCGAAGTCGCCGGTGAACAACAGCTCCAGCACCTGGCCCTCGGCCATGATGGTGGTGCAGTCGGTCAGGGCGGTGACAAAGCGGTGGTCGGGCAGCTCCGAGGCCAGGGAGTAGCTCTTGGAGAACAGGAAGTCGCCCACCAGGATCACCGCGTCGTTGCCGTAGCGGGTGCGTGCCGCCGGACGGCCGCGCCGCAGCCCCGCCTCGTCGATCACGTCGTCGTGCAGCAGGGTGGCCGCGTGCAGGTATTCGAAGATGGCGGCGTGGCGGGCCAGGCCCTGTTTGCCGGCGGCGGCCGAGGCCAGCAGATAGAGCACCGGCCTGAGGCGCTTGCCCCCGCTGAAGATGATGTAGCGGCTCACCTGCTCGATGTAGGGCACATGGCTCTTGAGGGTGTCTTCCAGGGCCTGGTCCGCTGGAGCGGCCAAGGCCATCACCCGGGAGCGTAACTCATCGGGCTCCAGGGCTCCGGGCAGGGTTTTGCGGTCTGAGTCGCTGGGCACGGGTGTCCTTTCACCAAAGGGCTTAAGGCTCGAATACCTTATAGAGGGCCCCGTGTCAATCGCGGTCCCGGCCGGAAAGCCTTACGATTGAGGGACATTGATGGTATATACTCACCACGGCGGTCACGCCGGAGCCTGGGTGGTGGAATGGCAGACACAGGGGACTTAAAATCCCCAGGGGCAAACCCCCGTGCGGGTTCGAATCCCGCCCCAGGCACCAAATAAAATCAATAAGTTAAAATTTTGGGTTTTCCGTCGTGGCGGGCACCAAAATTCATCGGGGAAATAGGAGCGATTCGAGGAGTCTGTGCCACCGCATACCGGTTCTCTGATTCCTTCCGTGTTCACCTAAAATTTATCTATGCGAGCATTAGGATCGACCTCAAGTCCAAACTTGTGGAGCCGCTGGGTTAACTCAGGCCGCCCCACAGCACAACTTGCATAAGTTGTGTTTACTTTAAGTCGTTGAGTGATTGCAGAGATAGTAGCCGATACTGATCAATGAAAATGACTCGCTATGATTCACAGTAAGGCATGCAAGTGTCACTGTAGATAACCCAGGACAATTTCATCTCCGGCCTGACCTGCTGACCGCGTACCCATGCCTACGATGGGACCAAAACTCTAACCTAGGGCCAAGCGAGAATATGGCCCAAAAGCGACACCACGGAGCATTGCAATGGGCCCACCCGGAAAAACCAGGTGGGCCCATTTTTTACCAACATCGCCCTTGCCGAGCGCCGGGACTGAATCTAGTCCTTAAGGACCTTCTCGCCCTCGACACGGCCCAGGATCTCGTACTTGCCGTCCTTGACCTGGATCAGGAACTCATCCAGCACGATCTGGTTGGTCTTGTCGAAGTAGATGTCGCGGCCCTGCACGCTGGGGTACTTGACCTTGGTCAAGGCGTCGCGCACCGCCGCCGGATCGGTCTTCTTGGCCATCTCAATGGCCTTGGCCACGATGTACACGGTCTCATAGCCGCTCATGGCGAACTTGTCCGGCACCTGCTTGTAAGCCTTCTGGTAGGCCTCCACGAACTTCTTGTTGGCCGGGGTGTCGATGTTGGGCACGTAGCGGGTGGGGCCGGCCATGCCGTTGGAGTTGGCTCCGGTGAGCTTCATGAAGTCGGGGTTGAAGTAGGCGCTGGTGGGGTCCAGCAGACGCACTTCCTTGGTCAGCCCGATCTCGCCCATCTGGTTGGTGGCCACCGAGTGCTCGGCGGTGTTGGCGATCAGGGCGATGCCGTCCGGCTTCTTGGCGCGGATCTTGGTGAGCAGGGTGTAGTAGTCAGTGGCGCCCTGAGGGTGATACTCCACCGCCACGACCTCGCCGCCTTCCTTCTTGACCAGGTCGCTCAGCGACTTCACGCCGCCCCGGCCGTAGTCATCGTTGCGGGCCAGGAAAGCCCAGCGCTTGATCTTGAGGCCGTTGATGGCCTGCTTGACAAAGGCGCGGGCCATCATGTCCGAGCTGTCGCAGTTGCGGAAGATCCATGGGTTGCCCTGCTTGGTGATGGGCGGGGCGATGGAGATGGGAGTGACCTGGGGCACCTTGTTGCGCTTGGCCACCTCGGCGTCGGCCAGGGTGCTGGTGGAGCAGAAGTCGCCGATGACCACCGACACCTTGTCGCGGGTCATGAGCTTTTCCACCGCCGCCACGGACATGCGCGGGTTGCAGGTGCTGTCTTCTTTGACAATCTCGATGGGCATTTTCTGGCCGCCCACATCAATGCCACCGGCGGCGTTGATCTGCTTCACCGCCAGGTCGATGCCGTTGAAGGTGCGGGTGCCGTCGGAGCCCACCGGCCCGGAGAAGGGCAACACCACGCCGACCTTCACGGGCCCGGCGGCCCAGGCGGACGTGGCCACCAGGGCCATGATCGCCGTTGCCACTACGATAAGCTTTTTCATTAATTTCTCCTTTAGTGTAGGGTCCGCCCGGTAAAGGCCGCCGTTTGGACCATAATCATCCACCGCCCAACCCCTTGGGATAGGTGGGTTTATAAAAGCAGCGACATTTGCTGGATGCGCGCGCTCAGGGGGGTGAGCGGGGTTATCCTGCCCCCGGCCAGCTCCACCCGCCAGGGCACCTCCACCGGCTTCAGGCCGATTTCCTGATAGGCGTAGACCACTCGGTAAACTCCGGGGGCCTCTTTCTCAGCCCGCCAGCCAAGCACCCCGATGCCTCGGTTGGACTGGGGCTTCCACTGGCGCATGTTCAGCTCCATCAGGCTGCCGATGGTCTCCGGGCCGCCTTGGCGGCCGCCGAAAAGCTCCACCAGGCGGCAGGCCCGGGCGCCCTCGGGGTCCGGGGGCGCGGCCGCCGGGGCCGCCGCGCCCAGGGCCAGCAGCAGGCAGCCGGCCAGCAGGCTAGATACCCAGATAGGCTTCGCGCACATATTCGTCGTCCAAGAGCACCCGGGACAGGCCCGACTTGCCGATGCGCCCGCTCTCGATCACATAGGCCCGGGTGGAATTCTCCAGGGCCATGTAGGCGTTCTGCTCCACCACCAGGATGGAGATGCCCTGCTTGTTGATGACGCGGATCATTTCGAAGATCGACTCCACCAGAATGGGGGCCAGGCCCATGGAGGGCTCGTCGAGCATCAACAGCTTGGGGTCGGCCATAAGGGCCCGGCCGATGGCCAGCATCTGCTGCTCCCCGCCGGAGAGGCTGCCGGCCAGCTGCTTGGGTCGTTCGGCCAGGCGGGGTAAGCTCTCGTATACGTAATCGGTAAGCTCCTGGCGGCGATGGGCGTCGTCCAGCACCATGCCGCCCATGTTCAGGTTCTCGGCGATGGTCATGTCCGGGAATACCTGACGGCCTTCGGGGCAGTGGGCGATGCCCTGGCGCACCACCTTGTGGGGCGGAGCGCCGGTGAGGCGCCGGCCCTGCCAGGTGATCTCGCCGCTGTTGATCTTGACCATGCCCTGGATGGCCCGCAGGGTAGTGGACTTGCCCGCGCCGTTGGCCCCGATCAGGGCCACAATCTCGCCGGAGTCCACGCTGAGCGATACATCGCGCAGAGCGGGCACGTTGTCGTAAAAGACGCGCAGCTTTTTCAGATCAAGCACTGGCCTGCCTCCCCAGATACACCTCGATCACTTTGGGATTGGCCCGGATCTCCTCGGGCTTGCCCTCGGCGATGAGCTCCCCGTAGTCCAGGACAAAGACCCGCTCGGAGATGTTCATGACCAGGCGCATGTTGTGCTCCACCAGGCCCACGGTGACGCCGGTTTCCTGAATCTTGCGAATGGTGCCCAGCATGCGCAGCGACTCCATGGGGTTCATGCCCGCGGCCGGTTCGTCCAAAAGCAAGAGCTTTGGCCGCACCGCCAGGGCGATGGCTATGTTGAGCAGCTTCTGCTCGCCGTAGGGCAGGTTTTGGGTGATGAGCTCCTGTTTGCCGGCCAGGCCCATGAACTCCAGTATCTCCAAGGCGCGTTCGCGCTTGGCCTCCCGCTGGGCGCGGGCAGAGCGGGTGGCCAGCAGGGACTGCCACAAGCTGGTTTGGTCGTGCAGGTGATTGCCGATCATCACCGCCTCCAAGACGGTGAGGTCCCGGAAAATCTTGGTCTGCTGGAAGGTGCGCACCACCCCCAGCTTGGCGATCTCCGAGGTGGGCAGGTGGCTCATTTCCACACCCTGAAACTTCACCGAGCCCTGGTCGGCCCGGGTCACCCCGGTGATGAGGTCGAACAGAGTGGTCTTGCCCGCCCCGTTGGGGCCGATGATGCTGACGATCTGGCCCTCGTCGATGGCGAAGCTGATGTCGCTGTTGGCGCTGACTCCGCCATAGGATTTGGAAAGCTTGCTGATCTTTAGAAAGGCCATGATTATTCCGCCGCCTCGCTTTCCAGCGGCATGGCGGGCCGCGCCGAGCGCCCCCGCAGCCCCACGATGCCCTTGGGCAGGAAGATCACCACCAGCATGAGCATCAGGCCGTAGATGACGAATTGCAGGTCCCCGGTGAAACGCAGCACCTCGGGCAGCCCGGTGAGGATCACCGCCCCGATCACCGGCCCCACGATGGTGCCCCGCCCGCCGATGATGACCATGGTCACTAGGTAGATGGACTCGCCCAAGGTGAAGGAGTCCGGGCTGATGAACATGGTGTAGTGGGCGTAGAGGCTGCCCGCCGCGCCGGCCAGGGCGGTGCCCGCCACAAAGGCAAGCATGCGGCTGTTGCGCGGGTGCACCCCCAGGGAGGCGGCCAACAGCGGGTCTTCCCGGGTGGCGATAAAGGCCTCGCCGAACTTGTAGCGCAACAGGTTGCGCACCAGGATGAGCACTACGATCATCACCGCGAAGGCCAGGTAATAAAATGGCAGCTTGTCGCCGAAGGAGATGCTAAGGCCGAAGATGTCCAGGGTGCCCGGCGAGGGGATGCCCGGCAGGCCCATGGGACCCCGGGTCAGGTCCACCAGGTTGATGATCAGAAGCACCACGATGCCCTGGAAGCCCAGGGTGGCGATGGCGAAGTAATGCCCGCTCAGGCGCAGGGCCGGGATGCCGATGATGAAGCCCATGATGCCCGCGGCCACGATGGACAGGGGGAAGGCGGCCACGAAGGGCAGGCCCAGCTTGACCATGAGCAGGGCCGAGGTGTAGGCCCCGATGCCGTAAAAGGCGCCGTGGGCCAACGAGAGCTCGCCGATGTAGCCCACGATCACCCCCAGGCTAACCGCCAGGATGATGTTGATCACCGCGGTGATCATGATGTGCTGGTAAAAGGCCTCATTGAACACCACCGGCAGGGCCAGGGCGGCCAGGATGATTATTCCCTTGGAGGCGAACTTAGGCACGGGCGCCTCCCTTGCTTCCGAAGATGCCGGTGGGTTTGGTCAAGAGCACCAGGATCATGATGGAGAAGCCGATGATGTCCAGGAACTCAGCGGGCATTACCGCCCCGGCCAGGGTCTCCAAAAGGCCCAGGCCCAGGCCGGCCACGATGGAGCCGGTGATGCTGCCCATGCCGCCCACGATCACCACGATGAAGGCCTTGACGATGATGTGGATCCCCATGGCCGGCTCGGTGACGAACATGGCTCCCACCAGAGCCCCGGCCACTCCGGCCAGCATGGAGCCGATGAGGAAGGTGGAGGCGAAGACCCGGTCGGTGTTCACCCCCACGATGCGCGCGGCCTGATAGTTCTGGGCCGTGGCCCGCATCTGGTTGCCCAGGGAGGAGTACTTGACGAAGTAGGCCAGCAGGGCCACCAACAGGACCGCCACCAGGACCACCAGCAGGCGCTGGGTGGTGAGGTAGACGTTGGCGAAGTGGATGACCTGCTTCATGTAGGGAGAGGGGATGCGCCGGAGGTCCGGCCCAAAGATGAAGTTGATGCCGTAGAGCAGGAAGGTGGAGAGCCCCACGGTAACCAGCACGTAATTGATGGGGTGCGGGTCGCGCTTGCGCAGGGAGCGGATGATGACCTTTTCGGTGAGGAAGCCGAAGATCCCCACGATTACCGCCGTGGCCACGATGGCCACCGGATAGGGCAGGCCCAGGTTGTCCACGCACAAAAAGGCCACAAAGGCCCCGATCATGTAGAACTCGCCGTGGGCAAAGTTGACCACGTCGATGATGCCGAAGATAAGGGTAAGGCCCAGGGCCACCAGGACGTAGATGCTGCCCAGTACGATCCCGTTGACGATGAGCTGAGGGATGTACTCAAGCATTCTCGTGCTCCCGTGCCGTGGCCCCGTACAGGGACGGACAGCGGTCTTTCCAGAGATCCACTTCGTACTCGCCGGGTATCTTGACCAGGCGCTTGTCGCGGGCCAGGGACAGGTCCAGCTCGGCCAGGGCCACTCCCGGCTTGTCGGCCGACAGGCCCGCCACGGTGTTGCCGTCCGGGTCGATGATGGCCGAGCGGCCGATGAACTGGGCGCCCCGTTCCTCCCCCACCCGGTTGGACGAGACCACCCACACCCGGTTTTCCGCCGCCCGGGCGGGCAGCAGCAGGGTGGGGATCACCACGGCCCCGGTGGGCCAGTTGCTCAGGCCGATGAGGATATCCGCCCCCTGCAAGGCCAGGCAGCGGGCCAGCTCCGGGAAGCGCCAGTCATAGCAGATGGCCAGGCCCACCTTGCCCAGGGGAGTGTCGAACAGGCCCAGGTTCTCGCCGGGGACGGTGAAGCGGTCCAGGCCGATAAAGGGCATGTGGGTCTTGCGGTAAAGGTGCGTCTCGCCTTGGCTGGTGATCAGCACTGCGGAGTTGTAAAGCTTGCCCTCGTGCTTTTCCAGGAGGCCTACGGCCAGGTTGCGCTTTTTGGCCTTGGCCAGGGCGATGAGCTCATCCACAAAGGGGCCGGGGACGGTTTCCGCGTAGGGCATGGCCTCTTCGGCCGAGTCGAAGACGTAGCCCGAGCTGGCGCACTCGGGGAACACCACCAGGTCCGCCTCGGTTTCCGAAGCCAGGCGCAGGATCTCGGCTCGGTTCTCATCTAGACGCCCCAGGGCGACGTCCATTTGGACAGCAGCCGCCTTTACCACGACAAAACCTCCTTGGGCAGTTCGAAAGCGGTGGTGACGTCTCCGTTGACCACCTGGCAGATGCGGGCGTTGCCCGCGAGGGAGGCGAACATGTAGGCTTCCTCCTGGCTCACCCCGTTACGCTCCACCTGGGCCTTTATGGCCCGCAGCAAGGCGGCGCGCACCGCCTGGTCCAGGCTGGGGGCCGAGGCCAGGAAAAGGGTCTTGCTGGGGGTGATGATGACCGGGCCTTCCAGGGCGAAGCCGGGCAACAGCTCCACCGAGAGGCTCACCTCGGCCTCGATCTCCACGCCCGAGCCGCTGACCTCGCCCTCGCCCATGGCCGCGTGCACGTCTCCCAGGGAAAGGTTGCCCCCGGCCACCAGCACCGGCAGCAAAAGCTTGTTGCCCTGGGTGAGGTCCACGCAGTCCAGGTTGCCGCCGTGCACCCCCGGGGAGCGGGTGGCGATCTCCTGGGGCGTGGCCACGCCCATGATGCCCACCATGGGGCGCAGGGGCACATGCAGCCCAGGGGCCAGCTCCACGTCGGCGCCCACCTTGAACTCGCGCACATAAGGCGATGCCTCGGGAGCCAGGCTCATGATGCCCAGGCCGGGGCGTAACCAGGCGTGACCGGCCGGGGCCAGGTCGATTTTCTCTATGCTTACGGCCAGGGCGTCGCCGGGGCGGGCACCCTGAACCTCGATGGGTCCGGTTACGGGCAGCAGGCGGGAGCGGTCCACTGGGGCGCAAAGGCCGGGGCGCATCTGGCCGTTGGAGGCGTCGCGGGTCTCCACCACCAGGCTCTGGCCGGGCTGCACCGTGAGCACCGGAGCCACGGACGCCGAAAATTTATAGTGGGTGTGCTCCTCGGATCGAGTGAGTCGCATGCAGGACTAGCCTCCGTGGCCCAGATTGGCCGAGATCTCGTCGGCGGTTTTTTTAAGCAGCTTGCCCAGCTCGCTGATGCGGCGGGCGGTCATGTTTACGTGCAGGGTGCCGATGGCCATGGCGGCCGCCGGGTAGTCGTTGGCGTCCAGCACGCAGGCGCCCACGGCCGAGACCCCCGCGTCCACCTCCTGGTTGCTGTAGGAGTAGCCCTTGGCCAGGACCCTTTCGCGGTCCTGGCGGATCTTCTCCACGGAGGTAATGGTGTAGGGGCTCACCTCGACCGGGGTGAAGCCCTCCAGATAGCGCTCGAAATGCTCCTCGGGCAGGTGGGCCAGAAGGGCCTTGGCGGCCGCGCCCACGTGGAGGGGTAGGCGGCGCCCCACATCGCAGAAAAAGGATATGCGGGCCCCGCCGGAGAGGCGGTCCACGAAAACCACTTCCCGCTGGTTGTCATCCATGACCGCCACGGTGACGTCCTCGCCGACCTGAACGGCAAGGTCCTGGAGGATGTCGTGAGCGATGGTGTGCACCGTCTGGCCGCTTTGGAATTTGCGCGACAAACCCAGCACCGAATAGTGCAGACGATACTTCTTGGTTTTGGGGCTCTGAAAGATGAAACCGCTAGCCGCCAGGGTTTGCAGGGCGCGGTGAGCTTTCATCTTGGGAAGGCCGGTGTGCTGCGCCACTTCGGCCAGGCTGGCTTCATAAGGCAAGTCGGCAAAAGCCCTTAGAACCGTCAACACGGTCTGAGCTGATTTGAGGACTCCGGGGGCTTCCGCCTGCTCTTTGGACTGTATCATATGCTGTTACACCATAACTTATTATGATATTACTCTAGCCGTCTTGGAAAACTCTGTCAACAACAAATTCAGAGCCTTTTTAGGCTATCTATTTCAACTTATTTACTTTTTTGTAAACGGTCCCGGAGGTTGTGACCTTGTGGGCTTTGCGGCGGTAGGTGCTGATGTTTAATGATGATTGCGGATAGCGCCGCCTGGTCTCCGGCCGGAAGCAGGGCGGTTGACATCCGCTTTGGTAGGTTTACAACCTATATTTCTAAGGCCTCATTCATTGCGGGAAGACTGAACAAAGTTCAAATTTAGATGGGCCACCTCTGTTCGATGGAGTGCTAAGCAAGGTGAACTGCCCTGGTGGTCGACCCGAATGTGGCTAGCAAATCCTAGGTTAAATTTCACCGAGGCCGCCTGAGTTAAGCCTGTAGCCGATAGACTTTATTTTAAGAAATGCCCACCAGTTGCAGCAGCAGATGCAAGGTGTCTTGCAAATATGGGATGATTACCCATGATCTGTTCGGATGAATAGTGTTTCCTGGCCATCCACGCTCCCCTATCTTGGTTCTAAAATCCTAGCTGAAGATCTGAACCTACTTTAGAAGAGCAGGTCGCGGCAACAGACGGTTGACCAGGAAAGGACCTGTTGTGCATAACGACGAAGGGTCGGGTTTTGTGCCAAACCGCCCCAAAATCCGGGCGGTTGGAGTCACAAAGGTAAACCCCTTGACGTCTTGGCCGCAACCACCGGCCGCGCTACACCGCGATGGGTTCGGCCGACCAGCTCTCCACCGGTATGCCAAGTGCATCGCCGCACACGGCGCCGAGAGATGCGTCGGCAACGTGCGAATAGCTCACGCTGCCACGCGGTTTACTGCTCCGCTTGACTGCCGGCTGCCGAACGCTGTTGCACGATCTCGAGTGCCTGATGGTAAATTTCCTGGTTGGGGCAGTATAGCCGCATCACCGGCGCGATCTTGTGGTAGAGGGTTATCGCCAAGTTCTCGGGATGCTCGCGGTACTTGAGAATTGCGCCCCACGGCACGTCCTGGTTATTGCGTTCTCTAAGCGCAATGCCGGCCAAATCTAAGTCGCCAGAGAGGACCCCGGCCGTGCCGACCAACTGGCAGAGACTTTCGTACCCGCCTTGGAAATTCTTGCCATAAACGAACTGGGCGTTGGTTTCGGTGAGCATGAACACCTGGACCATTCCCTTGCGGTGCATCAGCTTCAGCACGCCGAGGGCGATTAGGAGGCATACGGTGACGCCGCCCACCATTACACCTAACATGCCGAGGGTAGCGAGGAAACTCGGCTTGTGCTTGATGGTGGCTACCACGAAAATCAATATGCCAACGAAAATGACAAGGCAGATTGCCGATACCTTGGCAAAACCGAGCAACAGAAAGCGGTCGATCACGGGGCGAGTGATCATCCAACCCAACAGGGGTTCTTGCTTTTTGGGTTGGGGAGTATCGCTTCCACTGGGTTGGGGCATGACTATTTTCCTCGGGTGGTTGGTGTCGAGCGGCAATATCTATATCACAAATCGTGCTGCAATTACTGCTGAGGCTCAAATCAGCCGTTTAAAGTGGGCAGGGTCACCGGGATGAGTAAGCACCTGGTAAGTCCCAATGATTTTGCCCGGATAGTGTCCAAGGGGAATGTGCCCGTTAGCCCAAAGCCAATCTTGTCCCAAACGCTTTGACGACGTATAGTTAAAATTGATTTTGGCTTGATATTGCAAGTGACAGCCAAGGCAATAATTCACCAACCAATCAATCTCTACTACTGAAAGGGTTAGCATGGAAACTTTTTATGGAATTTTAGTTGCTATTGTATTGGCCATCGTTCTGATGGCTTTTCAAATTAAGAAAAAAAAGAACTCCTGGGTCGGAGTTGTAACAAAAATTAAAACAAAAGAAGCAGACTACAATTCAGATCCGGAATATAGCAGCACTAACGACTGGAAAAGCCAAGTATATATCCATTATCAGACAGATAGCGGCAAAAAAGGCAAAATTAATATCCCCAAACATCAATTGGACCAAATGTATCCTGACTTAAAAGCGGGAGACAAACTTAGAAAAAAGGCTGGCGATGATTTCCCTGTAAAGATATAACGTTGATATAGAGAATGCCGCGCGGCAAGTCGGTTTGAAACAGATATTTAGGCCAAATGATCAGGTTGTATAACGGTCTAAGCTTACGGGTTGGCGTCTTGATGCCAACCAGATTCAAGTATAAGGGCAATTATGCACATCAAGATGGATGCTTATTGTATAGCAAGTTTGCTGGCGAACGAATCATGCCCACCATGAGGCCGTAGTGAATTATCAGTTCCGGCTATTTGTGCTCTAGCGGCTAGGTGCAGCAAGGCAGAGATCAAAACGTCTTATAAAATGGTCGGCTTTAGCTAGATGGCGGCCACGGGAGCTAAGACCGACCGGCGTGGCCCCTCGGAAAATACTGTCTGTCTTGTCCATAGCCCATGCCTTTGAACTTTGTTTGTTCCTGTAGTGTCTGATCAGAAATAAAATTGTCTGGTTTGATAGCAATGATCGGTTAGCTATAGCGTTATATGTACTTAATCGCTAATCCATAATCCATGGAGATGTCATGTCCGAAGTGTCACCGCCAAGTTTAAGTAGATCGGTTTGGACTGGCTTACTAATTTCCATGGCTATGGGTTGTTTGTTGGGCTACCTGCGCTACTGGCTTGGTTTTTTCGTTATCGCACAAGGAGCGCTTTTGGGCTTGGGCGTGCCTTGGATAGTTGTCAAGGTTCTAGGTGGAGAAAAACCGTGGCATCCTGGGTTTAAAACCGCTTTGCTAGTCGCCGCGCTATGGTTCATTGGAACTAATGTGGGGCTCATGTTGGGTTTCGGATTAGCCCAACCCTGGTTTGAACCCGTGGGGTGGCTGTCGAGAATCTTGCACGATGACACGGCCGAGTTCGTGTTCGGTGTGGCCAGCACCGGCAGTTTTGCCAGGGGCGTGGCCATGGGGGCGCAAGGGGGGTTTTGGTTGCTCTTGTGCATTATCGACTGGTCGATCATGTTCTTTTTCATATGGATTATGCCGTGGGGCCAAGGTCAAACCGCTCGTAAAAAACTGGCAAAGGATTAATCATGATCAAAATCATACGCGTGTGTTTGTTGATCGGAGCCCTAATCTTTGCTGTGTCCATGCTTTTCGACCATGATCCCCAAAAAGATATACGCGTGGCATGGAAAGCTTACCGCTTGGGCGACATGGACAGCGCTTTGCGTCTGGCGCGTTTCGCCGCTCTGCTATCCGACGAAGAGTCCCAGATATGGCAAGCCTCCCACGAATTGCAAGCCAGGGCCTCGCTGGAGCTTGGCAATAGCCAATATGCCCGAAAAGTTTTGAATAATTTGCTGGCTGTGAATCCAGATCACTGGGGCGGGCTCCAGCTGCGAGGCAAGATAAGATTGAGCAATGGCGATGCGCAAGGTGCGTTAGAGGATTTACAACGCTTCAGCACTCAATCAGGAAATAGTAAACCGTCGCCAATCATGGCCGAAGCATTGGCTGAACGGGCCAAAGCCCTTTTGCAAGTGGGTGATGTCGATAGCGCCTATGAAGCAGCCCACACCGCTTACGAAGCAGCGCCTGGAAGCTGGAACACACAGTACGCCATGAGCCTGGTGTTAGAAAAAAAGGGCCAGCTGAGGCAGGCGTTGCGGTTCGTGGAAAAGGCGATCCGCTCTCGCAATAGGGCTCAATACGGTTTTTATCTAAAGCCAGAAGGTAAAAATTGGACGTATAGAATGGTAGAACTACGGAAAAAGATCGAGAGTGGAAACCCATCTGATGGATGAAAAACCCAACAGATGGCGCCCATTCATCACGTCCACCATGGGATTCCTTGGCGCATTTTACTCGCAGGTTATCCCGCCCTTAGACACAAATAGTGTGTCTACTAGATCGGCTTTCAATTAAATATAAATAGACAATTCACCCTAAACAGATTGGCAAATACACGCTCTACTTTCTCCATTTATATAAATACAAATTAAACATTGAAGTTTGAAAGTTTCCGCCGGTTCCGCCTCCTGAAATTACCAAAAGACCGTCAACATTTAAATCCTTCGGCACAACAAAATTGGCTTCGGGTGGGACACTTCCCTGACGAGAAGTATTAGCTCTTGCTATCGAGTTACTCCAAGCCGCGCTGCGATTTGCGCGCCCTTTTTTATTAAATTTAATTCCTTTTGAGGAATTATAAAAGCGCACTGCTATAGATGTTTGGTAACCATTTGCTCCACTCACGGTAGCTGTAAACTTGATTTTATCACCGGGAATCAATGTTGCGGGTGGCACAGAATAAGAACCGGAACCTGATACAGCCTTCGGGCCGTTCTTACTGCAGCTAGATTTACTTTTATGTACCGTCCAAGACCCACTACCACCAGAACAACGCACCTTATAGCATTCGTGTTTATAAAACGAACATCCGTTAATAGAGATTACCTTGGCCAAAACCCAGCAGCCGGATTTTTTGGCAGCCTTAACTTTCGTATATGCGAAAACTGCACTCTTGGATGAAATTGAGTTATTGCTATAAGGGTCTCTATCTGCATAAGCTTCGATCTTACTAGTTTCTGTTAAGGTAATCGGGGCCGAATAAATTGTCGGGGCACCACCATTTAAGCGATAAACAATAGATCCGCCATCTGGGCTACTCAAGGTTACATTTAATTTGTCATTAAAATCTGTATTGGGTGGAGAGGCTAATGGAGGACGCATAGAATCGTTAATAATTAGCTTCATATCGTTTGACGCAACCCAGAAACCACCAAAAAATAAATTCAATTGTGCAAGGTTTATTTCATTGTTTTTTAGTTCTATTTTCTTACCTAATATGATTCTTATTTTATTGTCATCTATCTTCAGTAAATAGTCTCCCATGACTTCGGAGAACCGTTTTTTGTTTATGATTATATTTGACCAAGATTTACCTCTACCTCCCGCACTGTTGAACCGTAGAGGCCTCTGATTCGGATACAGAGTCTTGTCAGCATAAACGCCGGACAGGACATGGGTGATAGAGCCTGTAATAGTTCTGTTTTTATCGTCCCAACTTTTAAGTTTAACTTTCACTTCGGGAATAAACATCTCTAACAGTTTGCAATTGGCTTTTACTGCTGTAGGAATCAGCACTTTCGCCTGATCAATAACGAGTTCTTCATCGGTGTATAATGCATAATGGTCGCTCGCAATAGCAGGAATATAAGTTTGCCGGAGATAATTTCGAACATTCCACCAAGTGTTATCAGCCCAATCAGCATGCGCAACATGAAACCCTGTTCTTTTGTCCACATAAAAACCTTCAGGGTCTAGATTACATCGATCGAGGTTTGGTTTTGGATAGGGGCGCATTCCGTTAGCGCTACGGACCTGTTGACCATTTCTGTTTTTGCCAGCAAGCGTGTCTGACGAGAAAAAGGATTGATTTGTAAAAAGAGCAACCTGATGAAAAAGGTTATTCATATCAGTGCAGTCGCCAATTTTACCAGAAATAGAAGTGGCGACCTTCAGCTTAGACCAGGCCCTAATCTTGGCATGATTTTTTGTTACATAATATTCATACGGATCGTATCTCATGCCTGTATAAATTTTCCCATTGGGATAACCAGGGTGGGCATCATTACGGACATGGGCGGGCACAGTCATGTCAGAAAGGAGATGCATTGTCTCCCCACAAGATCGCCAGGCAGCAGCAAAAAGTTTGTCTTTCATCTTGATGTTTTTTTCTGCCCAAGCCCTCCGCATATATTCTATGCCTTTGGAAAGGCTATACTTGTTTTCCGGATAACCTCTGCGCACCGGTCCTGTCAGAGCCCATTCACGCGCATCCATTCTAGGGTCGACAATAAATTTACCAGTGAGAAAATTACCAAAATCGTTAACTTTTTCCAAAAATTCGCTTGCATGGTCGGTAAGGTAGGTGACATTTCGATGGGTGTGTTTGTCTATCTGCACCTTCAGGGGGTCGTAAAAATGTCTCAAAGAAGAATACAACTCTGGTTCGTCGGCAGAGTATCCACCCATCTCGATCCACTTTTGATAATTACGACTTCGAAGGCATGTTTCAACCTCGAAAGTCCCGGATTTCCGAATGGCATAGCCTTCCATCTCATAGGTATTGCGTGCGAAATTGTACTTTTTAAATTTCTTATATTTTTTTCCAAAAATATCAAACGAGACGTCACGTGCGAATTTGTCTATTGAGCACCGATTTATATCTCTATGAGCATATACATTGTCATAGGCCAAAGCTTTATTGGTCTGCGGTGAAAAAATAAACAGAAAACACAAGGCAATCAAAAGGGGCAGCGTTAGTATTCTTTTCATCCTGATCCATACCCAATTTGCCGCCACTACGTGGTCTGCAAAATTATTTGTAACTGAAATTTCGCTCAGGCTTGCGGGTTGGCAAATCTCCCGCGAGAAGTTCGCTTGTGTGGCGGAACCGCCAAAGCTACAAAACACCATAAGCTCCTACTCTATTTCCTGTTGAGATTATCCTGTGCCCGAAGATTTAGGGATCTAAACCCGGCTTAGCTAAGGCCGTTAAAAGACACTTTCACCGAGATTATTGGTCCAGGCGGCTAGGATTAGAAATCCAGCGCGGATTTTACCGCTTTTTGTATTCAGATTTTGACATAATTTTCAAATATTTAAAGTTGCCCATATTCTGGAGGCGAACTCCGTTCCAGTGCCCCATCGCATCATAGACGGTTCCAGAAAGCAATTTCACCCAACCATGATTGGTAGCCCAATTTTTTGTACCTTTTATTGGTTTATTGTCTTTGCCAATAGCACCAAAATAGATTGAAATTCTTTGCTCTATTTCGCCTTTAGTATTTTTGATGTCTTGGTTAATTTTGGCTTTAACAATAAATTCCATCCTGCTGTAGTTTAGCATGCTGACTTTAACCTGCTGGACAGTAAATGGTAAATTGCCAAATGTTTTAAAGGGTATCTTGCTGCCAATAACCGGATTGCTCGAAATGAATTGTGCGACTTTAGCTTGTAATTTAGCCCTTTTGTCATTTGCAATCGCTCTGATTTTATCTTTTTCTTGTGCGCTTTTTGTATAGTATTGATCTTTCAGTTTGTCAATCTCCAGAAAATGCGCCTTGTAAATTGGAGCAATCCTATCAAAACACATATTAGTATTGTTGTTATTTGATGATGAAGCCCTCGTTGTGAAAGAAGTGGCAATTTTTTCTCTGCGTGGTTTCGCTAGAGAGCTACTGTTGTCTGTGGTTGATATGTGTTCTGGCTTTTTTGTTGGCAAAACCTTATTGCGCACTTCTATGGGTTCGCCAAATTTGCTTACAATTTGCTTGGGTTTTGTGGTTTCGACAGCAATCCGACCCAGCATATCTATTAGATAAGATGGTAGTATTTTAGATTTATCATGCCAGGATACAGCAATAATGGAATAGGCGTGATGGTCAACATATGGCGCAAAGGTAAAAAATTTCTTCCCTTTCGCTGAAAATACTACGGCCGGAGCATTTTTCATACCAAGGACGCTATATGGCGTAACCTTGTGCAAGGTTACATTTATATTGTCCGGGTCTTTGGCCAATTTGTTGTATGTATATGTCACAAATTTGCGATAGTCATTTTCGTTAAAGGAAAATTTATTATCACTTAGTATAATAACGCCATATTCATCGCCGGAATTATATACAAGTTTATATATGCTTTTTTCAGCTGAACCTAACCAGTTATCGGGCGCATTTATTTTAAACATTTTCCAGCTGACAGTTTTATTGGCAATATTATTATAATCAGCTGAAAATGCATTGCCGGCCGTTAGTAACAGTATATACAGTACTGACAATACACCGATGGAGTATAAAAACTTTTTCACATTGCCTCCCTTAAACAGAAAATCTAGCGGTTTGATGTTGCCTACCTCGACAGGCTACAAAAGATCGTCCAAGGTGCCAATCCTGTTGGCCCCCCTAATGCAACATGCAGATAGGCTCACACGGCATTTATATGTATTTGACAAGCTATACCGTGACCAAGCGGGTCTAGAAGTATTTTTTTGGTTAACTCCAGCACTTGGTGGATATTTTACGCTTCCTGCGTTTAGCGTTTTAGGACACCTCAATTGGCCAGTTCACCCTTCACGGCGGGTGGAGACGAAACGGCGGGGGCTAACTCCCCCGCAGGCGGTGGCGGCTCCGGGGCAGGGCCAGCATTTTCGTCGGAACGCCTAGCTCTGGTCAGAGGTTTTTCAGCTCCCAGATAGCGCGCGGCTACCCAGCCCTGTTTCTGGCTGTCCACAAGGGAAACCTTGATCCAGCCTGCCTTCCATTCGCTGGCGCTAACTTCCTGGCCTCGTTTCAGAACAGTTATTATGCGGCACTGGCTGCCGGGGCATTTGCGCAGGTTAAGCGCCCATGCATGCACGAAATAAGACCCCGCGGCCAGTTTGGGCGTTGGCTTGTTCTTGGTCTGCGTGGGGGTAAGGGCCTCCTGCAAGGAATCGATGGCCTTGTTTGTCTGAGCGCATCCTCCGAGAACCGACAACAAGACGATCACAAGCAGCGAGAGAAAGATTTTAATGCGCATATTTTTTAGCCCCTGTTATTTGATCTTGTGCTGCTTCAGCCACTTGGCCCTGGCTCTCACCTGACGGGCGTCTTCCGCATCCGGTTTGAAACGCAAGTATTGTTCATAGGAGTTGACCGCTTTGGCATATTGCCCGATGTGCTCCAAGGCCAGAGCCAGATTTTTGTGGGCCAAGGCAAAGCCTGGATCGGCTTGCAACGCCTGCTCATAGGCGGCCACCGCCTTTTGAGTTTTTCCGAGGCGACTCAAGGCCAGGCCCAGATCGCACCAAGCGGCGGCATTGCCCCGGTCGGCCTCGGTAGCTGCTTGGAAGGCTTGCCCCGCCTCTCGCCATTTGCCCGCCCGGGCCAGTTCTACGCCCTTGGCCACCAATTGTTCCGCATCAGGGGCTTCGGGTTCGCTGCTTATGGATTGCCCGTCGGTCTGCTGCTGGGTATCAGGCTGAGGGAAAGGCGAGTCGGTGGCGCTGGTGTTGCCCACAGGCTGATATTGATCACTATTTTTCTTGGGCAGGGCAAAGTCGGGTCTGCTGCTTAGGGATTGCTTGTCGGCCTGCTGCTGGTTGACAGGCAGAGAGAAAGGCGATTTGGTGGCGGTGGTGCTGCCTAGAGGCTGATTTTGATCACTATTTTTCTTGGGAAGGTCAAATTCGGGTCTGCTGCTTAGGGATTGCTTGTCGGCCTGCTGCCGGTTGTCAGGCAGCGAGAAAGGCGATTTGGTGGCGGTGGTGCTGCCAATGGACTGATTTTGATCACTATTTTTCTTGGGCAGGTGAGCGGACGATCTATTAATTTCATCGGCGGTGACTTTTGCGGCGGATACCAGATCTTCCGGCAGAGAGAGGGGCGAACTTGCAAGGGCCGCCTGGCCGCATACCAGCACGGCCAGGCAGGATATCATAAGGGCAATCAGCTGAAGCCGCACAACGTCGGTGTTCATGTCAATCCTTAATATATTGGTGCCCTTGCAGGGATGTCCATGGGATATTTGGACCATATGCCTTGCATCTCGGTGGGGTTGCCCATCTTATTTCAGCTACTGGCCCTGATATTGCGTGAGCCGACTCAGTCGAAGAAGAAAAAATCACCGTCACATAATGATCCCGGGAGGATAAACATTTATTCCACCAAAGACGGAGGATCACTTAAACGGCGTGATTTTCAAAATAACAAGAAATTTCGCCTTCGTAAACAAGTTCTTCAAGCCAAAAACCATCCGAGCTTCACGGGCAGAGGAATCAGCGAATTTTTAATTAGCCATCCTTGGGAGACTCTGTCTCTGAGGAGAAACACGCGATGGCTATCAAGGACGATTTGATGGAATAGTTGATATAAGGCCTGGACAAGCCGAGGAGCTGTTGGACAATTCTCAGCCGAGACCTTCCCCAGCCCCCGGCCCTGCCCGAGCAGTACAAGATCGCCCACGGTGCATGGCCGTGTTGCAGTCAACGCGGGCATGAGCCCGGCCGAGACCGACCAGGTGAGCGACCCGATCCGGTGGGGATGGGTGTTAGCCGAGATAAAGTATGGAAGCTTTTTTATTAGGCGAAATGAGCAAAAGCAAATTCTGGGCACCATTGCAGCCTTTACTCTTTCCTGACTATCTGGAGTCGGGAGAGCGTTTACCGCTAAAGACCAAGCGCAAGGCCCAACAAACATTAGCAAAAACTGGGTGTGTTTGGTGCCTTGCCCGCGCCAACTCGGTTGTAAAAGTGATCCGAAAAAAGCATAATGACAGATTCAGGGCCGCATTTCGCAGAAGCAAGGATAATAACATCATAATTACGGGTAGATAGCTTAGTTGGCCTATGACTGCCCAGCTTAGGGGTTACCCATGAGAAAAATTACATCCACCCTGTTGTGCACCGCTCTGATCTGCATCCTGCTGGGGGCTATTCCGGCAGCCGCCAAAAACCCGCCCACCAGCGCCGGCCAGCCCATAATCATGGTGGACGGGTCTTGGAACCCCAAGGTGGGCGCCTGGAGCGTTTACCGCATCACGGACCTCCGCACCAAGGACGTGTCCACCATGTATTTCGCCACATTGCAAAAGACCAGCGTGGAAGGCAAGCCGGCCCGCTGGATGGAGGTGGATGTAACCACCCAGGACAAGAACCAAGTCGTCACCCGCATTTTGGCCGAGGAATCCCCCAAGGGCCTGGGCAAGGTCCTGGAAGTGATCGTCCAGCCCAAGGGCTACGGCCCCTTCACGGTGCCCCAAAGCATGCTCGAGTCCGAGCAAGGCCCGAAAAATGACATGCAACGGGTAACGGCCGTAAAAAAGGTCAAGAAGCGCCGCTTCAAATTTAAAGGAACCCGCTTCGAGGCCTGGGAAGTGAAGGGCAAGGATGACCAGGGTCGCCCGGTGTCGGCCATAGTGAGCCCTTATGTGGCTCCCTTGGGGCTGGTGCAGTCCCGCACGGCTGACAGCGAGATCAAGCTGGTCAAGTTTGGCGACGACGCCAAAAGCCGCATCAAGGGCGATCCGGTGAACTTCTATTTTTGGATCACCCAGCAGGTCCTGCAAGGCCTGACCGCCCAATAGCCCCTAAAACCAAATTTCGATTTGGCAGGAAGTCTCATGAAACGCTTCATGCTGCCAGCCCTATTTTTGCTTTGCCTCCTGGCCTTCACCAGCAGCTGTACGTCGTCAAAGCGTTTGGGACAAGAATTGGCTTTTGCTAAAGGACACATTCCCTGTAGGCCTCGGGCCTGATCACCTCTTCATTTAGGGGCCTCAGCCCCAGATTATGGCGCCTCCTGCGCCGCACGGTTTGCTCCTTGACCAGATTTCTGGCCGTCACGGTTACTCTGGCTCGGACGTGATTCACATCGGCGGGGGTCAGGTCTAGCGGATTATTCACGATGGCCCCTTCAATGGTCTTCAAAAATGGAGGTATAGTTCCGCCCCTCAATTCTTCGTCGGAGGTTGGGGGGAAAATGTGACCAACGGGAGCGAGCTGGAGGCCGCCTTGTCGCGCGCAGAAGCCCAGCCAAAAAGCCTAGCCTTGACTGAAGCCGTAACCGCGTGTTGGGACTTGACCCGCTCCATGAAAATGGCCCAACAAGCTTTTCTTTCCAGAAAACAGCAAACGATACCAAACAGGATACGGATCAATGATATTTAGCGGCGACTTATATTAACTATAGGCAATCAAATGGGGTGGGAAATGTTGAATCTTAAGATATCAAGCAATTGGCCAAGATTACGAATTAAGTTAGAAGTGGAAAAACAATCTACAATACTCAGGCTATTTCAATAACCCAGCCTGTGCTAAGCACCCATCCTTCCGGCAAGCCAGGGCGCCTAGAGGGAGGATTTAAAATGACAAGATCAAGAAGATGACAGGGGACATCTGAATAGGTAAGTCCTCCCGTCGGGACTTTGGTGACCGATATGCAGGGATTTTGGGGGGGAAATAGGGATGTACCAGGACAAGACGATAATTATTAATACATTGATACCAAAAAAATAATTAGTAAAGATTGCGCTACGTTACGTGCTTCGATACAGGTTACTCAAAATCCCCAGGGGCAAACCCCCGTGTGGGATCGAATCCCGCCCCAGGCACCAACAATATCATGCTGTTATGCCAATGGCTGGTTCGCAAGAACCGGCCATATTCCCCCAAGATGACGTCTGTTCGGGCTGCGAGCGAAGCCCCGCTGCTCAAGCTTCAACGCGCCCCTACCCTTGCGGGGAGGGGCGCGTCGGGGTCGTCATGGCCGAGCAAAAATTGCCCTGGTTAGGCTACCACCCATTACCGAAGAGACAATCAGGACACCAACCCCTGGCGGGCGGCCTGGGTGTAGTTGCGGCAGAAGCGGTCGCGGCCCATCAGCAGCTCCGCGGCCAGGATGCCCGAGGTGAGTGGCTGATCGTTGGGGTCCATGATGGCCGAGTCCATGCCCGCCTCGATGGCCAGGGCCACGAAGGTGCGGTTGATCACCGAGCGCTGCGGCAGGCCGAAAGAGACGTTGCTCAAGCCGCCGGTGATGTGCACCTCGGGGAACTCGCCCTTGATGCTCCGGATGCACTCCAGGGCCTCCAGGGCGGCGGTGGTGCTGGTGGCCACGGTCATGATCAGCGGATCGATGAACAGATGCTCGTCGGGCACGCCCGCCTGGCGGGTGGCCTCCATGATGCGGCGCACCACCCGCAGGCGATCCTGTACCGTCTTGGGCATGCCGCTCTCGTCCAGGGCCAGGCCGATCACCGGGCAGGCGTGCTGGGCCACGATGGGCAGCATGCCCTCCAGCCTCTTGGCATCGCCGTTGATGGAGTTGATCATGGGGGTGCGGGCCACGTGGGGCATGGCCGCCTCGATGGCCGCCGGGCTGGAGCTGTCCAGGCACAGAGGGACCTCGGTCACCTCCTGCACCGTTTGCACCAACCAGATGAGGTCCTGGGTCTCGTTTTCCGGGTTGGTGCCCGCGTTCACGTCCAGATAGTCGGCTCCGGCCTGGGCCTGGCTCTGGGCCAGGTCTTGAATGAACTGGGCGTCCTTGGCCACGATGGCCTCGCCCACCTTTTTACGGGTGCCGTTTATCTTCTCACCGATGATCTGCATGGTGTCTTCTTCCTGTCCAAAGATGGGTTCAAACCTAGGCCGGAGTAAAGGCCAGGGAGCGGGTCATGAGCCTGCGAAACTCCGGCTTGGTGGTCAATTCAAGGTAACGGGTTTGGCCGGGCAGCAGGGCGGCGCGTTGCCTTTGATCCAGATCGGCCAGCATCATTTGGGCGCCTCGCCCGGCCGCGTTGCCCACCTGGCGATAACGGGCCGTGTCCAGCCGGGGCAGCATGCCGATGTCCATGGCGCTGTCTACGTCGAAGTGGCTGCCAAAGGAGCCGGCCAGCACCACCTCGTCCAGGTCCTGCTCGTCCACCTTGGCCTCGGCCAAAAGCACCCGCACTCCGGCGATGATGGCCGCCTTGGCCAACTGCACCTGCACCAGGTCGTCCTGGCTGATGGCCAGGTCCTGGCCGGTGGTGGTGTCGCCGGCCGGGGCCAGGAGGTATTCCGGTCCACCGCCGCCTTGGCGCACTCCGGCTTGGGAGGCGATCAGGTGGCCGCGCCGGTCCAGGAGCCCGGCCCCGAGCAGGGCGGCCACAGCGTCGATGATGCCCGAGCCGCACAGTCCGGCCGGGGCTCCGCCGTCCACCGTGGCGTAGGCCAGGCGGCCCTCCTCGTGCCAAACCCGGCCCACCGCCCCCGCGCCCAGGCGCATGCCGCAGGCCAGGTGGGCCCCCTCGAAGGCCGGGCCCGAGGGGGCCGAGGCCACCAGGAGGGGCGGGTCGCCGCCGGGCAGGGCCAGCGCGATCTCGGTGTTGGTGCCGATGTCCAGGCCCAGGCGTAGGCCGCTGCCGCGGTCCAGGTCCGTGCCCAGGATCATGGCCACATGATCCGCGCCCACGAAGCCGCCGATGCCGGGCGGGATGTGCACCCAGGCCCCCGGCGCGGCGGTCAGGCCCAGGTCCCGCGCCGGGATGTCCTGGGGCAGGTCGCTGGAGCAGACAAAGGGCGACAGGGCCAATTGCCTGGCGGGCAGCTCCAGCAAAAGCTGGATGATGGCCGTGTTGCCCACCAGGCAGAAGTCGGCCAGTTGAGCGGGGTCGGCTCCCGCTTGCTCCAGCAATTGCCGGGCAATCCGGTCGACGGCCCGGCGCAGGCCGGCGGCCAGCTCGGCCGCATCCTCCGGGCTTTGGGTGGCCCGGTTCAGGCGGCTGATCACGTCCGCGCCAAAGGGCGCCTGGGGGTTGATCAGCCCTTGGGCGGCCAGGAGCCTTCCGCTGTCCAACTCCAGCAGGTAGGCGGCCAGCTTGGTGGTGCCCAGGTCCACGGCCAGGCCGAGAGGCCCTTGTCCCGTGGCCAGGGCGCCGACTATCTCCCGCCCCCGCGACAGGGCGTTGAAACGCCAATCATGCTCGCGGGCCAGGCGCGAGATTTGGGCCAGGGCCGCCGGTGTGGCGCGATAAGGCGGCTGGGCGGGATCGTCCGCCAGGCAATCGGAAATTCGCCGCAAGTCGCAGCGCTGGTCTTCGATGCTGGGCGGGGCAGCGCCGATCTCGCGGCAGAGCACCGCCGGTCGGCCCACCAGAACCTCGCCCTGGTGCTCGATGACCTGCCAATCCCCGGCCTGGGCCTCGCGGCCCTGGGGAATGAAGATGTTCTGGTCGGCCAGGGCCCGGGCGCGGCAGGCCAGGCGATAGCCCGGCGGGGCCTTGATGCGCGCCAAGGTTTGGCGCTCGGCCTCCTCCGGGGGCGACACCTCGCCTTCCGGGCGCACCAGGCAGCGGCCGCAGGTCCCCTGGCCGCCGCAGTCGGAGGGCAAGTCCACTCCCGCGGCGGCTAGGGCTTGGCTGAGAAGAACCCCCGGGGTGGTGCTTACGGAGCAACCTTGCGGTTGGATCTCCAACACCACCCGGGGGTGGGGGGCTGGGTTGGTTGAATCAGACATGGTTGTCAGGGCCTGGGCTCACCGATGCAAGCTAGGCGCCGCGGCCGAATTCCCGGCTGGAGTCCAGGAAGGCCTGCATGTTGTCCACCTTGGTGTTGATGGGCGCGTCACAGCCGGGGCAGAGGATCAGTCCCTCGGGGCCCACGTCGCGCACCAGGTCGCGTACGTAGTTGCGCACGTCCTCGGGTTCGCCGGCGGCGAACAACTGGGAAGGCACGTCGCCCATGATGGCGGTGTGATCCTTGAGGATCTTGTGGGCCAGGCGGATGTCGGTCATGCCGTCGGGGTTGAGCACGCATTTCTTGGCCGGTAGCTCCAGCAGGCGCTCCAGGTCGCGGTTCCAGTTCTGGTCCCAGTGGAACACCGGGGTGATGTCTTGCTCGATGAGGGCCAGGGCCATGTCGCGGAAATAGGGCCACACCAGCTTGTCCCAGATGTCCGGGGCGATCATGGCGCTGGCGGTGCGCCAGCCTCCCACCCACACGCCAGAAACGCCGGACATCTGGGCCGCGCCGATGGTTTGGGCGGTCATGATGGGTGCGGCCACGTCCATGGCCGCCTTGACCTTGTCGGGCATGCGATAGAGGTCCATAAAAAATTTGCTCATGGACCGGGCGCCGCACAGAGGCTCGAAGGGAATGGTGCCTAGGGCGCCGTTGGCCACCATATATCCAATATTACGATAGGTATCGGCCACACCGGCAAAATTCTTCTCCATCCAGGCCCAGTGCTTGCCCCACATATCCATGTCCACGACCTTGGGGATGGTGCCTTCCACAAAAGCTTCCCATCCCTTTTCGACGATGAAATCATAGGCGTCTGTCCCTACAATTTCATTTTCTTTCACCTGCCAGAGTTCGCTGGCCGGCAGGTCTATGCCGGGCACCGCCACTTTGGAAAGCCAGATACCGGACAAGAGCATGGTGATGTAGCCGCTCTGCATAATGTTCACGCCATCAAAATCGCCGATGGCTTGCATTGAGGCCAGGCTCACCTCTCCAGCCTTGTCAGGGTTGGTGCAAAACTCGTGGATACTCATACCCATGTGACGCGGGGCAAAGGCGTTGGCCATGTACAGGCAGGGCACCGTGTCCACCGGTTCCCAGGCCAGGGCCTTGTCGTAGCGGGCCTGCTTTACCTTGTAGTCCTCGTAAGTCCCCTGGTAGCTCATGCCATCATCTCCCTGCTCAGGCGCACCGCCGCTTGGGCGTCCGAGCCAAAGGCATCGGCGCCGGTGTATTTGACCACCTGGCCATCCACCGGACCGCCGCCGATAATCACCTTGATCTGGTTGCGCATGCCCGCCTCTTCCAAGGCCGCGATGGTGGCCTTGATGGAATCATAGGCGGTGGTCAACAGGCAGGAGAGGGCCAGCACCTTGGCCCCGCTCTCCTTGAGGGCTTCCACGAACTTGGCGGCCGGTACGTCGACCCCCAGGTCTTGCACTTCGAAGCCGCCGGACTTCAGCATGGCCACCACCAGGTCCTTGCCGATGTCGTGGATGTCGCCGCCCACGGTGCCGACCACGATCTTGTCGCCCTTGGCCACGGCGTCGCCGGTAAGCTTGGGTGCCAGAATCTCGTTGATGGTCTTGAAAATCTCGCCGGACATCATCAGGTCCGAAACGTAGAAGCTGCCTTGCTCGAACTTCTCGCCCACCAATACCATGCCCTGTTGGCAGGCGGCCAGGATCTCCTTGGGGTCCATTCCTTGCTCAAGCTGGGCCTTGACCAGGTCCAGGGCTTCCTGTTCCTTGAGGTCGGCCATCAGTTCTGAAAGATTGTTGCTCATGGTCTTTATGCTCCTAATCTAGTGGTCCAACCGATAATTGCCCAGGGGCGCGCGAGGGGCCTAGCCTTCGGCGGCCTGGAGAGATTTGCCGTCTTGGTCATCGAAAAATCGCCAACGGTCTATGGGCTTGCCGGGGCCGAACACCAAAAAGTCTTCGTCCCATTGCCGGGCGATGATCTTCTGGATCAGGCGCGAGGAGCCGGGCAGCCGCGCCAAGCGCAGGTTGAAGTTGGCGGCGGTCTCTTCACAGTAGTCCTGATACTCCTGGGGGGTGGGGGCGTAATCGCTGTCGATGTAGGCCAGGCGGCTGTAGTGGTGGATCATGCTGTGCATGAGCCGCCGGGCCCGCTCTTCGCCGAAGCGCTTGACCATGCCTTCGTATTCCGCGAACAGATGGGTGCCCGCCTCCATCCAGCCCTGGCTCAGGTAGTAGGTGCCCGGCTCATCCTGCTGCTGGCGCAGGTACTCGGCTTTGGAGCCCAGCATGACCCCGGTGCAGTCGTCCATGCGCGGCAGGACCAGGCTGGCCTTCTGGGACACCACCCCCTCCACCGCGCAGGAGCATAGGCCGTAGCCCAGGATGATGTGCTTGCAGCCGTCTTCCATCTCGTCCACGCACTCCTGGAGCTTGTCCCGCAGGCGCTCGGGGCTCACGTGCAGGGCGATGTCCAGCACCCGCATCTCCACCTCCGGTGGCAGGAAGTGCTTGAAGTCCGAGGCGAAGATTTGGCAGGTGATGACCTTCATGCTGGGCAGGCTCCAGGCAAAAGCCCTTAGTGGCTGTGGTGATCGTGGTGATGGTCGTGCAGCGACACGGTTTGAACGGGGCGCTGGGGCGCAACCACGCCGCTCCAGGCCTCTCCCGGCCGCTCGGCCACCTGGGAGACGATTTGCCAAAGCTCTTCCGGCTCCCGGCCGTAGACCATGAGATTGACGGCCATATCCATGGCCTCCAGCGGCCGGCTGATTTCCGCAAGCGCCTGGGCGGGCCGGTCCGGGGAAATCACGCTTACTTTCAGCCAATCCGCTTCGCCCAACTTGGCCAGGCCCTTGATGTGCCCGATGACGCAATCCGTCCCGCCCTCCACCACGGCCCGGGACAGGGCGTCGAACAAACCCGCCACCAGGGCCTCGAGCTCCCGCGAGGACCGAGGCTCGGCAAAGCGGAAGGTCAGGACCATCGACAAGGGGTGTAGGGGCAGCTCTTTCATGACAACAACTCCTCCAGCACCGCGGGCTCCAGCCCCTCTTGGGCGGAAACCGCAAAGGCCTTGGCCGCGGGATTGTGCCGGGACAGGAGGTCCCGGGCATATGCCATCTCCGAGGCGGAGGCGGCGTCGGACTTGTTGATAAGGGCCAGGTCGCAATTTTCCACGGTGGACTGGATGAGCGGCTGCAACACCGCCCAAAGCCCTTCCAGGCGCAGGGGGTCCAGTATGGTAATGCGCTTGACTTGATCCACCAGGTCCTGGGGGATGCCTTCGAGAGCGTTCATCACCCCCTGCGGGTCGGCCGCGCCCGAGGGCTCCATGAGCACCAGGTCGGGGGCGTAGCTTTCTTGCAATTGGCGGAGGGTGTTGGGCAGATCGCCCGCCAGGGTGCAGCAGACGCAGCCCCCCAGGATTTCATAAACATTGAGGCCCAGACGGATCATCAGCTGGTTGTCCAAACCGATATCACCGATTTCATTGACGATAATCGCCGCTTTGCGGCCTTGGGCCGCCAGGGCCTTGCCCAGTTGCAAGATGAGGGTGGTCTTGCCGGAGCCCAGAAAACCTGAAACCAGGATGAGGCGCATTGCTTTTTCTCCAAGGAGTGTTGCCATCTCACGAAAACAATTTACACATATATATAGATAAATGTCAATTACAAAAATGAACTAAATATTGTCGTGTCTTATAGGTTGGTTAACTAATATACTGGCTGGGGAGACGCTTTTCGTGCTATATAGATAAATGGATATTGACGCGGTGCGGCCAACTACGGGGGAACGCAAGGTGGCGCTCAAAGATTCGGACATGAACATCGACAAGAACAGCTATGAGCCTGCCTATCAGCAGTTGGCCAACCTTTTCAAAAAGCAAATAGCCTCCGGACAATACCGCCCCGGCAGCAAGCTGCCGGCCGAGGCCGAAATCTGCCAAAAATATGATCTGAGCCCCATGACCGTGCGCCGGGCCATTGGCATTTTGCTGGACCGGGGGGTGGTCACCACCACCAGGGGCCGGGGCACCTTTGTCAAGGGAGTGGAGATCAGCGGATCTTCCTTTTCCCTGGACGCGCTTACCGATCTGATCAACGGCGGCCGCGAGACCAGGGTGAAGATGCTGGAAACCAGCATCGCGGTGGCCGACGCGGCCTCCGCCGCCCGCCTGGAAATCGAACCCGGTGAATACGTCATCCTCGTGAAACGGCTTATCCTCCAGAACGAAGACCCCGTCTTGTTCCACAGCGAGCATTTGATCTACGACCCCCGGCGTCCCCTGGTGGAGGGCGAGTTGGACGCTACCTCGCTGAAGGGCTTTTTCACCGGCTGCGGCGAGACCGACATAAAAAATGGCGAGCTCACCGTCCGCGCCGCCCTGTTAAAGAGCCGATGGGCCGAGGTGCTTGATCGCTCGGTCAACGGGCCATGCTTCCGTTTCGAGCACACCTTTTACGACTTCGAAGACCGGCCCCTCAGTTCCGGCTGGTTCATCTGCCCGGCGGACAAGCTCCACTTCACGGCGCACATAGGGCATTTCGAGGATTAGAGGGGAGGAGAGCAATGCAGCCCCAAAATGACCACGGCGTGCTATTGGCCTTGCTGGCCGACCTGCGGGAAAAGGAGGTCAGCCGCGAAGTTGACAACCTGTTGGGTCAGGGGGTCTCGCCGTATCATATTTTGGAAACCTGCCAGGCAGGCATGCGCGAGGTGGGGCGACACTACAGCAACGGCGAATACTTCATCTCCGGCCTGATCATGGCCGGGGAGATAATGCGCCGAGTGGCCCTGATGATCGCCCCGGCCTTCAAAAAGGAGTTGGGCAGCAAAAAACTGGGCGTGGTCCTGCTGGGCACCGTAAAGGGCGACATCCACGACATCGGCAAGAACCTGTTCAAGGTGTTGCTGGAATGCTACGGCTTTTCGGTGTTGGACCTGGGGGTGGACGTGCAGCCCAAGGACTTCCTGAACGCGGTGAAAAAATGCGAACCGGACATCATCGGCATCTCCTCCCTGCTCACCTCTTCCTACGATAACCTGCGCGAGACCATCACCATGCTGAGCGAGGCCATGGCCGAGCAGGGCCTCAAGGTGCCGGTGGTGATCGGCGGGGGCATGTCCGACAAGAAGGTCAGTGATTTCGTGGGCGCGGACTACTGGGCTCCGGACGCGGTGCAGGGGGTGCGGCTGTGCAAGGAGATAGTGGGCGCGGCTGGGTGACAAGGACGGTACGTCCAAGCAAGCGGTGGTAGGGCGCCGCTTGCGCCCCTGCCTTCCATTTCGGTTATAGGTCAGGGCGACTTTGCGGTTTTAAAAAAATTATTCGATCCTTTGACGGGAGACCTTACCCAGGAGTCTCCATCAGAAAACTTCAAATCTGTCTCAGGGGGTCTGACGCCAAACACATATAGGCCTTAAGTCAATAATTACAACTTGTTAATTATGATATGTGATGTAGCGTGAAACATATCCTGCCCGACTTAAAATCCCCAGGGGCAAACCCCCGTGCGAGTTCGAATCCCGCCCCAGGCACCAATAAAAATAAATAGACAGCGTAATTGGTCTTTTTGCCAGCAGCGCTGCTTGACAATGCATTTGGTGCATTTGGGGCGTTTTGAGCAGCGAAAGAGCACAAAAGTGACACACCCCATTACCTGCGCGAGCATGATCTCCTTCGCCCAATTAATGACTTATTCGGGAACCCCGGGGTGGTTTAGATGGCCTTGGTTCTCATCTTTTTGGGGGCCGGCTGTACCCCATCGAGACGACACAGCGCAAAATGAAATATAATCGTTAAAATGGATTGCCTGGCGGTGCTGCGGGCCGTCGGAGCCAAAGAGAACAAAGGCTAAGGCTAGCAGGCGAGCCGATCAAGGTGTTGTCGGGGCGCAAGGCAGGCAAGAGGCAAGGAAGAAGTTGCTTGAGAGACATTGATCGCTTACATGTCCTGACGGACACCGAGTTGCAAAGCCGCTACTCGCATGAGGAGTTGACCGAATTGGCCATCGCCGGCGGTGCGGGTGTGATCCAGTTCCGCCAAAAGCATGGCTCTACCCGGCAGATGATCGAGACGGCTCGCCATATGCAGGCCATCTGCCGCCGCCGAAACGCCAAGCTCATCATCAACGACCGATTGGACGTGGCCCTGGCCGCCGGGGCCGATGGAGTCCATCTGGGCCAAGATGACTTCCCCATGGCCTTGGCTCGGCAAATCCTGGGACCGGACAAGATCATTGGCGGTTCGGCCTCTACTATGGAAGAGGCAGGGCTTTGCCTGGCGGAAGGGGTGGATTACATTGGTCTGGGTCCGGTCTTTCCCACCACCTCCAAGGACGATGCCGGGCCGGCTGGCGGGTTGGAGCTGGTGCGCCGGGTATCGCGTGAGTTCGGGCTGCCGGTGATCGCCATAGGCGGCATCGACGCCGCCCGCGCAAGTGAAGTGATAAGGGCGGGAGCCCACGGCATGGCGGTTATCTCGGCCGTATGTTGCCAGGCGGACCCCCAAGCGGCTGCCGCCGAGTTGCTGCTGGCCATGCTGGGTTAGAGCCAGGCCGGGCGCAGCCGTTTTCATATCTGTTGCTGATATTTTTAGAGGGGAGACATCATGGAGGGCTTGGCCCAAAGGGCGGCGGAATGCCTGGCCGAAATTCGCGAGAAGCAACCCCTGATCCACAACATCACCAATTTCGTGGTCATGAATTCCACGGCCAACGCCTTGCTTGCCTGCGGCGCCTCTCCGGTGATGGCCCACGCTCTCGAAGAGGTGGAACAGATGGTATCGTTCGCCGGGGCGCTGGTGCTCAACATTGGGACCCTGACCCCGCCTTGGGTCGAGTCCATGCTGCTGGCCGCTAAAAAGGCCCGCGCACTGGGAGTGCCGGCGATCCTGGACCCGGTGGGCTCCGGCGCCACCGCGCTTCGCACCGAATCCAGCCGCCGCATCATCAACCAGGCCGGGGTAAGCGTGGTGCGCGGCAACGCCTCGGAGGTGCTTTCATTGACCGACAGCGCCAGCCGGACCAAGGGGGTGGATTCGGCGCACAGCGTTGACGAGGCCTCCCAGGCCGCGCGGGATTTGGCCCTGGCCATCGACACCCCGGTGGCCATCACCGGCGCGGTGGACCTGATCACTGATGGTAAACGCACCCTGCGTGTGGCCAACGGCCATCCCATGATGACCAAGGTCACCGGCACCGGCTGCCTGGCCAGCGCCATCATTGGGGCGTTTTTAGCCGTGGAGCCGGATTACTTGGTGGCCTCCGCAGCTGCCCTGGCCTACGTGGGCCTGGCCGGCGAAAGGGCTGCGGCCGTCTCCCCCGGCCCTGGAAGTCTCCAGGTAAACATGCTGGACGCCTTGTACAACATCTCCCCAGCCGACCTGGCCCAGGGGGCCCAAATCCGCGCCTAAGCTCCTAACGGCCTTTCCCAAGATAAGGGCCCTAGGGGATGAGTGGGTTTGGCTTTCTGAACCGCCCCGTGATTACCGGAGGCTCCATTACCAGAGAGGATGGAGTCATGAGCAAGCGAATCAGATTTTTCCCAGAGGTCAAAGAGCGGGCAGTACGGATGCTCCTGGAGCACCAGGATGAGTACCCGTCCCAGGGGCAGGCCATCTGCTCCATCGTGTCCAAGACCGGCTAGGATTTCCTAGCTAATTTCGGGGTGCCGCCGGGGCAGCGCACCATACTTAGCAAAAGTTACAACTGTATCGGCGCTAAAAACGACAACCTACTTTTACTCTTCAATACCTTCAGCCGCGGTTTCATGGAACTTGACCAAAAACGCCATGTCAGCACAGATGCCACCCCTCGGCATCCGTCTCCCATGCAAGGCCGGACGATTAAAAATAAGCCTTGCCGGCCTCCAACCAGCCGGTCCTGATTTGCTTTTTTATGCCTTGCCCATTCGCGTGGACCGCGCAAGACATATCGCAAAAGGCGAGGCAAAAGCCACCTGTCTATAATTATTATCTATTGGTAATGATAGATAAGTTCAATATATTAAGACCAACTACAATTGCCGGAATCAACCTCTTCGAGAAAGGCTCACAATGCCTGTCATCATCGTTAAAGCCCGGCAAGGCGTTTTGCGCGATAAGCAAATGAAGGCCCGCCTAATCGAGGAAATGGCCGCGACCTTTGCCCGGGTGGTAGGCCACGAGGAATTTCAGCACCGGGCCACGGTACTGATCGAGGAGCTGCCTGACGATAATTGGGGGAGGGAAGGCAAACAGGTAGGTTCGTGATCAGCCTGCAAGGCATCAGTAAAACCTTCAGCGCCCGCGATGGCTCCAGCGTGGCCGCCCTCAAAGACATCTCCCTGGAGGTGCAGAGCGGCCAGTTCGTCAGCTTGGTAGGCCCCAGCGGCTGCGGCAAAACCACCCTATTGGAGATCATCGCCGGGCTGGAAAAGCCCAGCAGCGGCCAAGTGCGGCACGGCAACCTCACCCAAGGCGGCCAGTTCGGCTGGGCGGGCTACATGTCGCAGACAGACACCCTGTTGCCTTGGCGCACGGTGTTGGAAAACGCGGCCATCGGGCTGGAGATTCGCGGCGTGGCCAAGGCCGAGCGCCGCCGCCGGGTGGCCGGCCTGGTGGAACGGGTGGGCCTGGCCGGCTTCGAGGACAAGTACCCCGGCGAGCTCTCCGGCGGCATGAAAAAGCGGCTGGGCCTGATCCGCATGCTGGCCTACGAGCCCCAGGTGCTGCTCCTGGACGAGCCCTTCGCCGCCTTGGATGCCCAGACCCGCGAGCGCCTACAGGCCGACTTGCTGGACCTGTGGCGCGATTTCAAGCGCACCGTGATCTTCGTCACCCACGACCTGGTGGAGGCCATCACCCTCTCGGACCGCATTCTACTGTTGGGCAGCCGGCCGGCCCGCATCAAGCGCGAGTACGGCGTGGATCTGCCCCGGCCGCGCCTGAGTCAGGAAATTCAGTTCAGCGAAGAATTCCAAGATCTGCACCGGCGCCTGCGCCAAAACCTTTTGGATGAGGCTCCTCCGGGCGGCAACGCCGATCCTTTATAGAAAGTCCCCATGCGCAACCGTGTTCAACTGGTCAGAGTGCTTCTGGTGGTTTGCTTTTTCGGCCTGTGGGAGCTGGGTTCCCGGGCCGGCTGGCTGGACCCGATTTTCTTCGGCCGGCCCAGCGCCATTTTCTGGGACTTCGGCAAGATGGTGGTCAGCGGCGAAATGTTTTATCACGCCTGGGTCACTCTTGAGGAGTCGTTGATAGGCTTCGGCCTGGGGGCGGTGCTGGGCGTGATCCTGGCCTTCGCCCTGGCCGCCAGCCCCTTTTGGGCCCAGGTGCTGGACCCGATCATTTTCTTGCTCTACGGCATCCCCCGCATCGCGCTGGCCCCGCTGTTCATACTTTGGTTCGGCCTGGGCATCGCCTCCAAGGTGGTCTTCGCCTTCGTGCTGGTGCTGTTTTTGGTGTTTTTCAACACCTTCGCCGGGCTCAAGGGCGTGGACCGGGACATGGTCGACGCCATCAAGGTGATGGGGGCCAGCCGGGGGCAGTTATTGCGCAAGGTGATATTCCCAGCCATCTCGCCCTGGGTCATGGCCGGCCTCAAGTCCGGCGTGGGCATGAGCCTGTTGGGGGCCATCGTGGGGGAATACGTGGGCGGCAACGCCGGGCTGGGCTGGATGATCAACTCGGCGGCCGGGCTCTTTGAGACCACACGGGTGTTCTCGGCCCTGTTGGCCCTGGGCCTGCTGGTGCTGGGGGTGAACCAAATCCTCAACTGGCTGGAGGCGCGGCTGCTCAAGTGGCGGCCCAAGACCGGCCTCATGTAATGAACCACTGCAAAAGGGACGACGTAATGAGTAAAAAAATATTGGCGGCGTTGCTGGCGACTCTGCTCAGCCTGAGCCTGCTGGGCTCCGCCTCGGCCAAAGAGCTGCAAAAGGTGCTGGTTTCCGAAGCGGTGCGGGGCTTCTTCTTCGTGCCCCTGTACGTGGCCGACGGCAAGGGCTTCTTCAAGGAGCAGGGCCTGGACATGGAGATCGTCTCGGCCCAGGGCGGCCCCCTGGCCATGCAGGCCCTGTTGGCCGGCCAGGTCAAGTTTTGCGCCACTGGTCACGGCCAGGTGGCCAACATGTGGACCAAGGGCAAGTCCACCAAGATCGTCAACCAGATGCAGGACAAATGCACCTTCTACATGATCGGCAGGCCGGAGATCACCGGCATCGCCCAGCTTAAGGGCAAGAACGTGGGTTGCACCAAAATCGGGGCCGAAACCTTCGCGGTGGGCCGCTACCTGGCCGCCAAGGCGGGTCTGGACCCGGTCAAGGGCATCACCATGGTGGGCGTGGGCGGCATGGGCCCCATGGCCAGCGCCCTGGTCAACGACCGCATCCAGGCCACCATGGCCTGGCAGCCCCTGGTGACCAAGCTTTTGGCCGAGAAAAAGGCCCGCATGCTGGCCCGGCTGAACACCGCCAGGGACAGCGAGAAGTACTTCGGCTCTCCGGACTACTCTTTCTCGGTGCTCCAGGTGACCGACGAGACCATCAAAAACCAGCCTGAGTTGGTGCAGAAGTTCGTCAACGCCATGGTGGCGGCCGAGCGGTGGATCGCCAAGGCCAGCCCGGATGAACTAACCAAGGTGGTGACGCCTTACTTCCAGGGCATGAACCCGGCCACCATCAAGGCCTCCCTGGAGATGGACAAGGAAGCCTTCTCCAAGAACGGCCTGGTCAGCGAGAAGGGCCACCAGACTGCGGTGAAGGTCTTCACCGAGGCCAAGGTCATAACCAAGCCGGTGCCCTTCCAGGCCATTGTGGACAATAGTTTTTCACGGCAGGCCCAGTAGCCGGCGCCCATACATTTTCTACTCGCACCACAGATGAGGATATTATGTCCAAACTGCTGAAGCTCATCGCGCTCGCGTTGCTGACCCTGAGCCTGGCCGCTCCTCTCCCGGCGGCCGCCTCTGGAGACAAACTCACCGAAGTCAAGGTGTCCGAGGCCATCCACGGCATCTTCTTCCTGCCCCTGTACGTGGCCCACGGCAAGGGGTTCTTCAAGGATCAGGGCCTGGACGTGGAACTGTTGACCACCCAGGCCGGGCCCCTGGCAATGCAGGCCCTCTTGGCCGGCCAGGTGCAGTTCTGCGCCACCGGCCACGGCCTGATCGCCAACCTCTACGCCAAGGGCAAGCGCACCAAGATCGTCAATCAGATGCAACCACGCTGCACCTTCTACCTGCTGGGTCGGCCGGAGATCAAGAGCATCGCCGACCTCAAGGGCAAGAGCGTGGGCTGCACCAAGATCGGGGCCGAAAGCTACGCCATCGCCCGGGCCATACTGGCCAACGCCGGGCTGGACCCGGATAAGGACGTCACCCTGGTGGGGGTGGGTGGCATGGGCACCACGGCCAGCGCCCTGGCCAACGACCGCTGCCAGGCGGTCATAGGATGGCAGCCCCTCACCGATAAGTTCGTCAAAGAGGGGAAGGCCAACATACTGGCCACCCTGAACACCAAGGAGGGCAGCCAGAAGCACTTCGGTTCACCGGACTATTCCTTCACCATCATCGAGGTGACCGACGAATACCTGGAAAACAACCCCGAGACGGTGCAGAAGTTCGTCAACGCCATGGTGCGGGCCGAAAAGTGGATCGCCGAGCAAAGCGTGGACGACCTGGTCCAGGCCGCCCAGCCCTACTTCCCCGGCATGGACCCGGCGGTGCTCAAGGCCTCCATCCAGGAGGACCTGCCCGCCTTCACCTCCACCGGCCTGGTCTCGCGCGATTCCCACGACGCGGTGATCAAGGTTTGGCTGGCTGCGGGCCTGTTGAAAAAGCCGGTGGCTTTCGAGACCATCGTGGACAACTCCTTCACTAAAAAGGCTCAAGGACAAAAGCCCTAGGGATGCAACGCTTTTTTCATAAAACCTTTCCCATGAATGCCCTCCCCGCCGCCCAGTTGGCGGGGGAGGGCATCGATGAACTAAGCCACTCGGCCAGGCTGAAGAGCCGGGCCGTGCTGCGCTACTTCGCCCAGGTGCCCACGGACCTGCTGTTCTTCTTCAGCGACATAGCCATCCAGGCCGAGGCCATGGGCGCGCCGCTCAGCTTCGGGCCGGACTCCATGCCCAGCGTGGCGGCTCCGGCCGATCTGGTGCGGTTGCCCCGGGCGGCCGACATGCCCCGCATGCGCGTCAACGCCCGGGTGCTGAAAGATTTGGGCGCGGAGTTTCCCGGCTTGCCCCGGGCGGCCATGGTCTACGGGCCGTTCACCGTGGCCGGGCAGGTGGCCGGCGAGCAGACCCTGCTGCGCGGGGTGGTGGAGCGTCCGGACCAGGTGCGCGAGTTGCTGGAAAAATCCCTCGCCATGGCCATGGACTACGCCCGCCTGCTTTTGGAGGCCGGGGCCGAGGTGCTCTGGGTCTCCGATCCCCTGGCCGCCCTGTTGGCGCCGGATAGCTTCTGGGACTTCGCCGGGGAGCCTCTGGCCCGGCTGTTCGCAATCAAGGGAGACCGCGAGACCGCCCTGCACATCTGCGGCGACACCGCCCAAATCGTGACCAGCATGGTTAAGACCGGCGCGGGCGGCATCAGTTTCGACCAGTGCCTGGACCTTTTGGCCTTGGAGGAACAGGTTCCCCCGGAGGTGGCCATCATAGGCAACATTGACCCGGTGGAGGTCTTGGAGCAGGCAACCCCGGACGCGGTGGCCCAGGCCACGGAGGAACTGGTCATGGGCCTGGGCGCGGCGCCGAACTTCGCCCTCTGCCCCGGCTGCGCGCCACCCACCTCCGCGCCGGTGGCCAACATGCGGGCCTTTCTAGAGAGCGGGCGGCGGGCCCTGGACCTGCTCTCCCCCCATGCAGCCGATCTGGCCGAGCTCAGTGCCGGGATCCTGGCCGGTGACCGCGGCGATCTGGAAAACCAGGTGCGCCGACTGCGCGCGGATGGTCTGGGGGCCATGGAAGTCATGCGCGCCGGGCTGATGCGGGCCATCAAGAAAAGCAGCGCCCTCTACGAAACCAAACGCCGCCACTTGCCCACCGTGCTGCTCACGGTGGACGCTTTTTATAGCGCCTACCAGGCCCTGGAGCCGGAGTTGGCCAAGCCTGGGGAGTCCGGGCCGGCCGTGGCCCTGGGCACGGTGCAGGGCGATTTCCACGAGATCGGCAAGAACCTGGTGGCTATCATGCTCAAAGCCCACGGTATCGCGGTCGTGGACCTGGGCGTCAACGTGCCGCCCCAGAGCTTCGTGGCCGCCTGCCGCGAGCACGGCTGCCAAGTGGTGGGCCTTAGCGCCTTTATCACCTCGGCGCGCAAGCAGCTGGGCGAGGTGATGCAGGCCTTGGCCGCGGCTGGCCTGGACAACGTGGACATGGTGGCGGGCGGAGCGGCGGTAAACCAGCATTTGGCCTCCCAAGCGGGGGCCAGGGGATATGCCAGGGACGCGGTGGCCGCGGTAAGGCTGTTGCAAGATGTATTAAAGGAAAGAGCTTAAGCGCATGTCGTTGTCGGCCTGGCCCCCAGCCTGGGATCATAAGATCAAGCGTTATCTGCAACTCGAGGGGGAACAAGAGGCTGAAAAGCGGGGTGGCAAACTATGGCGAGAGGCCCTGAATCTGTGCCAGCACCGCACTTGGCATCAGATCATATCGCTTGAAGAGTTCAATGGTCTGTTCGAGCCTTACGCCCAAGCCAGCCAGGCCGTGCAGCGTCTTTTAGTCGGCAGCGACAGGGTTGTGCTCATGGCGGTGAGTCTGGGGGCGGGAGTTGAAGAGCAGTCGCGTGAACTTTTAGCGCGCAATGAAATCTTCGCCGGTTTCCTCCTGGACCGCATGGGCAGCTATCTGGCGGAATGGTGCATGTCCAGCCTGGACCGCCAGATAACGGAAGACTTGGGCGCGCAAGGCGTAAAAACCACCAGACGCTATAGCCCTGGCTATCAGGACTTTTCCTTGCAGGCCCAAAAAGTGTTTGTTGATTTGGCTGCCGAGGCCAGGACCGGTATCAACCTGCGGCCAGATTACTCATTGGCGCCAGAAAAGAGCGTTACTGCCCTAAAAGGCATTGTTTCGGGTTCATGACGAGTTCCCGGAAAGTGCCTTACAGATTGAAGCGGTCCATCTTGTTGTAAAGGGTGCGCCGGCTGATGCCTAAAAGCTCCGCCGCCCGGGAGCGGTTGCCGCCGGTGTAGTCCAGGGTGCGCTTGAGCAGCTCGCGTTCCATCTCTTCAATGGTCGAGCCCACGGGCAGGCTCACCATGGCTCGGCCGCTCTGCTTGGCGCGCAGGCGTCCGGGCAGATGCTCCGGCAAGAGAACGTCGCCCACGCACACCACCATGGCCCGGTTGATCACGTTCTTGAGCTCGCGCACGTTGCCCGGCCAGTCGTAGGCGTGCAGCCGGGAGACGCATTCCGGGGAGATGCCCACCACGTTCTTGTCGTAGGCCTCGTTGAACTCCTTGAGAAAATGATCGATGAGCAGGGGCACGTCGCCGTCGCGTTGCCTCAGGGGCGGCATGTGGATATGCAGCACATCCAACCGGAAGAATAGGTCCTCCCGAAACACGCCCCGCTCCACCGCGTCCTCCAAATCATCATTGGTCGCCGCGATGACCCGGGTGTCGACCTTGCGGTCCTTGTTCCCCCCGATGCGGTGCAGGGTGCTGTCCTCCAATAGCCGCAGCAGGCTGATCTGGATCTTCTCCTCCATGGTGGAAATCTCGTCCAGAAACACCGTGCCCTTGTCGGCAAGCTCGAAGCAGCCCAGGCGTTGCTCCCAGGCCCCGGTAAAGGCGCCCTTCTCGTGTCCGAACAGCTCACCGGCCACCAGATCCTCGGGCAAGGCCCCCAGATGCACCGGGACGTAGGCTCCCTCGCTGCGGCTGGAGAGCTGATGGATGGCTTGGCTGGCCAGGTCCTTGCCGGTGCCGGTCTCACCGGAAAGCAGCACGGGAATATCGGTGGCCGCCGCCTGACGTATATGGCGAAAGGTTTCCAGCATGGCCTGCGATCCGCCCACCATGCTCTCGAAGGTGGGGGGCTTTTCGCTGGATTTCAGCAGCAGGTTGGGGGCGTAGTGCGGGCGCTGATCCAGGGCGGACTCCACCAGCAGCTTCAGCTCCTCGCTGCTCACCGGCAGCTTGGAGTAATGATAGCTGCCCGCCTTGAGGGCCGAGGCGGCCAGCCTGATCTCCTTGGGGTTGATCAAAAACAGGATGCGGGTGCCTGGGCTCTTGGCCGAGACCACCTCCAGCAGCTCGATGCCCACCCCTTGGTTGGAGCGCAAAGCGGCGCTGGAGATCACCAGCACCGCGAAACCTTCTTTTTCAAACCTCTCCAGCACCCGCCCGATGTTCAGCTCGAGCATCACCCTATGGGTGTCGCTGGAAAAGACCTCCTGTAATTGGCGGAAAATCTCGCGGCCCGGGTCGACGCACAGAATTTTTATGGGGTCGTCTAGATGAGGCATGCGCTCCGCCGGAGGAAACAGGTGACAGGTTGCGGGGGAGGGTATTTAAATTCAACCCTTCTGGTATAGGAAAAGAAGACTTATTGCAAGCAATATTATGTATAAAATATGCACACAAGGCCCCTGGCCAGGCAAAATCAATTTCCCAAGACAAGAGGACTCAAATTATGGCAGCTTATTCATGTGCATGGTCGGTAATGGATTTCAGTCTCAGATAATAATAAGTTTTACAGCTTAGTCTTTGTGTCCCCGCCCAGTTGCCTCAAGGGACATATCTGCACACCATTGACACAGCCATGCCACATTATGTGCAGATATTGCCCGTATTTTGGGATGCCGTGCCCATTTGCTCCGTCTATACGGCGCCCGATAGAAAGTAGAAAATAATTTATTCAATGATTGCAGTGCCTTGTTTTGCCGGGCCTGAACTTGGAACGGCGCTTGCTTATTGAAAACCGACCGGATCGTCAATGCCTCACGTCAAAACCGTTTAGGGGAACGACTCTCCAAGCCTGATTTTTAAATCACAAGCTGATTAGAAGAGCCTGTGTGTGGTTACCGGGTTTAAGACCCTTTACCCATCGACTGCCGTTGAAGCTGAAACCCGGCAAGAGAAAGGAATTGCAAGCATGAGCAAGATACGCGCTGACCATGTGTTCACCTCCGAGTCCGTGGGCGAAGGCCATCCAGACAAGGTCTGCGACCAGATATCGGACGCAGTGCTCGATGCCTGCCTGAAAAAGGACCCCACCGCGCGGGTGGCCTGCGAGACCGCGGTTGCCCACGACACCGTGGTCAACCTGGGCGAGATCACCTGCGACTCCTGGGAGGACATCGACACCGAGGGCATTGCCCGCCGGGTGATCAAGGAGATCGGCTACGACCGCGAGGATCTGCTGTTCTGGGACAAGTCGTTCAACTACCTCTCGCGCCTGCACGGCCAGTCCCCGGACATCAGCCAGGGAGTAAGCGAGGGGGAGGGCCTCTACAACGAGCAGGGCGCCGGCGACCAGGGCATGATGTTCGGCTACGCCACCGACGAGACCAATGAGCTGATGCCCGCGCCCATCGCCTTCAGCCACCGCATCCTGCACCACCTGACCCTGCTGCGCAAAAACGGCAGCATCCCCTACCTGCGCCCGGACGCCAAGAGCCAGGTGTCGGTGCGCTACGTGAAGGGCGAGCCCCGCGAGGTGACCACGGTGGTGATTTCCCACCAAACCGACGAGGTGGACCACGAGCTGATCAAAAAGGACCTGGTCGCGGCGGCCAAGGATGTTTTGGAGCCCACCGGCCTGCTGACCAAGAAGACCAAGTTCTACATCAACCCCACCGGCGCCTTTGTGCTGGGCGGACCCTATGCCGACGCCGGCCTCACCGGCCGCAAGATCATCGTGGACACCTACGGCGGAGTGGGAGCCCATGGCGGTGGCGCCTTCTCGGGCAAGGACCCCTCCAAGGTGGACCGCTCGGCCGCCTACTACGCCCGTTACGCGGCCAAGACCATCGTGCAGGCCGGCCTGGCCGGCCGCTGCGAGATTCAAGTGGCCTACGCCATCGGCGTGGCCGAACCCCTGTCCATCAACGTTGACACCTACGGCACCGGCAAGCTGGAAGACGCTGATCTGCAGAAAATTCTGGAGTCCGGCGATATCTTCGATTTCCGCCCCGCCGCCATCATCGACCAGTTGAACCTGACCCAGCCGCGCGGCTGGTCCTACCAGCAGACCGCGGTGTACGGCCACTTCGGCCGCAACATCTTCCCCTGGGAGCAGACTCCCAAGGTCCACCAGTTGGCCGAAGCCGCCAAAGTGAAGGATGCCGCCTAGACATGAGCGCCAAAACAGCCCAAGACATGCCAAGCAAACAGGCCGCCCCGGCCGCCGAAACCACCGGCTACAAGGTCGCCGACATCGGCCTGGCCGGATGGGGCCGCCGCGAGATCGAGATCGCGGAAAAAGAAATGCCCGGCCTCATGGCCACCCGCGAGAAATACGGCAAGGACAAGCCCTTGGCCGGGGCGCGCATCTCCGGCTCCTTGCACATGACCATCCAGACCGCGGTGCTCATCGAGACCCTGGTGGCCCTGGGGGCCGAGGTGCGCTGGGCTTCGTGCAACATCTTCTCCACCCAGGACCATGCCGCCGCGGCCATCGCCGAGACCGGCGTGCCGGTCTTCGCCTGGAAGGGCGAAACCCTGGAAGAGTACTGGTGGTGCACCCTGCAAGCCCTGACCTTCCCGGGCAACCAGGGCCCCAACCTGGTGGTGGACGATGGCGGCGACGCCACCTTGCTCATCCACCGGGGCCACGCCGCGGAGGACGATCCGTCCATACTGGACCAGCCCACCGACAACAAGGAGCTTAAGATCGTCAACGCCACCCTCAAGCAGGCGCTGGCCGACGACAACGGCTTCTGGCACCGGGTGGTCAAGGACTGGAAGGGCGTGAGCGAGGAGACCACCACCGGCGTGCACCGGCTCTACCAGATGCAGGAGCGGGGCGAGCTGCTGGTGCCGGCCATCAACGTCAACGACTCGGTGACCAAGAGCAAGTTCGACAACATCTACGGTTGCCGCGAGTCCCTGGTGGACGGCATCAAGCGGGCCACCGACGTGATGGTGGCTGGCAAGACGGCCATGGTCTGCGGCTACGGCGACGTGGGCAAGGGCTCGGCCGAGGCCCTGGCCAGCCACAAGGCGCGGGTGCTGATCAGCGAGATCGACCCCATCTGCGCCCTGCAAGCGCTCATGGCCGGCCACAAGGTGGTCACCATGGACGACGCCCTGGCCGAGGCGGACATATTCGTCACCACCACCGGCAACTGCGACGTGATCACCGCCGAGCACATGGCCGGCATGAAAGACCAGGCCATCGTGTGCAACATCGGCCACTTTGACAACGAGATCCAGGTGGACCGGCTGGCCGCATGGCCCGGGGTGGTCAAGACCAACATCAAGCCCCAGGTGGACAAATACACCTTCGAGGACGGCCACAGCATCTATCTGCTGGCCGACGGGCGCCTGGTCAACCTGGGCTGCGCCACCGGGCACCCCAGCTTCGTGATGTCCAACTCCTTCACCAACCAGACCCTGGCCCAGATCGACCTGTGGACCAATGAGCATCCGGTGGGCGTGACCACCCTGTCCAAGGAGCTGGACGAGGAGGTGGCCCGCCTGCACCTGGACAAGCTGGGAGCCAAGCTGACCAAGCTGGAGCCCAAGCAGGCCGAGTACATCGGCGTGCCCGTGGAGGGCCCCTTCAAGCCCGAGCACTACCGCTACTAAGAGCGCCCGACTGCCCAAAAAAGGAGCAGATATGTCATTCGCGACTACCCAAAATTTTGGACTGGAACCCGTTAAGGTCCGCGAAAGCGACCATTACCAAGAAGAGTACGTGACCACCCTGGCCGACAAATGGGACGAACTCATCGACTGGGAGGCCCGTGCCCAGAGCGAGGGCGACTTTTTCATCCGCGCCCTCAAGGAGCGCGGCGCCCAGAAGATCCTGGACGTGGCCACCGGCACCGGCTTCCATTCGGTGCGCCTGCTTACGGAGGGCTTTGACGTGACCAGCGTGGACGGCAGCCCCCAGATGCTGACCAAAGCCTTTGAAAACGCCAAGCGCCACGGCTTTATCCTGAACGCCTGCTGCGCTGACTGGCGCTTTTTGAACCGCGACGTGCATGGCGAGTTCGACGCCATCATCTGCTTGGGCAACTCCTTCACCCACCTGTTCCGGGAGAGGGACCGCCGCAAGGCCCTGGCCGAGTACTACGCCATGCTGGCCCACGACGGGGTGCTGATCATCGACCAGCGCAATTACGACAGCATGCTGGACAACGGCTTCAGCAGCAAACACAAGTTCTACTACTGCGGCGACGGGGTGGTGGCCGAGCCGGAGCACGTGGACGAAGGCCTGGCCCGTTTCGTGTACCGCTTCAAGGACGGCTGCAAGTTCCACCTGAACATGTACCCCCTGCGCAAGGAGTATTTGCGCCGCCTGCTGGGCGAGGTAGGCTTCCAGCAGATAACCACCTACGGCGACTTCCTGGAGACCTACCGGGAGAACGAGCCCGACTTTTTCGTGCACGTGGCCGAAAAGGAGTACATCGAGGAGATGGAGCAGTAGGCATGGAGCAGACTGAACATTCCGGCGCGGTGGAGGTGGCCCGCGATTATTACAACAGCGGGGACGCGGACAACTTCTACTACTCCATCTGGGGCGGCGAGGACATTCACATCGGGCTCTACCTAGACCCGGAAGAAGACATAGCCACGGCCAGCCGGCGCACGGTGCGCACCATGGCCTCGCGCCTGGATGGCCTGGGCGAGGACATCCGGGTGCTGGACCTGGGGTCCGGCTTTGGCGGGGCCGCCCGCTGGCTGGCCCAGAACTTCGGCTGCCGGGTCACCGCCCTGAACCTTTCGGAGGTGCAGAACCAGCGCGACCGGCAGATGAACCAGGAGCAGGGCTTGGACCACCTGGTGGAAGTGGTGGACGCTAGCTTCGAGGACGTGCCCCGGCCGGACGGCGCCTATGACGTGGTCTGGTCCCAGGACGCCATCCTGCACAGCTCCGACCGCACCCGGGTTTTGGATGAGATCCGCCGGGTGCTCAAACCGGGCGGCCAACTAGTGTTCACCGACCCCATGGCCGCCGACGACTGCCCCCAGGAGGTGTTGCAGCCCATCCTGGACCGCATCCATCTGGAGAACCTGGGATCGCCCGGCTTCTACCAGCAGGCGCTGGGGGAGCGCGGCTTGCGGGACCGCGGTTTTGACGACCACACCAAGCAGCTGGTCGCCCACTACACCCGGGTCTTGCAGGAAACCGAAAGGCGCGAGGAAGAACTGCGCGAGACGGTCAGCCAGGAATATATCGACAACATGAAGAAAGGCCTGCGCCACTGGATGGACGGCGGCGAAAAGGGCTATCTGTCCTGGGGCATCTTCAGCTACAAGCTGGACTAGTCGCTCCGCCCAGCGGCCGCTCTCTTTGGCGAGGGACCGTGGCTTGAATACGGCAATAATTCGGGCCGGCCGTCATGGCCGGCCCGAACTATTGTTGATTCCATTTTCTCGCCCCTATTCAAGAACCGCCGCGAAGCCGGCCGGCCTCGCCATATTTTGCGGCGCACTACCCATCGGCATGGGGCTTCTGACCCCTTCCTCGGGGAAGCCCTCGACCCTTCAGGCGGGAATATGCCTGAAAAATAATCAGTTAGTTTTTAAACCAACTAAAATAAACAGTAGCGCTACGCTGGTAGCCCAAAATTGGAGTGTTGCATCGCAAACTACGTAATTTATAAAGTTGGTCTATAATTTTTCTTGACGAGAGATGGCCGCTTCCCTATCCTTGCACATCATGTCCGGCAACGAACCCGCCAAGGGTTATAAGTAAAATATAAATAAACCAAATAAATTCAAATAGTAATACAGATTGTTCCGCGCTTGGGGTCCTCTTGTGACGACCTGGAACGTCGGCCGCCGGCCTTGGGAGGGAATTATGGAGAACCGGCCCTGGACCAAACACTACGACACCTTCACCCCCACCGAACTCCGATACCCCCAGGTGCCGATCCAGGAATTCCTGCGCATGGCGGCCAGCTTGACCCCGGACAAGGCGGCCATGGATTACTTCGGCAGCCTGACCACCTTTGAGGAGCTGAATCAGGCCTCTTTGCGCCTGGCCGCGGCCCTGGCCGAGCTGGGCCTGGGCAAGGGCGACCGGGTGGCCATGCACCTGCCCAACTGTCCGCAGTACGTCATAGCCTATTTCGCGGTGCTCCACTTGGGAGCCATCGTGGTCAACCTGAACCCGCAGTACACCCCCAGCGAACTCAAGCACATCATCGAGGAAACCGGCCCCAAGCTCATCTTCTCCTACGACGGGGCCATGGCTCCCTTGCAGACCCTGTTGGAAATGGTGGAGCCCTTCACAGTGGTGGTCACCGGCCTGATGGACTACGCCCCCCGGGAGGCGGATGCCGCGCTCCCGGAGCTGGACTCGCCCGAGGGTTGGCTGAACTTCACCCAACTGCTGGAGGGAGCCGCCTCTCCCCGGCCGCCCCGGGTTACGGTGAGCAGCCAGGACCCGGCGGTGATCATCTTCACCGGCGGCACCACCGGCACCCCCAAGGGCGCGGTGCTCACCCACGGCAACTTTGTGGCATCCTTTACCGCCGCCGGCCTGTGGTTCGAATCCACCATGCGCATGATCCCGGTGGAGCGGCGCGCGGTGATGACCGTGCTGCCCCTGTTCCACGTCTACGCCCAGATCTGTTGCCTGCACTACGGGGTGTTCCATGCCGCCACCATGATCCTGGTGCCCCGCTTCGAGGCCGACAAGTTCATGGACACCCTGGAGCGGGTCCCGGAGATATCCTTCTTCCCGGCGGTGGCCACCCTGATCAACGCGGTGGTCAACCATCCCCGCGCCCCCGAGCTGGGGCTGAACCGCAAGATCAAGCTGCTCAACGGCGGGGGCGGGCCCATGCCCCTGTCCCTGATCGAGCAGGTGGAAGAGCTGGGCATCTCCTACTCCGAGGGCTGGGGCATGACCGAGACCACCAGCATGGGGGCCTCCAACCCGGCGGTGGGCCTCAAGAAGCACGGCAGCATCGGCATCCCCCTGGTGGGGGCGGAAATCAAGCTGGTCGATTTGGAGGGCGGCGAGGACGAGGTGCCCCTGGGCGAGCCCGGCGAGATCCTCATCAAGGCCCCTTACGTGATGAGCGGCTATTGGAACAACCCCGAGGAGACCGCCAAGCAGCTCAAGGACGGTTGGCTCCGCACCGGCGACATCGCGGTAGAGGACGAGGACGGCTACATCTTCATCGTGGACCGCAAGAAGGACATGATCATCGCCGGGGGGTTCAACATCTACCCCCGGGAGATAGACGAGGTGCTCTTTGAGCACCCCAAGGTCTCCGAGGCCATCTCCCTGGGCGTGCCCGATCCCTATCGCGGCGAGACGGTGAAGGCCTTCGTGGTGCTCAAGCCAGGCGAGAGCGCCGACGCGCAGGAGATCATCGACTTCTGCAAATCGCGCCTGACCGGCTACAAGGTGCCCAAGATCATCGAGTTCCGCGATTCGCTGCCCAAATCGGCGGTGGGCAAGCTCCTGCGCAAGGCGCTCCGGGACGAGGAACTGAACAAGCAACGCGGCGGGAACTAGCCTGGGGCCGCACCGGCATCATCAGGGGAGATAAGCATGCAGGCGGATTACAAGACCCTCAAGATCGAGCTGAAGGACGGAATCGCCGTCCTGACCATGGACAATCCACCGGTCAACCAGATGTCGGACCACTTCATGGCCGAGCTCAAGGAGGCCACCCTGGCCGCCCTGGCCGATCCCGAGGTCAAGGCCCTGATCCTCACCGGCACGGGCAACATCTTCGTGGCCGGGGCCGACGTGACCCAGCTGCTCGCCGTGACCGACCGGGCCCGCTTCGTGCAAAAGCTCATGGACATCCACCAGTGGTTCAACGCACTGGAGCAAGACCCCACCCCGGTCATCGCGGCCATCAACGGCACCTGCCTGGGCGGGGGCATGGAGCTGGCCCTGGCCTGCAACTACCGCGTGGCCGTTGCGGGCGCCAGCGTGGGCCTGCCCGAGGTGAAGCTGGGCCTGCTGCCCGGCAGCGCGGGCACCCAGCGCATGCCCCGGCTCATCGGCCTGCCCGCCGCCTTCGACCTGATCAGCACCGGCCGCTTCATCAAGGCCGAGAAGGGCCTCTCCCTGGGCTGCATCGACCAGGTGGCGCCCGCGGAGCAGCTCCTGGACGCGGCCAAGGCGGCGGCGAGGAAGTTCCTGTCGCGGGAGCTGAACCTGCGCACCCGCATGGCCAGCCGCCGCTTCGACCGCCTGCCCAGCGCCATGGAAAAGAAGGACTTCATCAATTTCATCAAGGCCGAGACCGCCAAGAAGAGCAGGGGTCTGGTGGCTCCGCTGAAGATCGTGGAGGCCCTGGAAAAGGGCCTGACCATGGACTTCCAGGCGGACATCGCCCTGGAGGCCGAGCTGTTCACCGACTGCCTGCTCTCCGACGTGGCCAAAAACCTCATCGGCATTTTCCTTAACGAACGCGCCGCCGGCCGTCTGCCCCGCATAAAGGGCATCGAGCCCGCGCCCATCAAGAAGGTGGGCATGTTGGGCGGCGGGGTGATGGGCTCGAGCATCGTGCACCTGCTTCTTTCCCACGGCTTCGAGGCGGTGCTCTGGGAGATCAACCAGGAGGCCCTGGACAAGGCCCTGGCCGCCAGCCAAAAGACCTTCGCCTACAAGCTCAAGACTCGCCAGATCAAGCCCGAGCGCCTCGATGCCCTGTTCAAGGATAAGCTGACCCAAACCACCGACCTGGCCGGCCTGGCCGATTGCGATCTGATCATCGAGGCGGTGGTGGAAGACATGGAGATCAAGCAGGAGATCTGGCGGAAGCTGGAGGGCATCTGCCGGCCGGAGGCCATCTTCGGCACCAACACCTCGGCCCTGCCCATCAGCGAGATGGCTACCGTGCTGGCCGACCCCGGCCGCATGATCGGCCTGCACTTCTTCAACCCCGCCGAGCGCATGCCGCTGTTGGAGATCATCTGCGCGGAGCAAACCTCTGATCAGACCCTGGCCAGCAGCGTGGCCTTTGCCCGGGCCATCAAGAAGGTGCCCGTGGTGGTGAACGACGGCCCGGGCTTCTACGTCTCCCGCCAGCTGGGCGCGCTCATGGCCGCCTCGGCCTTCCTCATCGCCGACGGGGTGGACATCCTGGCCATCGACCAAGCCATGCGCGCCTACGGCCTGCCCATGGGACCGGCCGCGCTCTACGACCTCACGGGCATCGACATCAACTATCACGTGGGCCAAACCTTCGCCAAGAAATTGGGCCCGCGCTACGCCCTGCACCCCCTGGTGGAAGCCATCTACCAGCTCGGCGACTATGGCCGCAAGACCGGGCGGGGCTACTTCGACTACACCGGCCCGGAGGTGGTGCCCAACCCGCGCCTGCAAAAGGTGGTGGAGGACTACCGGACCGCCAACGGGATCGCGCCCAAGGAGATGAGCTCCCAGGATATCGTGGATACCCTGCTGGCCTTGGCCGTCAACGAGGCGGCCCTGATGATCGAGCAGGGCATCTGCGACCGTCCGGCGGACATGGACCTGGCCATGGTCCACGGCACCGGCTTCCCGCCCTATCGCGGGGGCATCCTGCGCTACGCGGACAAGTGGGGCCTGGCCAAGGTGTTGGCCAAGCTCACCGAGCTGGAGGCCGCCTATGGCCAGCGCTTCGCCCCGGCAGAGCTGATCAAGACCATGGCCGCCGGGAAGCGGAGCTTTTACCAGGCCTAGGCCGGCCCGGCCCCGGAGCCCGGGATTTTTTGTTGCCCAACCCCAAGCAAGGAAGGCCCCTATGAGCGTTCAAAGCAAGACCGAGGCGCGCAAGGAGCAAATTCTCAAGGCGGCGGAGCGCATTTTCGCCCGCAAGGGGTATCACGACTCCACCATCGCCGAGATCGCCAAGGAGGCCCACGTCTCCGAAGGCTCCATCTACGAATATTTCGATACCAAGGAAAAACTGCTCTTCACCATCCCCGAGGCCTTCAGCAACAAGGTGCATGAGCAGAACAAGTTCCACCTGCAGCTGATTCGCGGCGCGGCCAACCGCTTGCGGGCCACCATCTACCTCTATCTGCACGTTTGGCAGGAATACCCGGATTACGCGGTTATCAACCTGCTCATCCTCAAGGGCAACGAGAACTTTCGCCGGACCGAGGGCTACCGCTTCATCCGCGAAGGCTTTCAGGGGACCACCCAAATCATTAAAGAGGGTATCGCCAGCGGGGAGTTCCGCTCCGACATCGACCCCTATGTCATTCGCTCGGTGCTGATGGGCACGGTGGACCACGTGGCCACCAACTGGCTCTTGTCGGACCGCAAGCACAGCCTGCTGGACCTAGTGGACCCCATCATGGACCTGGTTATGACCGGCCTAGTCAACGACGCCCCCCAAGCGGCGGGCGCAACCCCGCGTTGGGATCACTGGCCCGCCCGGGGTGTCAGGCCCCTTGACGGCGAGCGGGCTGCCGATGGGGGGGATTCGAAGGACGCTAAAAAACCGGGACAGCCGGAATAACTTTAAGGAGAATCGTCATGCAGGAAGTCGTCATCGCTGGTTACCTTCGCACGGCCCAGTCCCGTTGCCGCCCCAACGACCCCGGCCGCGACTGGCTGCACGCGTTTCGGGCCGATGAGCTTTTGGCCCTGGTGCTGCCCGAGCTGATCAAGCGCACCGGCATCGCCCCGGAAGAGGTGGAGGACTTCATCGTGGGCTGCGCCACCGGCGTGGGCGAGCAATGGACCTACGGCGGCCGCAATCCCATCTTCCTGGCCAACCTGCCCGAGACCATCGCGGCCAAGTTCGTGGACCAGCAGTGCGGCTCGGCCATGGCCGGCATCCACATCGGCTTCATGGAGATCGCCCAGGGCTTCGCCGACGTGGTCATGGTGGGCGGCATGGAGCACATGACCCGGGTGCCCATGGGCGGCACCACCCAGGACCGCGGGCTGGCGGCTTATCCCCTCTCCCTGTTCTATGGCGAGGAGTACAAGCACTGGGACATGCCCACCGCCGTCAACATGGGGCTCACCGCGGAGAAGCTCTTCGCGCGCACCGGCCTGAGCAAACAAGACATGGACCGCTGGGCGGTGCGCTCCCACCAGCTGGCCGCCAAGGCCCAGGAGGACGGCTTCTTCGGCGGCGAGATCCTGCCGGTGGAGGCTCCCCAGGCCGACGGCAGCACCATGGTCGTGGACAGCGACCAGGCGGTGCGGGGAGACACCACCCTGGAGGGCCTGGCCGGCCTCAAGCCCGCCTTCAGGAAAGACGGGGTCATCACCGCCGGGGTCAGCTCTCCGCTCAACGCCGCCGGCACCGGGGTGATCCTGATGTCCAAGGAAAAGGCCAAGGCCAAGGGCATCAAGCCCCTGGCCACCATCCGCTCCATCGGTTTCGCCGGGGTGGACCCCACAATCATGGGTCACGGCCCGGTGCCGGCCAGCCTCAAGGCCCTGGACAAGCTGGGCATGTCGCCGGGCGATATCGACTTCTGGGAGATCAACGAAGCCTTCGCCATCGTGGCCCTGAACTGCATCAAGGAGCTGGGCCTGGACCCGGACAAGGTCAACGTCATGGGCGGCGGCTTGGCCATCGGCCATCCCTTGGGAGCCACGGGCAACCGCCTGGTGGGCACCCTGGCCCGCATTCTGGAGAGCAAGGGCGGCCGCTGGGGCTGCGCCAACGCCTGTGTGGGCGGCGGCCAGGGCGTGGCCACCATCATCGAGCGCGAGGACTACTAGGCCCGCGCCTGGAGCGGCGAAGGCCCTTTTGCCCCTGGGAAGCGGCCTTCGCGCTGGAGTATTTGCCCAATGCGGCTCAAAGACAAAACGGCCCTCATAACCGGCGCGGCCCAGGGCATAGGCGCGGCCACGGCCCTGCGCTTCGCCTCCGAGGGCGCCGACCTGGCCCTGTGCGATCTCAACTCCGAGCGCTTGGAAGAGATGGCGGCGCAGGCGCGCGGCCTGGGCCGCCGCTGCCTGGTCTTCACGGGCAGCGTCACTGACCGGCCCTTCGTGGATGACATGGTGGCCCGGACCATCTCCGAACTGGGCGGCCTGGACATCCTGATCAACAACGCGGGCATCATCCGCGACCGCATGGGCCACAAGATGAGCGAAGACGAGTTCGACTCGGTGGTGGCGGTGAACCTGAAGGGCGCTTTCAACTGCCTGCAGGCCTGCATGATCCCCATGCGTGCCCAGGGCTCCGGGACCATCGTCAACGTATCGTCGGTGAGCCGCTACGGCGCGGCGGGCCAGCTGAACTACTCGGCCACCAAAGGCGGGGTGGTCAGCATGACCGGCACGGCGGCCAAGGAGCTGGGCCCCAAGGGGGTGCGGGTCAACTGCGTGGCCCCGGGCTTCATCGAGACCGACATGCTCTCCACGGTGCCTCAGGAGACCCTGGAGATGTACCGCCGCTTCCTGGTGCCTCTGGGGCGCATGGGCCAGGCCGGGGAGGTTGCCTCGGTGATGCTCTTTCTGGCCTCGGAGGACGCCTCCTTTGTCAACGGCCAGACCATCAACGTGGACGGGGGAGCCTACACCCAATAGAACCGGCGGCGCCCCGGCAAGGCGGCCGCGCGGCCGGCGGACAGAGCCGGGGACCAGCAAGGGAGTCAGGTCATGAGCGAGCACAAGGTTTCTCTGGGACGCTACGAAAAGCCGTTGGAGTCGGTGCGCCGGGTGGTGGAGCTGTGCGGCGGCCTGGAGCGCGTCAGCCCCGGGGCCAAGGTCTTCATCAAGCCCAACATCGTGTTCTGGAGCACCACCGTCCAGTTCCCCAAGTGGGGAGTCATCACCACCAGCCGGGTCATCGAGGACCTGGTGGTGCTGCTCAAGGAGCATGGGGTGGATGACATCACCATCGGCGAGGGCATGGTGATCAACCGCCCCGGGGACGATGAAACCGCCAGCCACGCCTTCGAGACCCTGGGCTACAACAAGCTCAAGCAGCGTTACGGCATCCAGGTGGTCGACACCTACCGGCGCCCCTTCGACGAGGTGGACCTGGGCGACGGAGTGGTGCTCAATTTCAACCGCGACATCCTGCACAGCGACTTCGTGGTGGACGCGCCGGTGCTCAAGACCCATGCCCAGACCGTGGTAAGCCTGTCCATCAAGAACCTCAAGGGCACCATCGACATTAAGTCGCGCAAGCGCTGCCACAGCGCGGACCCGGAGAAGGACCTGCACTTTTGGATTTCGCGCCTGGCCGACAAAATGCCTCCCATCCTGGCGGTGCTGGACGGCATCTACACCTCCGAGTACGGGCCGGGCTTCGATGGGGTGATGCACCGTAGCGACATCCTGGCCGCCTCCTGGGATGCGCTCTCGGCCGACCTGGTGGGCAGCCGCCTGCTGGGCCACGATCCGGCCGGGGTGCCCTATCTGGCCCATGCCGCCCGGCGGCGCGGCCGCCCCACCGACCTGAGCGACGTGGAGGTGGTGGGCGAGCGCATCGAGGATTTGGCCAAACCCCACAAGTGGAGCTTCCCCTACAACGAGGAAGGCACCCTGCCTTTGCCCATGGCCAAGCGGGGCCTGGCCGGCATCAATTACTACAAATACGACACCAGCCTGTGCACCTACTGCTCGGCCATCAACGGCGCCTTGCTCCAGGCGGTGTTCGCAGCCTGGCGCGGCGAACCCTGGGGAGAGGTGGAGGTGCTCACCGGCAAGAAGATGCAGCCCCGGCCCGGGGCCAAGAAAACCATCCTGCTGGGCAAATGCATGTATCAGGCCCACAAGGACAACCCCGACATCCAGGAGATGATCCCGGTCAAGGGTTGCCCCCCCCAACCGGAGCAGGTCTTGAAGGCCCTGCACCAGGCGGGCATCATGGCCGATCCGGCCTTTTTCGCCAACCTGGACACCTTGCCCGGCAACTTCATGAAACGCTTCCAGGACCGGCCCGAGTTCGAGGAAGGCTTCTTCCGCATAAAATAAGCTCTTTTGGGCGCTCCGGTCTTCCGGCGCGCCCAAAAGAGCGCAAAAACGCTCCCGCGCCCCAATATTCCGCACCAAAAACAACGAGAGATGGGATCCAACTTGACAAGGAAAATTGCTGAGTGCTATTTTGTTGATGGTCATCAGCCAAAATTACATATGCCAAATTTTACTAACATTCGCCTCTTCCTTGCCGGAGCTGGAAAGGGTAAGCAAATGAAAAAACTAAAGATTAAGCGGCCACTCGAAGCGGCGGGCCAACAGGGGCCGCGCGGCGCGGGAGGAGAACCGGCGTATCGCCCGCTTGGGGCCGTTCCCGCCGTCAGGGGAGGGGACACCGTTGGCTGCTAAAACCCCGTCCAAGGGCCGCGGCAAGTCGGAAGAAGGCTTGGGAATTCTGCGGTATCGCCAGATAAAGAACAAAAACCTGGTCAAGAAGCGCCGGACCCAGATTCTGAGCGCGGCGCGCAAGCTTTTCACCAAAAAAGGCTACACCGGCACCACGGTCCAGGACCTTTGCGAGGAGTCGGGGGTCAACCCCGGCAGCCTTTACGACTACGTCCAGAGCAAGGACGACATCCTGCGCCAGCTCTTCAAGGAGATGATGGGGGAGGACTCGGAAACGCGGGCCGCCCTCACCCCCGATGGAGAGATCAAAGAGCTGGAGGCCATGCGCCCCTACATCCGCAAGATGTTCCTCCATTCCTGGGCCTACCATCCGGACCTCATCTCCCTGGCTTACCAGGAGACCCGGTTCCTGGACGGCGAAACCAAATCCGAGGTCATGTCCAACGACCTCCGTCTCATTGAGGACATGGCCGACACCATCGAAAAGGCCCTGGACCACGAAGTCGACCGGGAGCGCCTGGTGGTTATCGCCAGCCTGCTGGTCTATCTCTTCGGCTTCCTGCCCCTCAAGGGCTGGACCATCAAGGGGTTGGACCCGGACCTGGTCCTGGACGCCACGGTGGACTTTTTCGTCAAGGGAATGGAGTCGCTATAGAGCGCATGTCAGCGCCGCCGGTTTGGCCTGGGGAGGACAAGCCCGGCGGGCGCTTGGTGGATTGCACCATAAGGGGAACTCATAACTAAATAGGGGAGGGAATCATGAAAGTTATCAAACGGCATCTGCTCCTGGGCCTGGTTATCACCATGGCATTGGTGATCATGCAGGCCGGCGGGCTGGCCCGGGCCGCGGGCTTCGACGCCAAGGCGGTTTCGGATATGGCCGGTTTCGATCCGGCCAAGTTCGAAAATCCCACCGGCCCGGTGATCAAGATCGGCGTGCTGGCGCCCTTCAGCGGCCCCGCCGCCGTGGTGGGCCAGATATACTGGGCCACCGGCACCTGGGTGGCCACCGACATCAACCGCCGCGGCGGCATCAATGTCAACGGCAAGATGATGAAGATCGCCCTGATCAAGGGCGACACCATGGGCAAGCCGGCCACCACCAAGGAGATGGCCGACAAGATGTGCCTGGAGGAGAAGGTGGACGTGCTGTGGGGCACCGCGGGCAGCCACCTCACGGCCATCATTCAGGCCGCCGCCAAGAAGTACAAGAAGCTGCACCTGAACTCCGGCTCCCTGTCCGACACCCTGCTGGACGCCAAGCACTTCACGCCCTACAGCTTCCAGCACATCTGGACCACCACCTCGGTGGGCGACACCTTCGGCAAGTACTTCGCGGGCCGCAAGGAGCGCAAGTTCTACATCCTCAATCAGGACTACATCTTCGGCCATCAGCTGGCCGACGCCTTCAAGGCCGGCCTGAAGAAGTACGTGCCTGACGCCAAGATCGTGGGCGAGGATTATCACCCCTTGTTCAACAAGGACTTCGCCCCCTACATGACCAAGGTCAAGGCCTCCGGCGCCGAGGTGATCTTCACCGGCGACTGGATTCCCGACTCCTCCAACCTGATCAAGCAGTCGCGGCAGCTGGGCGTCAACCTGCCCATCGCCGGCATCTTCCTGGACGACGTCAACGCCCTGGTGGCGGTGGGCGTGAAGGGCTCCACCGGGCTGATCTTCGCCAGCGAGTTCCTGGACGCCAAGCAGGGTCCCCTCCAGGTCAAGTGGCACGCTTCCTGGAAGACCTGGCCGGCTCCTTACAACACCCCGCTCTATGAGTGGCTGGGCTCCACCACCGGGGCCTACGTGGAGTCGCTTTACTGGCTTCTGGACGTGATGGCTCGGGCCGGCAGCACCGACGCCCCCAAGGTCATCAAGGCCTGGGAGGGCGACGTGTGGACCGGCCTTCTCGGCGAGAAGCTCACCATGCGGGCCTGCGACCACCGCGTGGTGCGCGACACCTACGTCACCGAGTTCGTGTCGCCCAACATCTGGTACGACAAGTGCGCCTACATCGGCAAGGTGGAGACCATCCCCGCCAAGTACGTCACCCTGCCCGCGCCCAAGATCCCGGGCCGTTGCAAATAGGCGTCTGAGCGCTCTCACCACGCCTCGCCTTCCTGCTTCCGGCCGCTGGGCCGGAGGCGGAAGGCGGGGATTCCGATCAACAGGATTCGCGCAACTCAGAGAACCACTATGAGTCCTGAAGTGCAAATGTATCTGGCCCAGGGTATCCACGGGCTGGCCTACGGGATGCTCCTGTTCCTGGTGGCCTCGGGCCTAACCCTGATCTTCGGCATGATGGGCGTATTGAACATCGCCCACGCCTCTTTCTTCATGATCTCGGCCTATATCTGCGTCAGTGTGATGCAGGCCACCCACAGCTACTGGCTCTCCCTGCTCCTGGCCCCCCTGGGCACGGCCTTGCTGGGCATATTGGTGGAGCGCTTCATGCTTCGCCGGGTGCAGAAGTCCGGCCTGGGCCACGTGGCCGAGCTGCTGTTGACCCTGGGCATCGCCATCGTCGCCGGCGAGGCCATCAAGTTGATCTGGGGCACCGAGGGCCTGCAGGTCATGGCCCCGCCGTCCCTGGCCGGGCTGGTGAACATCTACGGCCTGGAGTACCCGCTCTACCGCCTCTACATCATCGGCCTGGCCCTGGCGGTGCTCTTGCTGCTGGCCCTGGTGCTGTTCAAGACCCGCCTGGGCACCATCGTGCGGGCCGCGGTGTCCGATCCCGGCATGGTCAGCGCCCTGGGGGTGAACACCGAAAGGGTGTTCATGCTGGTCTTCGGCCTGGGCACCTGGATGGCCGGGGTGGCCGGGGTGGCCGCCGCCCCCATCCTCACCGTCTTCCCCGGCCTGGCCGACCAGATAGGCATGGAGGCCTTCGTGGTGGTGGTGGTGGGCGGCTTCGGCAGCCTGTATGGAGCCCTGGTCGCCGCCCTGTTCTTCGGGGAGCTCAACTCCTTTGGGATTCAGTTCCTGCCCAAGCTCTCGCCGATCTTGATGTTCGCCTTCATGGCTCTGGTGCTTGCCTTCAAGCCGACCGGCCTGTTTGGAGACCGAGAATGAAGCGCAAACTATTTTGGATGGCGGCCGGCATCGCGGTGCTGGTGGTCTTCCCCTTCGTCTCCAACACCGTGCACACCAACCTGGCGGTGCGCCTGGCCATTGACGCCCTGTTTGCGGTCAGCCTGAACCTGCTGTTGTCCTTCACCGGGCTCCTTTCCTTTGGCCATGCCCTCTATTTCGGGGTGGGCGCCTACAGCGCCGCGCTGCTGCTCACCCACCTGGAAGGCATCCCGGTCTTGGCCGCGGCCCTGCTCAGCGGGGTGGCCGCCGCCCTGGTTGGGCTGGTGCTCAGCCCGCTGCTGGTCCGGGTGCGCGCCACGGCCTTTGCCATGCTCACCCTGGCCTTCGGCCAGCTCATGTATGTGCTCTGCTCCAAGTTTCGCGATGTGACCGGCGGCGAGGACGGCCTCATGGGCTGGGCCACCCCGCCCATGCACGTGCTGGGGCTGTTCACCTGGGACCTCACCACTCCCATGGGCATCTACTTCTTCGCGGTGGGCCTGTCCGTGCTGGGCATCCTGGCCATGTGGTATTTCACCAAGACGCCCATGGGCAGCGTGATGATCAGCATCCGCGACAACCAGAAGCGGGTGGACTACCTGGGCTACCGGGTGGAGATGACCAAGGCGGTCATCTTCTGCTTCTCCGGCTTTTTCGCCGGCCTGGCCGGGGCCATCTACGCCATCTTCAATAACCTGGTCTCCGTGGGCGGCGTGCTGGACCTGATCGTCTCCTTCCAGCCCCTCATGGCCATCCTGGTGGGCGGCATCGGCAGCTTCTCCGGCCCGGTCCTGGGCTCGGGCCTGCTCCTGCTCCTGGAGCAGGTGACCCAGGCCTACCCCGAGATGGCCCGCATGATCAGCGGGATCATCTTCATCCTGGTGGTGATGTACCTCCCCGGCGGCGCGGTCTGGTCCTGGGCGCGCCTGCGGGCCTGGTGGCTCAAGCGGGTTTACCTGCGCAAGGCAATGGGTGGCGGAGCATGAACATCCTGGAAACCAAGGACCTGTCCCACAGCTTCAAGGAGCTGCAGGTGCTCTCCAACGTGCAGCTGCAGGTGCGCCAGGGCGAGCGCCACGCCATCATCGGGCCCAACGGGGCAGGCAAGACCACCCTGTTCAACGTGATCACCGGCACCTACCACCCCACCGGCGGCAAGGTCTTCTTCAAGGGCCAGGACGTGACCGGGCTGGCGCCCTATCAACTGGCCCGCCAGGGGCTGGGGCGTTCGTTCCAGATCACCAGCACCTTTGAAAAACAAACCGTATTTCAGAACATTCGTATGGGGGTGATGTCCCGCCTAGGCATCAGGTTCGACTTTTGGCAGAGGGTGGGGGGAATTTCCCGGGTAGCCCGGGAAACCGACGAGGTGCTCGAGAGCATCGGGCTTCTGGAGGACCGGGACGTGCTGGCGGGCACCCTGTCCTACGGCAAGCACCGGGCCCTGGAGCTTTCCATGGCCCTGTCCATGAACCCCGATCTGGTGATGCTCGACGAGCCCACCGCCGGCATGTCCAAGGAAGAGACCCAGACCACGGTGGAACTGATCAAGCGGCTGACCGAGGGCAAGAGTATGGTGATCGTGGAGCACGACATGGACGTGGTCTTTTCCCTGGCCGACCGCATCACCGTGCTCTACCACGGCTCCATCCTGGTCTCCGGCCCTCCCGGGGAGATTCGCGAAAACCGCACCGTGCAAGAAGCTTATCTGGGCGACACGGAGTCTTTCCATGTTCTTTGAGGTGAGCGAACTCAACACTTATTACGGCCTGATCCACGCTCTGCAAAACGTCTCGCTGCGCGTGGGCCAGGGAGAGATCGTCTGCCTGCTGGGGCGCAACGGCATGGGCAAGAGCACCATCCTCAAATCCATCATGGGGCTGGTGGTGCCGCAGTCCGGGGCCATTAACTTCCAGGGCCAGGGCATCGCCAAGGCGCCTCCCCACAAGGTGGCCCGGGCGGGCATCGGCCTGGTGCCTCAGGAGCGGCGCATCTTCCCCACCCTTACCGTGGAGGAGAACCTCTTGATGGGGGTTAAGCCGGGCTGCCCGCCGCCCCCGGGCAGCGAGCCCTGGAACCTCAAGCGGGTCTACAAGCACTTCCAATCCCTGGAGCGGCGCAGCGGCAACAAGGGGGCCCATCTTTCCGGCGGCGAGCAGCAGATGCTCTCCATGGGCCGTGCCCTGATGGGCAATCCCCAACTGCTGCTGGTGGACGAGCCCGGCGAGGGCCTGGCCCCGCAGCTGGTGCGCGAGGTGTGCAAGGTACTGTTGCAGATCAACCAGGCTGGCGTGTCCATCCTGTTGGTGGAGCACAACCTCAAGGTCGCCCTTTCCCTGGCCCACCGCTGCTACCTGCTGGGCAAGGGCTTCGTCGGGTTCGAGGGCACCACCGCCGAGCTGGAGGCGCGGCCGGACATGTTGGCCAAGTACCTCGAGGTCTCCTGAGCCGTCCCGCGAGTGCTTCAAACCCCTGGACTAAGGGACAGGCGCGATAAATAGAAGGCAGCCGCCCTGGTCGGGGCGATTGCCCGAGTGCGCCCCTTCGCTTCCCCGCGAAATCAGGCAGCCACGTATGGCTATGCCTGCCTTAACCGCAAGGCATGGGAATGCGCCCCAGTGACGGTGGCCGGCCGGCAGGCGTGTCCTTGCTCCTCCCGGCAAAAATTATCCGTGGGTTTGTTAGCTGATTTCCGCCCCGCAACCAACCCAGTGGGCCTTCTGGCACACAACTAGGTCCAAGTTGTAAGTCTCAACGCGCCACTACTTCGCCTCTTTCCATGCCAATCCGCTGCATTGGCTCCCCGCCCAAAAACCACAATTGCCTATTGTTTGAGTCCGCGCGGGCCTGTTTGGCCGGCTAGGGCGTGGCCGCTTTTCGGCATTTTTCAGTGTTCCGGCAAAAGCCGTCTTGACAGGGGGAAAATGAGTATGCAAGTATCTTGTCTACCAGATTGTCGACAATCTGGTAATACACCTGAAACTACTTACCCTTACGGTTAGGTGTTCACGATATGGAAGCCATCCCGGATCGTCTCTACAAAGCCCTGCGCAAGGAAATCATCCTGGGACAGCTGATGCCCGGCGAGCGAATCACCGAAAACCAGTTGTGCCAGAGGTTCTCTTGCAGCCGCAGCCCGGTGCGCGAGGCCCTGCTGCGCCTCCAGAAGGAAGGCTTCGTGGAGGTGCTGCCCCGCCGGGGGGTCATGGTCACCAAGACCTCGCCCCAGGAGGTCTTCGACTATTACGGCCTACTCAAGGTGCTGGAGCGCAAGGCGGTGGAATGGGCCGCCCCCAACCTGACCGAAGAGGACTTGGCCGACCTGGAGGAGACCAACCAGGCCATGCGGGAGATCAAGGTGGACAGCCAGACCAGCATCGAGGACTGGGTCCGGCACAACCGGGACTTCCACCATCTTTTCCGGCTGCGTTGCGGCAACCTCAAGATGGACTGGCTGGCCGAGGAGGTTCGCTCCCGCATCACCCGCTTTCTCTACACCTCCCTGATGGTGCCGGCCTTTGACGATTACGTGGCCGACCATGCCCTGATCATCAAGCATCTGCGCCGGGGGGAGTTCCAAAAGGCGGGGGAGGTCATGGAAATGCATGTGGAGAGGGCCCAAGCGGTGCTGCTGCGCTTTTTTGGGCCCGAGGAAAACGGAGAGTAGCGAGATCCCGGTCCAGTGCCCCGAGGCGCCGGACCGTTTGCATCCCAGGCGCGCCAGACATCCCTGATCATCATCCTGAATGCGTCGCATTTAAAAGTCTGTTGGCTGTTGGCCCGTCCGCCTCGCTTGTACGCCAAGGCCGGGGCGGGAAACCGGGGAGCGGCAGGCCCGGAGCCGGGAACGCGCCCTGTCTCTTGAAGCCTTAACCACCGTTTCGGAAAGGATGATGATGCCATGTCGAAGAAGGACTTGACCCGTAGGCAATTCTGCAAAACCGCGGGCGCGGGTATCGCCGCTTTGGGGATGCTCGGCCAAATCCCCAGTCTGGCCTGGGCGGCCAAGAACTACACCTTTGGCTCGGCCAGCGCCTCGGGGTCCTGGTATCCCCTGGCCGTGGCCATGTCCAAGGTGATCAACGACAACGTGCCCGGATACAACGTCACCGGGGTGACCACTCCGGGGGCCTCGCGGGAGAACGTCCTGCGCATCGACCGTAAGGAAATGGAGTTCGGCTGGTCCACGGCCAACATGCTCTACAAGGCCTACAACGGCGCGGAGCCCTTCAAGGCCAAGCAAAAGGTCTTGGGGTGGTTCGCGGCCTATCCCGGCCTGTTCACCATAGCTGTGCGCAAGAGCCTGGGCATCACCGACATCTCCCAGCTCAAGGGGAAAAAGGTCGCCCTGGGCACTCCCGGCTCCATGACCATGATGGACAACGTTAAGCTCATCTTCAAGAACTGCGGCCTAGACGCGGACAAGGACCTGAAGCCCGAGTACATCCGCTTCCCGGACGCGGTGCAGAAGATGATCGACGGCCACATCGACGCCTGCTCCTACTTCATGGGCATCGGCGTGCCGGGCTTCGTTCAGCTGGCCGACTCGTCCGATGTGGTCTTCCTGCCCATCCCGCAGGCGGCCCAGGCCAAGATCCTCAAGCAGGACCCCTCCTACTTCATCGGTGAAATCCCCGCCGGCACCTACAAGGGCATGAACCGCCCCGTGGCCGCCGCCGGCATGGCCTACACCCTGGCCTGCGGCCCCTTCCTGAGCGACGAGTTCATGTACAAGGCCACCAAGGCGGTGTTCGAGAACTTGCCCTTCATCACCAGCGCCTCGGCCAACTTCAAGCAGACCAAGCTGGCGAATGTCTACAAGGGCATGCCCATCCCCGTGCATCCCGGCGCGGCCAAGTACTTCAAGGAAAAGGGCGTCACCCCCTAAACAGCTCCTAACGCGGGGCCGCCTTTCCCGCTGGAGGGAGGGCGGCCGCCTCCAGGGCAGCGGTCCGGGCCGGCGGGGCCCAGCGGGGCAAACACCTCCCTAGATGCACAAGGGGCATAGTCGGGTCATGATCGACAAACTCAACAAAGGCATCAACTGGTTCGTGATGATTCTGGCGGCGGCCCTGTCGGCGGTTTCGCTATACACCGCTTTTTTCGGGACCTTCGAGACCATGACCCAGAGGACCATGCACCTCGCGGTCATCGCGGTGATCGCTCTCTACGTGTACAAGCTCAAGTCGGCGGACCGGCGGCCCTGGCTCAACCTGACGGTCAATACGGCGCTGGCCGCGCTGATCGTGGCGGCCAACCTATACTTGCTGCTGAACTGGAAGGAGCTCTACATCTCGCCCTTCCTGGACAACACCGGCATGTTCATGGGCGTGGCGGCCATCATCATCCTGCTGGAGCTCACTCGCCGCGCAGTGGGCATGTCCCTGGCGGTCATCGTGATCTTGTTTTTGCTCTACACCTATTTTGGGGCCTACATACCGGGCTTCCTGGGGCACCGGGGCTATGGGGTGGAGCGCATCGTGGTGCAGGTGTTCGCGGGCACCGAGGGCATCTACGGCATACCCATCGGGGTATGCGCCACCATCGTCATCGTGTTCCTGATCTTCGGGGCCTTCCTGGACCGGGCCGGAGCCTCCAACGTGCTATTGAACCTGGCCACCTCGGTGGCCGGGCGCTACCGGGGCGGGCCGGCCAAGGTCTCCATCGCGGCCAGCGGCCTGATGGGCATGCTCTCGGGCAGCTCGGCGGCCAACGCCGCCACCACGGGCGCGGTCACCATACCCATGATGAAAAAGTCCGGGGTGTCGCCGGTGGTGGCCGGGGCCATCGAGGCGGTGGCCTCCTCGGGGGGCTACAAGACCCCGCCCATCATGGGGGCGGTGGCCTTTGTCATGGCCAACATGCTGGGAGTGGATTACGTGGACGTGTGCATCGCCGCGTCCCTGCCGGCCTTTTTTCACTACTTTGGACTGTTCCTCATGGTGGACTTCTACGCCGGACAGAGGGGGCTCTCCGGCCTGGCCAAAGAGAAAGTCCCCCACTTCTGGCCCGCGTTCAAGACCGGCGCGCCCTTCATGCTGCCGGTGGGCCTGTTGATCGTGCTCATGTCGCTAAAGTACTCGGCCATGTTCGCCTGCGCCTACTCCCTTTTGGCCCTGTGGCTGGTGGCCATCGTCTCGCGCACCCTGTCGCTCAAAAGCGTGTTCCTGGCCCTCAAGGACGGGGCGGTGCGCATGATCCCCATCACCGTGCCCTGCGCGGTGGCGGGCATCATCCTGGGCATACTCACCCTGACCGGCGCGGGCATGAAGCTCTCGGAGGTGATCAGCTTCCTGTCCCAGGGCAGCCTGTTCCTGACCCTGTTCTGGATCATGATCATCTCCATCGTGCTGGGCATGGGGCTGCCTCCGGTGGTTTCCTACCTGGTGCTGGCCGCCCTGGAGGCCCCGGCCCTGGTGAACCTGGGGGTGGCCCCCATGGCGGCTCACTTGTTCATCTTCTATTTCTGCGCCCTGTCGCTGATCACCCCGCCCATCTGCACCACCGCCTTCACCGCCGCGGCCATCGCCGGGGCCGACCCCATGAAGACGGGGTTGGAGGCGGTGCGCTTCGGCATCGTGCTATACACGCTTCCCTATTTGTTCGTGTACAGCCCGGCCCTGTTGTTCGACGGGAGCCTTCCCCAGACCATCCTGGTGTTCATCCAAGCCGGGGTGGGAGTTTTCGCCCTGGCCATCGGGGCCCAGGGGTTCTTCCTCAACCGGCTGGGTTGGGGCAAGCGGGCCATCTTCGTGGCCGCCTCCATTCTATTGTTCTGGCCCAGCCTGCTTCTATCCTTGGTCGGCGTGATCGCCATCGCGGTTATGCTGTTCAACGAGTGGCGTCAGCAGCAGCCCGTGGCCGTCGCCCAAAACGGGGCCGAAAGCTAACTACCGAGAGGAAAACATAATGAACCAAATGGAGATCAACCCGGCCAACTTCGACCTCTCCGGCAAGGTGGCCTTGGTCACCGGCTCCAGCCGCGGCCTGGGGCGCTATATGGCCGTGGGTTTGGCCCACGCCGGGGCCGCGGTGATGGTGACCTATCGGGGCTCCCGCGAGGACGGCGAGGATACCCGCCGCCAAATACAGGACCTGGGCCGCAAGGTGGGCCTGGCCCGTTTGGACGTGACCGACGTGGCCTCCATCCGCTCTGTGGTGGGCCAAGCGGTGGATGAGCTGGGCGGGTTGGACATCATGGTCAACAATGCCGGCATCAACGTGCGCCAGCCCGCCCTGGAGCTGGACACCGCTGACTTCGACGCGGTGATGGCGGTTAACCAGCGGGGGACCTACTTCGGCTGCCAGGCCGCCGCCCAGGTGATGGCGGAACGCGGCGGCGGCAAGATAATCAACCTGGCCTCGGCCGCCGCCTTTTTGGTGCGCAAGGGCCTGGCCATGTCCCCCTATGCCATGAGCAAGGCGGCCATAGTCATGCTCACCAAGGCTCTGGCCGCCGAGTGGGCCGAGCTGAACATCAACGTCAACGCCTTGGCGCCCGGTTACTTCGCCACCCCCCTGACCGCCGCGCCCCTGGCCGACCCGGAGGTGCACGCCCGCATCGTGGCCAACACCCCCATGGGGCGGGTGGGCCAGGCGGCGGACATAGTGGGGGCGGCGGTGTTCCTGGCCTCCTCGGCCTCGGACTACATCACCGGGCAAACCTTGTGCCTCGATGGCGGCCGGACGGTTTTGTAACGGCGCGGGAGAGAAAGCAAGCATCATGGCGATACCGGAATTCGTGAAAGCCCAGGCCGCCAAGTTCGGCCAGCGCACCTACCTCCTCGGCGAGGGCGGGCCCATCTCCTACGCCAAGTTCGACCGGGTCACCGACCGGCTGGCGGTTCGCCTGGCCGGGCTGGGCCTGGAGCCGGGCGAGCGGGTGGCCACCCTGCACCCCAACAGCCCCCAGCTCCTGCTGGCCTACTTCGCCATAATCAAGGCCGGCGGGGTGGTGGTGCCGGTGAACCCCTTGTACACGGCCCGCGAGATCGCCCACATCCTGGGAGACTCGGGAGCCCGCATGGTTTTAGCCCATCAGGACTGGGCCGCCCGCCTGGACGAGCTGGAGGGCGGGGCGCCCGAGGTGCGCACGATCATAATCCGGCGCATCGGGGAAAGCCTGGAGCAGGCCCTGGCCAGGGCCTGCCCCGAGCCGCTGCCCGACTGGGCCCCGCCGGCCATGAGCCCGGACACGCCCGCCCTGACCTTTTACACCTCCGGCACCACCGGCAAGCCCAAAGGAGTGGTGCTCACCCACCGCAACCTCACTTTCGGCGGGCCCAACGTGGCCCAGAGTTACGGGCTCCGGGCCGAGGACGTCACCCTGGCCGCCCTGCCCATGGTGCATATCTTCTGCATCGCCAGCCCCTTCATGGGCGCCTTTAGCTCCGGCGGCGGTGTGGTGGTGGTGGACGGCTTCAAGAGCGATCAGGTGTTGGCGGCCATCGCGGAGCACCGGGTCACCTGGTTCCCCGGGGTGCCCACCATGTTCACCTACCTGCTCAATACCCTGGACGAGAGCAAGCACGATGTGAGCTCGCTGCGCATGGGGCTTTCCGGCGGGGCCTCGCTGCCGGTGGAGCTGCTCCGGCAATGGGAGCAGCGCTTCGGGGCCGAGATCATCGAGGTCTACGGGCTCACCGAGTCCACCGGCCTGGTCACCGGCAACCCTGTCTACGGCAGGCGCAAGCCCGGCTCCATCGGCATCAACGTATCCGGGGTGGACGCCCGCCTGGTGGACGAGCAGGGGGCCGAGGTGCCGGTGGGGCAGGTGGGGCACCTCGTCTTCCGGGGGCCCAACGCCACCAAGGGCTATCACAACCTGCCCGAGGTCACCGCCGAGCGCATCAAGGACGGCTGGGTCTACACCGGGGATCACGCCTTTCGCGACGAGGATGGCTATTACTTCCTGGTGGGACGCGAGGCCGAACTGATCATTACCGGTGGTTACAACGTGTACCCCCGGGAGATCGAGGAGGTGCTCTACGCCTGCCCTCTGGTCAACGAAGCGGCGGTGATCGGCGCGCCCCATCCCAGCAAAGGCGAGGTGCCCAAGGCCTTCCTGGCTCTCAAGGAGGGCGCGTCCCCGGACGAGGAGGCCATCCTGGCCCACTGCCGCCGGTCCTTGGCTTCCTACAAGATACCGGTGATCTGTTTCATGGATGAGTTGCCCAAGAACCCGACCGGCAAGATCATGAAAAAGGATCTGCCCATCAGCTGACCAGCCATATCCCCGCCGCCCTTCGGGCCGTTCGGCTGCCCGGCGGCGGCGAACAGGAGTTTCCCATGGACCTGATGCTTTCCAGCCAGGAAAAAGATTTCGCCGCGTCTTGCCGCGAATTCGCCCGCGAAAAGCTGCTCCCCCTGGCCCAAAAATACGGCGAGACCGACGAGGTGCCCCGCGAGATGGTGGAGGCCATGGCCAAGGCGGGGCTCTTCGAGTTGCTCCTGCCCGCGGACCTGGGCGGGCCGGGTGTCAAGGCCCTGCCGCTGAGCCTGGCCCGGGAGGCCTTTGCCGGGGTGTGGTGCCCGGCCGACGTTACACTGGCCATGCAGGGCCTGGGCTCCTTTCCCATCACCCTGGCTGGCTCCCCGGCCCAGCGGGAACGCTATCTGCCCGCCGTGGCCCGGGGCGAGAAGCTGGCCACCTTCGCCCTGACCGAGCCGGGCGCGGGCAGCGACGTCAACGGCATCGAATCCCTGGCCGAGCCAGTGGAGGGCGGCTGGCGGCTCAACGGCCAGAAGGTCTTTATCTCCAATGGCTACGCGGCCGACTTTCTGGTGACCTTCGTGCGCACCCCCCAGCCGGAAAATCCGCGCGCCCTGTCGGCCTTTATCCTGGACAAGGGCATGGATGGCCTGAGCGTGGCCGAACGCTTGCAGGTGATCGCCCCCCACGACCTGGCCCGCTTGCGTTACGAGAACGTCTTCGTGCCTTCGGAGAACCTGCTGGGCGAGGTGGGCGGCGGCTTCAAGATCGCCATGCAGACTCTGGAGCTGCTGCGGGTCACGGTGGGCGCGGCCGCGCTGGGCATCGGCCAGGCGGCCTTGGACGCCACCCTGGCCTACACCCGCAAGCGCCGCCAGTTCGGCTCGGCCCTGTCGGACTTCCAGGGCAGCCGCTTCAAGCTGGCCGAGATGGCCACCGAGCTCGACGCGGCCCGGGGCCTGGTCTACCGGGCGGCCATTTCCAAGGACCGGGGCCTGCCCGGAGCGGCCAAGAAATCCTCCATGGCCAAGCTCTATGCCACCGAGGCCGCCTTTCGGGTGGTGGACCAGGCGGTGCAGCTGCACGGCGGGGTGGGGGTGAGCCGGGGCTCCATCCCCGAGCGGCTATACCGCGAGATAAGGGCCCTGCGCATTTACGAGGGAACCACGGAAGTGCAAAAGCTGGTCATCGCCCACCATCTGCTGGCCGAGGCCGAGCGGGCCAACTAAGCAAAAAGGAACCAACCATGGACCCCAAGGCCATTTCAGAGCTGGTCAAGACGGGCAAGGTCTACGACCTGGGCATGGACTACTACGTGGGTATGCCCCACCACCCCAACCATCCCCCCTTCACCTTCTCCCTGACCAAGGTGCACGGCGACATGATGTACCCCGAGGGAGTCAGCGCGGCCAACTGCCTGTTCTCCACCGGCGGCCACACCGGCACCCACATGGACGCCCACGGCCACATCGCGGTGGAGCACCAGGTCTACGGAGTGGGAGACATCACCCCGCATCAGGACTACGAGGGCCTGCGCGAGGCGGGCATCGACAAGGTGGCACCGGTGGTGAGCCGGGGGGTGTGCCTGGACATCGCCGGGCTGCATGGGGTGGAGGTCCTGGGCAATGAGCACGGCGTGGGCCGCGAGGACCTGGAGCAGGCCTGCGCCCGCCAGGGAGTGGATCTGCGCCCCGGCGATGCGGTGCTCATCCGCACCGGCTGGATCCGCTACTTCTCCGAGGCCCGCAAGTACATCGCCCACCACGAGGGCTGCCCCGGCCTGGTGGAGAGCGGGGCCGCGTGGGTGGTGGAAAAGGGCGCGGCCATCGCCGGGGGCGACACCGTGGCCCTGGAGCGGACCCCGGCCCACTCCCTGCCGGTGCATCAGATCCTCTTGGTGCAAAACGGCATTCACATCATCGAGGCCATGAACCTGGACGAGCTGGCCGCCGCCGGGGTGAGCGAGTTCTTGTTCATGGTTTCGCCCCTGAAGATACGGGGCGGGACCGCCTCGCCGGTGCGGCCGGTGGCCGTGGCCTGAGCAAGGGAGACTGAGCATGCAAGCCATACTGTTGAGCGAGTTCGGCGGGCCGGAGGTCATGCGCCTGGGAGAGGCCCCGCAACCGGCCCTCAAGGAGCGCGAGGTGCTGGTCAGGGTGCGGGCCGCGGGGGTCAACCGGGCCGACACCCTGCAACGCAAGGGCCTGTACCCGCCGCCGCCGGGCGAGAGCGAGATCATGGGCTTGGAGCTGGCAGGTAAGGTGGCCGCCTTGGGGCCGGGCTGCACCCAGCGCGCCGTGGGCGAGAGGGTATTCGGCATCGTGCCCGGCGGGGGCTACGCCCAGTACGCGGCCATGGACGAGCGCCTGGCCATGCCCATTCCCGAGGGCCTTGAGTTTGAGCAAGCCGCGGGCATGGCCGAGGTGTTCCTCACCGCTCACCAGGCCCTGTTCTGGCTGGCCGGGCTTGAGTCCGGGGAATGGCTGCTCCTGCACGCCGGGGCCTCGGGGGTGGGCACGGCGGCCACCCAGCTGGCCCGCGAGGCCGGAGCCCGGGTGATGGTCACCGCCAGCTCGGAGGATAAGCTGGCCACCTGCCGCTCCCTGGGAGCCGAAGTGGGTATCAACTATAAGGAGCGGGACTTCGTGGCCGCGGCCAAGGAGGCCACGGACGGCGCGGGCCCGGCGGTGGCCATCGACTTCATCGGCGGGGATTATTTTCAGCGCAACCTGGAGACCCTGGCCACGGACGGGCGCATGGTCATGCTGGCCACCATCGCCGGGGGCGAGGCCGAGAAGGTGAACCTGCGCCTGATCCTGGTCAAGCGTCTTAAGGTGATGGGCTCCACCCTGCGGGCGCGTTCTCTGGCTTATCGCGGCGGGCTTACCGCCGATTTCAGCCGGCGCTGGCTGCCTCTTTTCAGCCAGGGACGGCTCCGGCCGGTGATCGACCAGGTCTATCCCTGGGAGCAGGTGTCACAAGCCCACCGGCGCATAGAAGCCAACCTCAACACCGGCAAGATCATCCTGAGGGTGGAGTGAGGCAAAAACCCCGGCCCGCGCTACCTTAGTTTGTCATCAAAACATGCGGTCAATTTAATCTGCCGGCTACTCTTTGCAAAGCCAGCCTCTCTGAGAAAGTCCATTGGCCACGGGAAAAATCCGTGGGGATCCACCGCAGCGTCCTCGCCCCCATCTCTTACCTCAATGTCGGATTTGAGGGATGGCCGTCCTTTCAAATTATGTACTAGGGGCCGGGTTGGGGGTCGGGGGGTCGATCAAGGCCAAGCGGCTGGACCGACAGGGGAAATCAAAGTGAAGCCTCGAATAAGCTTTTGTTATTAATTACTAAAAACGGGCGGACCAGGCAGGGGGCGCCGCACGGACAAACCAAATTGTAATTGACCGGGACGGGCCCGGTGGCTTACCATGCCAATACTCTACGAGGACTGTTTGGTCATCAAGTCTAGATTGTCCATGAAGCTCAGGCACTTGCTGAGCTTGGGTGTTGGGGGCATCGCTGAACGACTCAACGGGATGTCTAGATCGACGACCATGTGAATCCGCAACTGGGAAACGATCGGGCCCGGTGCCCGATTAAAGCAGGCATAATCCTCCTTGCACGGCCCAACTCACACTGAATTTACACCTTAGATAAGGAGCCCCAAGCGATGGAAACGCACAACACACCTTGAAAGACCTCTAGGGTCTTTGCATCCGGATCGGCGTATCGCCAGCCCCGGGAGCAAGGAACATGTTGCAACAAATGGATAGTTTACCTGTCCCGATTTTGACCGACGTATTGGACGTGATCAGTACGTCGAATGAATCTTTGGATTCAAGGCTGGTAAGAGAGAAAACCCTCGACGCCCTCTTTCGCACCATCCGTTCGCAAGGCGCCATATTCTTCCTGCCGGACGGCAACGGGCGGTACACCCACATAACCCTGAAAAACCTCGATAAGGATTATTGCGAATACTATAAAAATCGTTTTTACATGTTCGATCCCCTGAATCTCACCAAAAACCTGATTATTACCAATCCCTCTGACAGCCGAGAAAAAGTGTTCAGTTATGATTCGTACTTGGACACCGAATATTACAACGACTTCCTCAGGCCGCAGAAGATCCACCACAAGCTCGTAGTCAACTTGGTCGCGGAAAGAGAATTGTTCGGCCGGGTTGTCCTGACCAGGCCCCGCCGCTCCAACAGCTTCACCAGCAAGGAAATCCTCACGGTCAGGACCATCGTTCCCTATCTGGCCCACGCCCTGGCCCACAACAACCTGCGCCGCAAGATTAAGCTCAAGGGCACCGTGCTGGAATACATCGAGAAGCAGTCCTCCATCGGAATGCTTCTGCTGGATGAAAGCCTGCAAATCGTCTACAGCAACGAAAAGGCGGAAGAGGCGGTGGGCAACCTGACCCTGTCGCGGCCGGTCTTCAGGCGCAACCTGCAACTCCCGCCCCAACTGCTAAAGGTCTGCCGAGAGATCAAGCCCATAATGGACAACCGCCGGGAAGGCGGCGCGCCGCCGGTCAAGCAGAGCACCATTCAGGGGTGCGACGGGAGCAACTTCTCCGTGACCATCAGGCTCCTGGATCAAAGGTTGGGCTGGGAAGACTCCCGTCTGCTCATGGTCTCCATAGAGGAAGAACAGTCAGCGGAAGAAAAGCTCGCGGCCAAGATCGATCCAGATCATCTGCAAAAAGAGCTTCACCTGAGCCGTAGGGAGATAGAGGTGGTGGAGCTAGTCTTCCTGGGGCTGAAAAACGCCGAGATCGCCGAGAAGCTGTTCGTCAGCGAGGTGACGGTCAAAAAGCACTTGCAGAACATCTACGAGAAGGTGGGCGTCAACAACCGCACCACCCTGGTCAACCGTATCCTGGCCTCCTAGGCCGCCCCGCCGCGCCTCGTCCGGCCTCCCGGTTGCCCCTCGCCCCTTTCGGGGCTTTTCAGCCTATTAGCCTTTGATTCCGGCTTCTTCTCCCGCACGGCCCCGGTGCGGACCTTTTGCGCCATTCCGGCGGTCATTTCCAGTTTACCGCATATATATCGTCAAATTCCGCGGTGCCTTTTCCACCGGGCCCCAGAATTCACCTTTCGTATAATAGACGCGCCTGATTTCGATTTACTACCGTAACCCAACATCGCGCGAAGCCCCCGCGCCATGGCCGTTCCCGCCGCCTTATCGGGCGCGCCCGGCCATGCCAGGGGTTCTCGCGGTTGGTAAGCAATCCGCCAACGGTAGGAGGGAGACATGGAAATCAGGGCCGCTGTCACGTATGAACCATCGTCGGAATTCAAGATCGAGCAAGTAGAGCTCAGTGATCCTCAAGACAACGAAGTCCTGGTGCGCATAGCCGCGGTCGGAATCTGCCACACCGACCTGGCCGCCCGGGACCAGCACCTGCCCATCCCGCTGCCCTCGGTGCTGGGGCACGAGGGTGCCGGCGTGGTGGAAAAGGTGGGCGCGCGGGTGACCAAGGTCAAGCCCGGCGACCACGTGGCCATTTCCTGGATGAGCTGCGGGGGCTGCCCCTCCTGCCAGTCCGGCCAAGACCCCTACTGCCACAACTTCCTGGGGCTCAACTTCGGCGGCGCCCGGTCCAACGGGACCACCACCCTCAATCAGGGCGACACGGTCATCCACGGCAACTTCTTCGGGCAGTCCACCTTTGCCGAGTACGCCCTGGCCGAAGAGTGCAACGTGGTCAAGGTGCCTGACGACGTGCCCCTGGAGATCCTGGGGCCCATGGGCTGCGGCATCCAGACCGGCGCGGGCGCGGTGATCAACGCCCTCGAGGCCCGGCCCGGCAGCTCCATCGCCGTCTTCGGCGTGGGTCCGGTGGGCATGAGCGCGGTGCTGGCCGCGGTGGTCTGCGGCTGCACCACCATCATCGCGGTGGACCTGAGCCCCGAGCGCCTCAAGATGGCCGAGGAGCTGGGCGCCACCCACACCATCAACCCCGGCGAGACCGACCCGGTGCAGACCATTCTGGACATCACCGGCGGAGGCCCCAACTACAGCCTGGAGTGCGTGGGCAACCCGGCGGTGTTCCGCCAGGCGGTGGACGTGCTGCCCCTGTTGGGCGTGTGCGGCCTCTGCGGCGTGGTGCCCCCGGGCACCGAAGTCACCCTGAACATGGACCTGATCATGAACGGCCGCACCGTGCGGGGCATCATCGAGGGCGACGCCATCCCCGACCTGTTCATTCCCCAGCTCATCGAGCTCTACCGCCAGGGCCGCTTCCCCTTTGACCGCATGATCACCTTCTACCCCTTCGAGGAAATCAACAAGGCGGTGGAAGACATGGAAAAGGGCCTGGTCATCAAGCCGGTTCTGAAGCTGGGCAAATAAGACGACAGACCCGAAGCCCCGCCGGCCGGCTCTGCCGGGGGGCGGCCAGGGTCGAGAAATATCCCTAAAGCGGGTCTATCAAGCGAAGCGAGGTGCCATGAAGACGTATCAGTTGTTCATTGACGGCCAATGGGTAGACGCCCTCTCGGGTGAAACCTTCGATGATTACAACCCCTACGACGGGGAGGTCTACGCCAAGGTGGCCAAGGCGGGGGTGGAGGACGCGGACCGCGCCATGACCGCGGCCTTTGAGGCCCGCCAGGGATGGGCGGCCACTCCGGCCATCGACCGGGCTAAGATCCTTAACAAGGCGGCCCAGATCCTGGAAGCAAGCATGCAGGAGTTCGCGGATGTCCTCATTCAGGAGGGCGGCGGCTCGGTAGGCAAAGCTATGTTCGAGATATCCCAGACCGTGGACCTGATCGAGACCGCGGCGGCCGACGGCAAACGCATCATGGGCGAGGTCTACCACTACGACCCCACCAAGATCTCCATGACCATGCGGCGTCCCCGGGGCACGGTGCTGGCCATCAGCCCCTGGAACTTCCCCCTGGTGCTGTCCATGTACAAGGTGGCCTACGGCCTGGCCACGGGCAACACCGTGGTGCTCAAGCCCGCCTCCGAGTCGCCGGTGCTCGGCCTGAAGATCGGCGAGCTCTTCGAGAAGGCCGGCCTTCCCGCCGGCGCTCTCAACGTGCTCACCGGCCCGGGCGCGGTGTTGGGCGATGCCCTCATCGACAACCCCTACTGCTCCTTCGTGGCCATCACCGGCGAGACGGTGACCGGCCGCCACGTGGCCCAGCGGGCCGCGGCCCAGCTCAAGCCCTACAGCCTGGAGCTGGGCGGCAAGAACCCGCTGATCGTCCTGGGCGACGCGGATATAGAGTACGCGGTCAAGTCGGCCGCCTTCAGCGCCTTCTTGCATCAAGGCGAAATCTGCATGTCCACCGACCGCATCATCGTGGAGCGCTCCATCCTGGAGCCCTTCACCCAGAACCTGGCCGGGCTCACCGCCCATCTGCCGGTGGGCGACCCCAGCCTGCCCACCACCTTCATCGGGCCGGTGATCAGCGACAAGCAGGTGGAGAAGATCGACAGCCACGTGAAGGACGCGGTGGCCAAGGGCGCCAAGCTGCTGGCCGGCGGCAGCCATGAGGGCCGCCTCTACCAGCCCACCCTGCTGGCCGACGTCACCCCGGACATGAAGATCTACTACGAGGAGACCTTCGGCCCGGTGGCCTCGATCATCGCCGTGGACAGCGCCGAGGAGGCCCTGGCCGTGGCCAACGACACCACCTATGGCCTCAGCGCCGGGGTCATCACCAAGGACCTGGAAAAGGCCATCTACCTTGGCGAGAACCTGGAAGCGGGCATGGTCCACATCAACGATGGCTCGGTGGACGCCGACGCCTGCTGCCCCTTCGGCGGCTGCAAGGGCAGCGGCCACGGCCGCGAGGGCGGCCAGTACTCCGTGGAGGAGATGACCGAGCTCAAGTGGCTCACCATCCAGAAGACCAAGCGGCAGCTGCCTTTCTAGGCGGCCGCCCGGAGGGGAGCGGCCGGCAGGGGGGCAACCCCCACCGCCTCCCCCTACGACATCAAATTTGACAACGGAGGTGCTCAATGCCGCAAAAAGAAGGCGAAACCGATTACAAATATGAAGATTACGCGGCCGATATGGCCTTTCACCGCATCCCCAACACCGACGAGATGGTCGGCCAGAGCCTGAAGATCACTCTGGACAACGGGGTTGCCTATGACCTGGAGTTCACCGCCAAGAACGAGGTGAAGTGGAGCAACGGCGAGGCCGGCGGCACCGACTGGTGCGAGGTGATGGAGGTGGCTCCCAGCACCTACTTCGTGGACCTTACCTTCGCCGACAACGAGAGAAAGTGCGTCACTTTCTTCGTGAACACCCAGACCCGCCAGGCCCTGTGCGTGGACACCCTAATGCGCGAGGGCGAGATCAACAACGAGCCGCGCGCGGTGCAGGAGTTCACCCCCGGCGTGCTGGGCGACCCCTCGGTGCCCCCCACCGGCTTCAAGCCGGGCCCCACCCGCGATCTGATCGGCCTCAAGGCCTACTACGTCTACAACCCCAACCAGATCTTCGAGCACAACTACATCAACGAGAAGCGCTTCTGCTGGCAGTGCCTGGTGGGGCCCCTCAAGGGCGAGGCGGACGTGGAGCTGGTTACCACCTACAAGTTCGACATCAACCAGTACGTCTTCTCTTGGCGGGAGTTCGGCCTGCCGGTGTGCACCGTGTTCTTCCACAACTGGGACCAGATGAAGGAGACCGGCAAGTTCTTCGCCATCGGCGAGGACGGCAAGATCGCAAACACCCCGGCCGGCGCCATCATCCGCAAGCTATCGGCGGCCTTCTATACGGACGAGGCGCAGCCCCTGTAGGCCAAGCGCGGTTTTAAGCTCAACGACGGCCGGGGGCCCGCTCCCGGAGCTTCCCGGCCGTCTCATCATTTTCGCGAGGAGGGATAAAGGTGAGCCTGCAAGGAAAAACGGCTCTCATCACCGGCGGCGGCACGGGCATCGGCGCCGCCATAGCCAAGAGGTTTGTGGCCGACGGGGCCAAGGTGTGCATCACCGGCCGCCGCGAGCCGGTTCTGGCCGAGGTGGCCGAAGCCCTGCCCCAAGGCATGGTCAGCACCTGCGCGGGCGACGTGTCCAAGCTGGAGGACGTGCAGCGCATGGTGGAGACCGCCTTCCAGATGGGCGGCCGGCTGGACATCCTGGTCAACAATGCGGGCATCGACCCCGGCGGCACGGTGGTCGACGTGGACATCGAGCAGTGGCGCCAGGTGCTGGAGATCAACCTGTTCGGCTCGTTCCTGGCCATGCGGGCGGCCATCCCCCGCATGATCGAGGGCGGCGGCGGCTCCATCATCAACATGTCCTCCCTGGGCGGGGTGCGCTGCCTGCCGGGTATGAGCGCCTATTGCACCGCCAAGGGCGCGCTCAACATGCTCACCCGCCAGGCGGCCCTAGACTACGGCCGCCAGAAGGTGCGGGTCAACGCGGTGTGCCCCGGCGCGGTGCGCACCGAGATGTTGGAAGGCTCGCTGGCGCCTCTGGGCGAAGTGCTCAATACCGACGTTGACGGCGTTTTCGGAGTCATCGCGTCCAACGTGCCCCTGGGACGGGTGGCCTCGCCGGATGAGATCGCGGGCCTGTGCAGTTACCTGGGCAGCGACGACTCCACGTTCATGACCGGTTCGGTGCTGCTCATCGACGGCGGCTCGCACATCGTGGACGTTTCCGGCGCGGCCCTGACCAGCGCGGGCGTCAACTGGGGGGTCTAGGCACGGCAAATTTTCCGGGCATTCATTAATTGCGGCTTAACAGCTTCTAACTATTTGCAGGAGGGAAAAATGGTCAAGAAGAGCAGGCTGCTGCAAGGGCTAATGGTTTTGGGCGTGGCGATGGCGTTCCTGGTGGGCGCCACCGCCGCCGACTGCGCGCCCAAAAAAGACAAGGACAAAATCGTGATCGGGCAGGCCATCTCCCTGTCCGGCCCCCTGGCGGGTGGAGTGGCCATCTCCGGCGGCAAGATCTACGAGTTGTGGGTCGAGGAGGTGAACAAGAACGGCGGCATCTACGTGGCCGAGTACGGCAAGAAGCTGCCCGTGGAACTCAAGCGCTACGACGACAAGAGCGACATCGGCACCATGAGCAACCTCATCGAGAAGCTCATCGTCGAGGACAAGGTGGACTTCATCTTCCCGCCTTGGGGGACCGCCTGGCTCTTCGCCGCCGCACCCATCTGCAACAAGTACGGCTACATCCTCATCGGCGGCCCGGGCGGCGCGGGCAAGCTCAAGGAGCTCAGCCTCCCTTACTTCTTCCAGGTGCTCAACTTCTCCGAGACCCAGGCCCCGGTGCTGGCCAGCATCTTCAAGGAGGTCGGCGTCAAGTCGGTGGCGGTTATCTACCGGGCCGACCTGCACGGCATTGAGTTCGGCAAGTCCCTTATCCCCGACTTCAAGAAGAAGGGGATCAAGGTCAAGATGAACAAGAGCTATCCCGACGGCATCAAGGACGTGTCCCCCATGCTCAAGGAGGCCAAGTCCCTGGGCGTCGACGCCCTGGTGGTGGCTTGCTATCCCCCGGGCGGCATGCTCTTCACGGCCCAGGCCATGGAGCTGGACATCAACTTCAACGCCTTCTTCCTCACCGTGCTGCCCTTCTCCCCGCCCCTGTTCAAGGGCACCTTCGGCAAGGCCATCGAGGGCGTGATGGGCGGCGGCGCCTGGAACGCCAAGACCTCGCCCGGCGCCAAGGAGCTGGTGGAGAAGTTCAAGGCCAAGTTCGGCGAGGAGCCGGACTACTGGGGCGGCCTGTATTACTGGGCCTCCCTGCAGCACTTCCAAAAGGCCATCGAAAAGGCCGGCACCCTGGACCAGAAGAAGATCCGGGACATCATGGCCACCCAGAAGTTCGAAACGGCCCTGGGGCCCTTCTGGTACGACAAGGACCGCTTCTTCGTGAACCACCCCGGCGAGATCGGCCAGTGGCAGAAGGACGTGTTCGAGGTGATCGACCCGGGCGTCAAGCGCACCGCGCCGCCCGAGTATCCCAAGCCCAACTGGCCCAAGAAGGCCAAGTAGAGGGCCGTACACAACCGTAATCCCAGGCGCGAGGGGGCCTCCCCACGGGCACAAGACCTCTTCCGAGGTCCCCTCGCGCCGCTCTGAACGCTACGCGCCCGGGCGGGCTCTCCCGCCCGGCGCCCGCCCGCGCCGCCCATCTCGGGCGGCGGCATGGGCGGCCTAGTCGCGGTCGATCAAAACCACTACCGGGGCCGAGACATCATGCTGTTAACCATCCTGGACGTGCTCATAGCCGGACTGCTCCTGGGCGGCATCTACGCCCTCATCGCGGTGGGCCTGAGCATGCAATACGGCGTAGCCAGGGTGCTGAACATCGCCCACGGCGAGTTCATCATGCTTGGCGCATTCATTACCTGGACCGTGTACACCTACCTGGGGATCAACCCCATCGCCTCGCTGCTGATCACCGGTCCCACCATATTCGTCATCGGTTTCATACTTTATCGGACTCTGTTCACCCGCCTCAGGCGCATATCGCCCACGCCCGAAGCCTTCGAGGGCAGCTCCATGCTGGCCTGCTTCGGCCTGTTGTTCATTATTCAAAACGTAGCCATCATCATCTGGGGCGCGGACATGAAGGGTTATTCCTACCTGGCCGTGCCGGTGGATTTCGCGGGGGCCAAGTTCGCGGCCAACCGTCTGGTGACCCTGGGCTTCGCCCTGGTCTTTTGTGTCGCTTTCTATCTGTTCCTGTCGCGCACCCGCATGGGCAAGGCCATCCGGGCCTCGGCCCAGGACTCGGACGCGGCGGGCCTCATGGGCGTGAACATCAAGCAGGTGCTGGCCATCTGCTTCGGCTTCGGCGCCCTGATGGCCGGCCTGGGCGGCACCCTTATCAGCATGTCCTACAACGTCCAGCCCACCATGGGCCTGGAGTACACCATGATCGCGCTCATCGTGATCGTGCTGGGCGGCCTGGGCAGCATAACCGGCAGCCTGGTGGGCGGGCTCATCCTGGGGCTGATCGGCAGCATCGTTACCTACATCGAGCCGGGACTGTCCATGGTGGCCTATTACCTCATCTTCATGTTGCTGCTCTTGGCCCGGCCCACCGGCCTCTTCGGGAAGTAAGACCATGACTAGTGCGCGCTACATTGACGGCAAATCCCTGGTGGTGTGGCTGCTGGTGATGGCGGCCATGGCCCTGGCGCCCCATTACGCCTCGCGCTACGCCATAATCCTGCTTTCCACCATCCTCATGTACGTGGTGCTCTCGGTGAGCTGGGCCATGTTCTCCGGCCCCACCAAGTACATATCCCTGGCCCCGGCGGCTTTCTTCGGAGCGGGCATCTACTCCGCCGCGGTTCTGGGCTCCTCGCTGCCCTTGCTGGTGGTGATCCTCATCGGCGGGGCGGTCAGCTTCTGCCTGGCGGTTTTGGTGGGGGCGCTTACCCTGCGCCTGCGGGGCATTTACTTCGTGATGTTCACCTTCGGGCTGGTGGAGCTGTTGATGCACTTCCTGCTCTGGTTCGAGCTGAACATCAACGACACCACCGGCCGGGTGGTGCCCTCCATCGACAACTCCACGGTGTATTACCTGATGCTCGCGGTCTTCAGCCTGCTGATGGTCACGGTCTATGCCCTGCAAGGCTCCAAGTTCGGCATGGCTCTCAAGGGCGTGGGCGAAAACGAGGAGGCCGCCGCCCACATCGGCGTCAACGTCACGGTGCTCAAGATCACGGTCTTCGGGCTTAGCGCCTTTTTCATGGGCCTGGCCGGGGCGATAATGGCCACCAAATGGACCTACATCGACCCCAAGATCGCCTTCAACCCGGTGGTCTCCTTCATGCCGGTGCTCATGGCTATCTTCGGTGGGCTGGGGCGTCCTTACGGCCCCATCATCGGCGCGGCCATCTTCAGCTACCTCGGCGAGTTCCTCATCACCAAGTTCCCCTACTACTACATGCTCATCTTCGGGGTCATCCTGGTGGTGGCCATCCTCTACATGCCCGGCGGGCTGGTGGGCATGGCCCAGGACATCCGCAAGTATTTCTTAAGGAGGCAGCATGCCGATTCTTGAGTGCCACGAGGTAAGCAAGCATTTCGGCGGCCTGGCCGCCCTTACCAACGTCTCTTTTCAGGTGGAGCAGGGCGAGGTGCTGGGCCTTATCGGCCCCAATGGCGCGGGGAAAACCACCCTGTTCAACGTGATCTCCGCTGCTTTTCCCGCCAAGTCGGGGCAGGTGCATTTCAAGGGCAAGAACGTCACCAGCCTCAAGCCCTACAAGATCTGCCGCATGGGCATGGCCCGCACCTTCCAGTCGGTCAAGATATTCCGCGACCTCTCGGTGCTGCAGAACGTGGTGCTGGGCTGCTACTTCGGCAAGAAGTGTAAGGTGACCCGCGACGCCGCGGCCGATCACGCCTCCGAGCTTCTGGATTTCGTGGGCTTGGGCGAGATGGCCGACACCCCGGCCGAGAGCCTGACCCTGGCCAACCAAAAGCGCCTGGAGGTTGCCCGGGCCCTGGCCACCAAGCCGGAGTTGCTGCTCCTGGACGAGGTCATGGAGGGCCTGAACCACACCGAGGTGGATCAGGCCATGGAGCTGGTGACCAACATCCAGAAACGCGGGGTCACGGTGATCATGATCGAGCACGTGATGAAGGCGATCATGAACGTGTGCGAGCGCATCGTGGTCTTGCACTACGGCCAGAAGATCGCCGAGGGCACGCCCACCGAAGTGGCCGGCGACGAAAACGTGATCAAGGTCTATCTGGGGGAGTGAGGCCATGCTGGAGGTAAAGAACATCAACGCCTTTTACGGCAAGACCCAGGCCTTGTACGACGTGTCGCTTACGGTCAACGAGGGCGAGATCGTGGCCCTGATCGGCTCCAACGGCGCGGGTAAGACCACCACCCTCAACGCCATCTCCGGCCTGCTGCGCCCCGCCTCGGGCAGCGTGGAGTTCATGGGCTCCAGGCTCACCGGCCTCAAGACCTTTTCCATCGTGGAGCGGGGCATCTCCCACATCCCCGAGGGCCGCCGGCCCTTCCCGGACATGTCGGTGCGCGAGAACCTGGAGATGGGAGCCTACCTGCCGAGGGTCTGGAAAAATAAAAACCAGGCCCTGGACCAGATTTTCGAGACCTTCCCGGTGCTCCATAAGAAACAAAACTACCTGGCCCGCACCCTGAGCGGCGGAGAGCAGCAGATGTTGGTCATGGGCCGGGGCATGATGTCCAACCCCAAGCTGTGCATGATCGACGAGCCCTCCTCCGGACTGGCGCCCATCCTCATCGCCGAGATCTTCCGCATCGTGAAATCCCTGCGCGACCAGGGCATGACCATCCTGCTCATCGAGCAGAACGTGCGCCACAGCCTGGAGATCGCCGATCGAGGCTATGTCATCGAGAACGGCCGGATGATCCTGAAAGGCAAGGGCCAGGATCTGTTGGGCGACGAAACCATCAAAAAGGCTTACCTGGGGCTTTAGGAAAGACCTGGGGATCACCGGCAGCAGGAGCTCGCGACAACTATGAACCTGGCACGCAATCTGGAACGTTCCGCCCGTCTCTATCCCGACAACATCGCCATGATTCAAGGCGACCGGCAGGTGAGCTACGCCGAACTCGACGCCTGGGCTTCGCGCATAGCCGGCGGCCTGGCCGCCCTGGGCCTGAAGCCCGGCGACCTCATCGCCTTGTGCGCGCCCAACTCGGCCGAGTGGCTGGCCTTCTACTTCGGCGCGCTAAAGCTGGGCGGGGTGGCGGTCACCCTGGCGGTGCAGCTCACCGACCGCGAGCTGGAGCTGCTGCTCACCCACGCCAAGCCCCGGGCCCTGTTTTGCGCCTCCGAGCGCGCCGCCTTCGTGGATCAGGTGCGCGGCGATGCCGGCCTGGAGTTCGTCATCGGCCCCGACGACCAGCTTCCCTTGAGCAAGCTGGAAGCAATGGGCGCGCCGTTGAAAGCCGTGGAGCGCGACCGCGAGGACACCGCCTGCGTGCTTTACACCGGCGGCACCACCGGCATCCCCAAGGGCGTGGAGCTCAGCCACGAGAACATCAACACGGCCATCAACCAGGTGGCCCACATGGAGCGCTCCACGGACACGGACCGGGCCATCTGCTTTTTGCCCTTCAACCACGTGTTCGGCCAGATGCACATCATGAACGCCACGGTGATGACCGGCGGCGGCCTGGTGCTGCTGCCCAAGTTCGACCTGGATCAGGTGCTCGCCGCCATCAACCAACACGCGGTGACCAAGCTCTACGCGGTGCCCACGGTGTACGTGCGCCTGTTGCAGCTCGAGGACCTCAAGGCCAAGCTGGGGCAGGTGCGCTACTGCTTCAGCGCGGCCGCCTCCATGGCCCGCGAGGTGGTGCGCCGCTGGCAGGAGCTCACCGGCCTGGCCATCCACGAGGCCTACGGCATGACCGAGACCGCCTCCATGGTCACCTACAATCATTTCAGCCGCCACGTGGTGGGCTCGGTGGGCCAGGCAGCCGGCGCCACCGAGGTCAGCATCCGCGACTCCCAGGGCACCCCTCTGCCCCAAGGCCAGGAGGGCGAGATCTGCATTCGGGGGCGGGGGGTGATGAAGGGTTACCTGGGCCTGCCCCAGGCCACGGCCGAGGCCTTCCATGGCCCTTGGCTGCGCTCGGGCGACGTGGGCTATCTGGATGAGGACGACTATCTGTTCATCGTGGACCGGCTCAAGGACCTGATCATCACCGGCGGGGAGAACGTGTACCCCCGCGAGGTGGAGGAGGTCCTGGTGGAGTATCCCGAGGTGGCCGAGTGCTCGGTGATCGGCCTGCCCGACGCGGAGTACGGCGAGCGGGTGACGGCGGTGTGCGTGCCCGCCCCTGGCCGAAGCATAGAGCCCGAGGCCCTGCGCGCCGCGCTCAAGGCCAAGCTCAGCAGCTTCAAGGTCCCCAAGGAGATTCTCGTCAGGGACGACCTACCCAAAAGCCCTTCGGGCAAGATACTCAAGCGCGAGATCAAAAAGCAGCTCATCCCCTGAGCCCAAAACAGGTCCGGTTTACACATTGTGGAAATTCTGCGCGGTTGGGCCCGGTGCCTTTTAGCACCGATAACCAACCCAATTCGCCCTTCCTTAAAGCCATCCCAATCATCCCGGAAAAGCCCGCTAAGAGCCGGGATTTGCACCGATTTGGCCAATCAAAGACAACGGCCAATGAGATTTATACTTTCGGATAATAGACATAGAAGCCGAAACTATAACATCATTAATGTGCATACTGGCTACTGGCCCGCAAAGGGATGCCGCCGGATAAGGTTATTATTGCAGGCCTCAAATTAAGGATGCTGTACAAAATGCCACTCAAGCCAAGGAAACAAAAAGCCGCCAATATGTAAATGCAACTCCGGATAAATGCGCTGCTAAATTATTAACGCGGAGCAATAATGAAAGAGATACAGCGAAAACAGGCAGGGTTAAAAACGGTTGGATAAAGCTATTCTAAGCCACGATAAGGCTGGATTATAAATATAAGCATAATGCTCTAAATGGTATTGCTTTAAACGCAAGGGAAGGGAGATTAAGGGAATGATTAAAAAGACGATGCGAGGCGTCATCGGGTTCCTGATCCTGATGCTGGCCCTGGCGGTGCAGCCGGCCCTGGCCGGGGAGGCCAAGATCCTGAAGATCGGCGCGGTGGATTCCCTCACCGGCTGGATGGCGGCGGGCGAGCAGCCCACCAACGACGGGGCCAAACTGGCCGCCGCTTGGATCAACGACAATGGCGGCATCAAGGTCAAGGGGGTCAACTACAAGATCGAGCTGATCAGCGAGGACTCCAAAAGCACTCCCCAGGGCATGGCCGCCGCGGTGACCAAGCTGGTGGAGAAGGAGGGCGTCAAGTTCATCATCGGCGGTGTGAACCCGGTCCAGAACACCGCGGCCAGCTCCATCACCGAGCCGGCCGGCGTGTTGCGCCTGTCCAATTACACTTGCGCCACCCCCGAGGAATCAGGCCCCCAGTTCCCCCTGACCTTCTTCATGAACAGCAACGTGCAGGGCGCGCGGGCCATGCTGACCTACCTGAAGAAGAACTATCCCAACGTCAAGACCCTCGCCCTGTCCCACCCCGGCGACGGTGGCGGCGAGAACCGCCGCAAGCACCTGGAGCCCATCGCCAATGAGCTGGGGATGACCATCGTGTTCAGCGGCGAATGGCCCGGCACCACCGTGGACTTCACCCCCTTCGTGCGCAAGGCTCTGCAGACCAAGCCCGACGCTTTTGTGTTCACCGATGCCTGGGCATATCACGTGGGCTCCCAGCTCAAGGCTCTCAGGGCCCTGGGCTTCAAGGGCCCGGCCGTGTCCACCGACTCGGAGATCGTGGCCGAGGTGCTGGAAGTCTCCGGCCCCAAGATCACCGAGGGCTATGCCGCCGCCTCCTGGGACATGAACAGCCCGGAGATGAAGCCGGTGTTCAAAAAGGACTTCCTGGCCTACGCCAAGAAGGCCGGCAAGAACAACGCCTGGATGGCCTGGGGCTGGAACACCCTTTGGGTGCTGACCCAAGCCATAGAAAAGTCGCAAAGCCTCGATCCCACGGTAGTGGCCAAGTATCTGCGCAACGACGCCAAGGACCTCCAGACCTTGTTCGGCACGGCCATCGTATCCGGCCAGAAGACCCTGGGAGCCAAAGCGGCCATCTGCGCGCCCCAGGCCATCTTCGTGGCCAAGGACGGCAAGCCGGCCTTCGTGGAGTGGGTCACGGCCGAGACGCCGTAAGCTTCGCGCCACTAACGCCCCTGTATATCAACCCCGCCCACGGGCGCCCTCTTGATGGGGGCGCCCCGGCGGGAACCAAGAGGAAACAAGCGTGGCTATCGAGATTATCGGGCATGTGGTCAACGTGCTCATGCTTTCATCGATCTACATACTGGTAGCTCTGGGTTTCGCTCTGGTCTTCAGCATCATGCGCATCATGAACTTCGCCCACGGCGCCATCTACATGATCGGCGGGTTCGTGTGCTACAGCTTCTGGGTGCCCATGGGCCTGGGCCCTTGGCTCTCCCTATTGGCCACCATGGTGGTCATCGGCGGGTTCGGGCTGTTTTTGGAGAGGGTTTGTTTTCGCCCCTTCCGCAAGGACTTTGAAAAGGCCACCATCATGGCCATCGCCCTGGTGATCATCCTCAAGACCGGGGCGGACCTGACCGTGGGCGCGCACAGCAAAAGCATGCCTCCCATCATCGCCGGCGGCCTGGGCCTGGGCGGCTTTACCCTGAGCTTCGACCGCATCACCGTGGCCCTGATCGCCAGCGCCCTGCTTATCGGCATGATGCTCTTCATAAAAAAGACCCGGGTGGGCCAGGCCATGCTGGCCATCGCTCAAGACCCGGACGGGGCCTCCTTGATGGGCATCAACACCGACCGCATCTCCGCCCTGGTCTGCGCCATGGGATGCGCCCTGGCCGGGCTGGCCGGCGGCTTGGTGGGCTCGGTGCTGGTTTTGCACGTGTGCATAGCCGACACCATGCTGGTCAAGATCATCGCGGTGATCATCATAGCGGGCATCGGCAGCATCGGCGGCATTTGGGCCGGCGGGCTGGCCATGGGCATTCTGGACACCCTGGGGCCTTATTTCCTGCCCAACGTGGTCTCGGACCCCCTTAGCCTGGCTTTGGTAGTGATGATCCTGGTAATCCGGCCGCAGGGCCTCTTCGGACAGGAGGCTTAGCAAAAATTGGCAGCCAAGCCTCAAATCAAGACGTGGAGCGTGGCCGCCCTGCTGGCCTTGCTCCTGGCCGGCCCCTTGCTGGTGGGCAACTACTACCAGCACCTGGCCCTGCTTACCTTCATCTACATCATCCTGACCAGCAGCCTGCGCACCATCTACATCTCCGGTCAGCTCTCCCTGGGCCATGCCTCCTTCATGGCCATCGGAGCCTATGTGTCGGCCATCCTCGCCAAGAACCTGGCCATGAGCCCTTGGCTGTGCATCCCCTTGGGCGGCCTGGCCGCCGCCCTGGTGGGGGCGGGAATCGGCTTCCCCTTTTCCCGGCTCAGGGCCATCTATTTTTCCATGGCCAGCCTGTTTTTCGGGATCATGGTCACCAGCTCAGTGGGCTTGGCCCCCAAGCTCACCGGCAGCTACACCGGCCTGTTCGGCATCCCCAAGTTGTTCGGCTACAGCAAGGCGCCCTACTATTACTTCTTCCTGCTGTTGATGCTGGCCTGCCTGTGGGTCATGCACCGGGTGGAGTGCTCCCGCCTGGGGCTGACCTTCAAGTGCGTGGCCCAGGCCCACCGGGCCGCCTCCAGCCGTGGGGTCAACGAAGCAGGCATGCGCATACTGGCCATCTGCCTGGGCTCCTTTTTCGCGGGGGTGGCCGGAGCTGGCTATGCCCACTACGCCGGGTTCGTCGCGCCGGACACCTTCGGGGTGATGCCCAGCATCCTGCTGATCGTCTATCTGTTGGCCGGGGGCAAGAGCAGCTTCGCCGGGCCCATCGTGGGCACGGCCATCCTCTATCTGATCCCCTACGTCATGGGCGGCTTCGAGGGCTACGCGCCATTTTTCCAGGCAGCGGCCCTCATCGCCGTGGTGTTCTTCATCCCCCAAGGCATGATCAGCCTGCCCGGCCAGGTGCGAACCTGGCTGCGCGAGCGCGGCCAATAGCGGAAAAGGGCCCCCAATGCTGCTGCAAACCAAGGGACTGACCAAAAACTTCGGCGGGCTGGCCGCGGTGGGCGACGTTGACCTGGGCATCGAGGCCGGTCAGACCGTGGGGCTCATCGGGCCCAACGGGGCGGGCAAGACCACCCTGGTCAGCCTCATCAACGGCTTCCTGCGCCCCAGCCGGGGTTCCATCATCTTCGACGGGGTGGACATAACCCGCAAGAAGCCCCACGTAAGGGCCCGCATGGGCATGGGGAGCACTTTTCAGATAACCCCCATTTTTGGCGAGCTGACCACCTTTGACAATATCGTGGCTTCCTATTACCTCTCCGCCGACCGCAGCCTGTGGGGCTCGCTCCTGCACACGCCCCGCTACCGCGCCAAGGAAGAAGAGATTCGCCATCTGGCCGAGGAAAACATGGCCTTCGTGGGTCTGGACAAGGTGCGCGACGAGCTGGCCAAGAACCTGCCCCACGGCCACCAAAAGGTGCTGGACCTGGCCGCGGCCCTGGCCATCAAGCCCAAGCTGCTGCTCTTGGATGAGCCCATCGGCGGCATGAGCCGCGAGGAGGCCGAGCTGGCCCTCAACGCCATCAGGAAAGTGAATCAGCAGGGCACCGCCATCTTGTTGGTGGAGCACAACGTATCCATTGTCATGGATATCTGCCGGCACATCGTGGTTATCAACTACGGCCGCAAGATCGCCGAGGGCGTGCCCGAGGAGGTGAGGGCCAACCCGGAGGTCATGCGCGCCTACTTTGGTGGGGAATATGCTGCTTAGAGCCGAGAACATCACGGTGCGCTACGCCAAGGCCACGGCGGTGGACAACGTGTCCATCGAGGTGGCCGAAGGCTCGCGGGTGGCCTTTATCGGCAGCAACGGCGCGGGCAAGACCACCATCCTGCGCGCCCTGTCCGGCATGCACCCCATCAGCGCGGGGAAGATCTGGTTCCAGGGGCGGCGCATAGACGGCTTGAAGATCCACGACATCGTAAAGCAGGGGCTCATCCAGGTGCCCGAGGGCCGGCGGCTGTTCCCGGATCTCACGGTGCAGTCCAACCTGCGCCTGGGCGCCTACCCCCGCAAGGACAAGCGGGCCATAGACCGCGACGTGGAGCAAATGTTCGAGCAGTTCCCCCGCCTGCAAGAGAGGCGCAACCAAAAGGCGGGCACCATGAGCGGCGGCGAACAGCAGATGCTGGCCATCGCCCGAGCCATCATGGGCCGCCCCAAGCTGCTGCTGCTGGACGAGCCCTCCCTGGGCCTGGCCCCCCTGATCGTGGAGGAGCTGGCCCCGGTGATCAAGAACATCAACCGCACTCTGGGGGCTGGCATCATCCTGGTGGAGCAGAACGTGCCCCTGGCCCTCAAGATCGCCCAGCAGGGCTACGTGCTGCATCTGGGCAAGGTGATTCAGCAAGGCCCCATGGACGAACTCAAAGACAGCGAGGCGGTGCGAAGGGCCTACCTGGGCGGCTAAAGCAATCAAGCGCTTTGCGGCCTGCTCCCCCTTAAGCCGGCCTTAGCTGGAGCCTCCTCGCTTGTCTACGCTCTAGCAAAATTTGCTCGCTTAGCAAGGTGTCCGGCAAAACTGGGCAGGATCGGTCCCAGCAGGTCCCTCTAAATCGGCAAGGTCACCAGCTTCTGCTCAATGGCCGCTTTCATGGCCTGGGCGCGGCTGCGCACCCCCAGCTTGGCGTATATGTTCTTCAGGTGGGTTTTGACGGTGTCCAAGGAAAGGTTGCTGTTGTTGGCGATTTCCTTGTTGCTTGCCCCGGCGAACACCTCCAGCAGTATCTGCAGCTCCCGTGGAGTCAAGCGGGGATGCCTGGAGGGGGCCGTTTCGCCGTCCGCCTGGGCTGTGAAATGGCCCAAGGCCTTGCGGGTCACCATGGGGTCCAGATAGGCTCCCCCCTCCATGACGGTTTTGATGATGCGGGCCAGGTCTCCCTTTTTTACGTTCTTGAGAACGTAGCCATCGGCCTTGACGTTGACCGCCTCGTGGACGAACTCCTCATCCTCATAATTGGTCAGCAGCACCACTTTGACCTTGGGATGGCTTTGCTTGATAAGGCGGCAGCCCTCCAGGCCCGATAGCCCCGGCATCTTCAGGTCCATCAGCACCAGATCCGGGGCGCAGCGCTCGACTTGCGCAAGCGCGTCCAGGGCGCTGTTGGATTCCTCCACCACGCAAATCTCCGGCTCCAGCTCCAGGAGCGCTTTCAGTCCCTCGCGTACGATGCCGTGGTCGTCGACTACCAGAACTCTAATTGGGCCCATTGCGCTTTTCTCCAGCCAAAGGCAGCATGACCTTCACCGTGGTTCCGTCTCCGGGGGATGATCTAAGGAGCAGCTGCCCGCCCAGATTCTCGGCTCTTTCCCGGATGAGCATCAACCCCAAGCCTTGGGTGCGCTGGCGGGGCTCGAACCCTTTGCCGTCGTCCTCGATGGTCATCTCCAGCCTGCCATCCGGCGGCAACTCCAGCTTGGCCCAAACGTGACTGGCCGCGGCGTGCTTTCTTATGTTGTGCAACGACTCTTGCAGTATGCGGAAGATGGCGATGCTCGCGCCGGGAGCCAGCTCGAGGTGCGGCGGCGAAATGAACTCTATCTCCACCCCGCTGTTCTCTTCAAAGGCATTGGCTATTTTTTTCAGCGCGGCCACCAGGCCGAGGTTGTCCAGGATGGTGGGGCGCAGATCGCTGACGATATGGCGGGAATGGTGCAGCGCCTCGTTCACGTTGTCGACCAGGCGGTTCAGTTCCTCTTCCAGGCGCCGCGGCTGCTTCTCCAGCAACTCCTGGCACAGGATCAGCTTGAACCCGATGCCGCTGAGGGCCTGGGTGATTACATCGTGAATGTCCGCCGCGATGCGCTTGCGTTCCTTCTCCTGAATGTCAAACAGGATGCCGGTCAAGTTGGACAGGTATTCCCGCTTTTCCGCCAGCTCCGAAACCATGCCGCAGTTGACCAGCACCGAACCGGCGAAGTAGACCAGTTGGGACAACAGATTCTTGTCGAAGCGTTCAAAGGGGAAGAGCCTCCCTTGATCGTGGAGCAACAGAAAGACCTTTCCCTGCCTGGGGCGGCTGGCCAAGGGAAGGCATATGTACAAAAAATCTTTCTGGTCCGGCTGGTCACCGAAAGGCTGAATCTCCCCCTCCGGAGTCTGGGCCATGGGCTCGTTGCTCTTGCGGGCCAGCTCCAGTATCTCCCGGGCGGGATGCTTCTCGGATAGCGAGCCGAGAGCTTTGGAAACCCGGGGACCCGTAAATAATTCGGAGCCCCCCGGCTCCCTGATCAGCCGGGCCTTGAGATGGAAGATGTTCTCCACCCCGTCTAACAGCGGATTCCAGAGCATCTCGTCTTCCAGGACGGGGACCACGTCGCCGGCAAAGGCTTGCAGGTCATGCAATTGCCTGCGCCGTTCATCTATGATTTCGTCGCGGGTGATTAGGTAGGAGCGGCTCAGCAGATAATATGAATGGTCTAGAATGCTGTGCAGGTAAAACACCTCGTCCATTGAAATGCGCCGGTCATCCTCCCCGGCCCGCGCATTGTGCTGGCTTATGAAATCCTGGACAACGTTTTTAAAGGTAATGGCGAAGCTGAGGACGGCCTCCAAGGGGTAGCCTTCAATGGCCCTTTTGTAGCCGATCATTTGCTGGTCCTTGATGAAGTATTCCAGGTCTCCACTCAAGGCCATCAAAAAGGCGTCAACGTACCGCTCCGTGCGTTCGCGGCCCTTGGGGTCGAACAAAATCATGGAGTAGTAATCCGAAGGCAGAAACTTTTCCAGCCGCCGCCGCAGCTCTTGTAAAAGCTTTTCTCTATTCCCGCTCAGAAGGGTGCTCAGAACGAGCTGCTCTCTGGCCACCGGTACGTCGACCAGAGTGCGATGGGAAATCTCCCGGGGGTCGTATTTGGTGTGTGGCAATTTGCTGAAGGTCCATATTCGGCCGCGGGCCGCCGCATTCCCGAAAGTGGAGCCCCCCGTGGGGCGGAGCAAGAAGATGCCGGGAAGTTTGGCCCACCAGGATAACGCGTTAGCCAACGCATGGAAAAAACCTTGCAACCCTCGGGGCGGCCTGCCGGTTATCCGAGCCGGCCCGGCAGGATTCCAAGCTAGCACAATCCAATTTTGGATGCATCACCCATACAGGTTAAGGCTTTTCACCCTTTTGGGTGATTTACCTCTTTAAGCGCCAAGTTGTACAAGACTTAAGGCGTATGCCATGGCGCACCCTCCGGCTTGCCCGGCCCGGCCGTGCAAGGAGTGTATGGGGCGCGGGCGCGCTTGCCGGCCGCGAGATTTGCAGCCAGTTTTTGGGCTTTACGCCCCGGGGTAACAGGCGGCGCGGCGGCGCGCGCCGAACGGCCAGATGATTTGACCGGGTGATTTTTCTTCCACAAAGGAGGTTCGGGCAATGGAGGAGCACACTATTACGGGTGGTGGGGGCACCAAGCTCCATGTCAGGGAAACCGGCAACAAGCAGGGACGGCCCCTTCTGTTTATTCATGGGCTTTCCCAGTGCGGCCTTTGCTGGAAGAAGCAAATGGAGTCCGACCTGGCGGACGATTTCCGCCTGGTCGCCATTGACGCCCGAGGCCACGGCCTGTCCGAAAAGCCCCAGGACGCCTACGGCGACACCCAGCTCTGGGCGGATGACGTCAACGGCGTCATCACCCAGCTGGGGCTCGACCAGCCGGTGTTGATCGGCTGGTCCTACGCCGGCTTGATAATCAGCGATTATCTTCGCCACTACGGCGACAAGGACATCGCCGGGATCAACTTCATCGGAGCCATCTCCAAGATAGGCGATTCGATCTATCCCTTCCTCTCGCCGGAGTTCATCGCCATGGCGGGAGGTCTCTTTTCCGACGTCGCGGCGGAAAGCACCGACGCGCTGGGCCAGCTCATACGGTTGTGGTTCTATCGGGAGCTCCCCCTGGAAGAGTTCTACTTCTTCCTGGGATACAACAGCGTGGTCCCTCCCTACGTGCGGGGCGGGGCCTTTGGCCGCAGCCAGGACAACGACGACGTGCTGGCCAAGCTCTCCAAGCCGGCTTTGATCAGCCAAGGGGAGGCCGACGCGCTGGTCTTGATGTCCATGGCCGAGCATCACGACAAGGTGATCGAAAAGGCGCGGCTCGCGGCCGTGCCCGAGGCCGGCCACGCTCCATTCTGGGAGACCCCGGAGCGCTACAACGCCGACCTGCGCTCCTTTGTCGGCTCCATCTAGATACCGGGGGCATGGCCGCATGACGGCCGTGCCCCTCATTTCTCATGCCGGAGATAGGGGCGCGGCAACCTGGTCCGGCTTGCCTTTCCCCGGCGCCAGAGCCCAGGTGGCCCGGCGGCCACTCGTCACGAGCAGTGGTTGAGCGACGGCTCGGCACCAGCCGTGGGAACAATTCGCACTGTTTGGGGATAGCCAATGAATATCGGGTCCCTGTTAAGCAAGGCCGCCCGCACCTTCCCACGCCGGACGGCGCTGGTGCACGGCGGCAAAAAGGCAACCTTTGCCCAGTTCAACCAAAGGGCCAACCGCCTGGCCAATGCGCTTTTGGGCCTGGGGGTGCGCCCCGGCGACAACGTGGCCTTGCTGCAATACAACTACCCCCAAACCCTCGAGGCCATGTTCGCCTGTTTCAAGGCCGGCTGCGGCGCGGTGCCCATTAACTTCCGCCTGCATCCCAAGGAGTGCGCCTTCATCATCGACCACTCCCAGGCTCGCGCCGTGCTGCTTTCGCCGGAATTCAACCAGCCGATAATGGACGTGCGCCGGGAAGTCCCTGACGTGGAGCATTTCATCACCCTGGAGGGGGGCGCGGGTGAGCTGAGAGATTACGAAGAGCTTCTGGCCGCCGCTTCGCCGGAACGCGAAGACGCCCTGGTGGACCCTGATCAGTTGGCCTGGCTCTTCTACACCTCGGGCACCACGGGCCAGCCCAAGGGAGCCGCCCTGACCCACCGCAACCTGCTGGCCATGATCATGAACTTCTACGCGGACATGTCGCCCCTGGGGCCGGAGGACGCGGTGCTGCACGCCGCGCCCTTGTCGCACGGCAGCGGCATGTACGCGCTGCCCAATATCGCCAAGGGAGCGGCCAACGTCATTTTGGAGAGCAAGACCTTCAACCCGGAGCTGGTCTTCCGCACCATCGAACGGGAACGCATCACCAACATGTTCGCGGCGCCCACCATGGTCAAGCGCATGGTGGAGAGCCCCGCCGCCGCCAAATGCGATCACAGCTCCATGACCTGCCTCAACTACGGCGGCGCGCCCATGTACGTGGCGGACCTGCAAAAGGCCATCGAGGTCATGGGCCCCTGTTTGGTGCAGCTCTACGGCCAGGGCGAAGCGCCCATGACCATCACCTACCTGCCCAAGCGGGACCACTGCGCTCAGGGAAGCGAGGAGCAACTGCGCCGCCTGGCCTCGGCGGGCATCGCCCGCACCAACGTGGAGGTGGCCGTGGTGGACCAGAACGACCGGCCCCTGCCCCCGGGAGAGCCCGGGGAGATCGTCACCCGATCGGATCTGGTCATGAAGGGCTATTGGCGCAACCCCAGGGCCACGGCCGAGACCCTGCGCAACGGCTGGCTGCATACCGGGGACGTGGGCTCCCTGGACGAAAACGGCTACCTGTTCATACTGGACCGCTCCAAGGACATGATCATCAGCGGGGGCGAGAACATCTATCCCCGCGAGGTGGAAGAGGTGCTGCTGCGCCACCCTTGCGTGCGGGAGGCGGCGGTCATCGGAGTGCCCGATCCCCAGTGGGGCGAGGCCATGAAGGCAGTCGTGGCCTTGTTCCCCGGCCGGCAGGCCAGCCAAGAGGAGCTGATCGCCTTTTGCAAGGACAACATTGCCTCCTACAAGAAGCCCAAGTCCGTGGACTTCGTGGATGACATTCCTAAAAACAACTACGGCAAGATCCTCAAGCGGGAGCTGCGCGCCAAGTACTGGGACGGGCGCGGCCGCCATGTCTGACAAAAGGATAGAGAGTATGCCCAAAAAACCTGGATTGGCGCGGCAGGTGGCCATGGTGGGGGCCGGCATGTCCCGCTTCGGGGCGTTTCCCGAAAAGGACAGCAAGGATCTGTTCGTGGAGGCATTCGGGTCCATGCTGGCCTCGGTGGACAAGCCTTTCGACCCCGACGCCATCCAGGCCCTCTACCTGGGCAACTTCAGCAACGACTTCTTTGTGCACCAGGCTCATTGGGGGCCCATAATTGCGGACGCGGTGGGGCTGGTCCCCAAGCCGGCCACCCGCACCGAGGGGGCCTGCGCCAGCAGCGCCCTGGCCTTCCGCGAAGGCGTTCTGGCCATAGCCGCCGGGCTCTATGATTTGGTGCTGGTGGGGGGGGTGGAGGTCATGTCTCGGCGGAGCACCGAAGAGGTGGCCGAAGGGCTGGCCTTGGCCACCATGCCCTGCGAGGGGCAGGTCGGCTTCACCTTCCCCGGCGTGTTCGGGGTCACCGCCTCGGCCTATTTTCATAAATTCGGAGCCACGCGCTCCCACTTGATGGATGTGACCATCAAGAGCCATAAAAACGGCAAGCTCAATCCCAAGGCCCAGTACCGCGACACCATCGCCGACATCATGGGGAAAAAGCGCGAAAAGGCCCAGGCCACCGGCGTGCCGCAGCCGGAATGGGCCGATGAAAAGGCCTTTCTGGGCGATCCCCGCGCCAACCCCATGGTGGCTTGGCCTCTGCACCTTTTTGATTGCTGCCCGATCAGCGATGGAGCCTCCTGCGTGCTCTTGGCCTCGGCCGACATGGCCAAAAAGTTCTCCGACCACCCCTTGCTGGTGGCGGGCTTGGGCCAGGGAAGCGGGCACGGCCTGAACGCCAAAAAGGACCTGGCCTCTTTCGAGGCCACCCGGGCCGCGGCGGCGGAGGCCTATGCCATGTCCCGCCTGGAGCCCAAGGATATCCAGCTATGCGAGGTCCACGACTGCTTTTCCATCGCGGAGCTCATCCATCTGGAGGACCTGGGGTTTTTCCCGCCGGGACACGGCTGCCGAGCCACGGCCGAGGGCCGGACCAGCCTACGGGGAGACATGCCCATCAACACCTCCGGCGGACTCAAGTGCAAGGGGCACCCGGTGGGAGCCACCGGCGTTTCCCAGATGGTGGAGATTTGGCAGCAGCTGCGCGGCGAGGCGGGCCCCCGCCAAGTGCCCATCCCGGATCTGAGGGTGGGGGCGACGCACAACCTGGGGGGCACCGGCGGCACCTGCACCTTCACCATTTTTGAGAGGATGTAGAGCATGGCCGAGATGCCTTTCAGCGAAGTCTCGTTTCAAAAATATCTCGACCAGGGCCGCTTGATGGGCTGCCGCTGCAAAGGCTGCCGTACGCTTAGCATCCCGCCCCGGCCCATGTGCCCGGCCTGCCGGCTGTCTGACATGGAGTGGGAGCCCATGTCCGGCAAGGGACGCTTGCAGGCCTTCACGGCCATCACCGTGCCGCCTCCCTCCCTGAAGCGGGAAGGCTTCGGGCGGGGCAACCCCTATGCGGTGGGCGTGGTGGAGCTGGAGGAGGGCCCCCGGGTGGTCGCCCGCTTGCTCGGGCTGGATCTTGAGAAACCCGATCTGGCGGCCCTGGGCCGGCCCATGGAGGTGGTTTTCATCGAGGCGAACCCGCAAGGCGCCGGGTCAACCGTGTTGGGCTTTCAGGCTTTGGAGTGAAATGCCGGCTTCGGGTCCCCGCACCCCATAGCGGCCTGCTCAATCCCCGGCAACGAGGCCAAATCCAACGCCCTTGATGGCGTTGATGGGGAAAACCCGGATGCCCGCCAGGGCGCGGCGGGGGCGTGCATCTAGTCGCTTCCTTCCAAGAGGGTGGTGATGCGCTCGCACAGAGCCATGAACTCCGGCGAGGCCTTGTCGCGGGGGCGGGGCAGGCCGCAGTTGAGCTCGGCCTTGATGTGCCCCGGCGGGCCCTGCATCACCACCACCCGGTCGGCCAAGAGCACCGCCTCGGGTATGTCGTGGGTCACGAAGACGATGGTCTTGCGGTCCGCCTTCCAGATGCGCACCAGCTCCTGCTGCAACACGCCCCGGGTCTGGGCGTCCAGGGCGCCGAAGGGCTCGTCCATGAGCAGCACCTTGGGCTCGGTGGCCAGGGCCCGGGCCACGGCCACCCGCTGCTGCATCCCGCCGGAAAGCTCGGTGGGGTGGGCCCCCGCCTGGTCGGCCAGGCCCACCAAGGCCAGGTACTTGAGAGCCGCCTGCTCCCGCCGGGCCTTGGGCACCCCTTGTATCTCCAGGCCAAAGGCCACGTTGGCCAAAACGGTGCGCCAGGGGAACAGGGTGTAGCGCTGGAAGACCACGCAGCGCTCGGCCGCCGGTCCCGCCACCCGCTCCCCGTTCAGGCGAATGTCGCCTTGCCCCGCCTTTTCCAGGCCCGCGATGAGGCGCAGGGTGGTGGTCTTGCCGCAGCCGGAGCGGCCCACCAGGCAGACAAACTCGCCTTCGTCTATTTGCAGTGATACGTCTTGCACCGCCTGGATGGGCTCGCCGTTGGCGTTGTGAAAGCGCTTGCTTACGTTTTCTAGCTTAAGCATGGCCTAACCCAAGGCTCCCCAGTAGAGGCGGGACTCCAGCTTGCGGAAGCCGCGGTCCATGATGAATCCGATCAGGCCGATGGCGGCCATGCCTGCCACGATGATGTCCGCGCGCATCAGCTCGTAGGCGTACCAGATGAGGTAGCCCAGCCCCGAGCTGGAGCCGGGCATCATCTCCGCCGCCACCAGGCACATCCAGCCGATGCCCAGGCTGATGCGCAGGCCGGTGACGATCAGCGGCAGGCTGGCCGGAATGATCACCTTGATCAACAGGGGCACTCCCCGCGCCCCCAGGGTGCGGGCCGACTCGATGTACTCGGTGGGGATGCCGCGCACTCCCTGGATGGTGTTGAGCAGGATGGGGAAAAAGGCTCCGATAAAGATGATCACCAAGGTGGAAAACTGGATGCCCGACCAGATAGGGCTTAGCGCCAGAAAGGGCATCCAGTCCGACAGGCCCCGGATGCCCAGCCAGGCCAGCACCAAGGGCACCCAGGCCAGGGGAGGGATGGGCCGGAGCATCTCCACCGTGGAGTCCATGAAGCGGTTGAAGGGCTTGAAAAAGCCCATGGCCAGGCCCAGGGGCACGGCGGTGACCACGGCGGCCAAAAAGCCCAGCACCACCCGGATCAGGCTGATGGCCATGTTGTCCAGCAGGCTGCCGGTGTTGAGTATGTTTACCGTGGGGCTGAACAACACCGTGGCCACGGCGTCGAGCCGGGGCAGCACGGTGGGCTTGTCCAGCCACATCGCCATCGCCTGCCACCCCCCGGCCAGGAGCAGGGGCAGCAGCAGGCGATAGGCGTTGCGGCGCAGGAATTTTTTCATGTGGCTCTAGGAAATCCGACCCGCCGCCTTGAGCTCCTGGCGAACCTGGTTCATGGCCGTGAAGTCAAAGGCCTTGTTGGCCAGGGCATCGCCCTGGGCGCCTTTGAGCTTGCCGTTGAACATCTTCATGCTGTCCATGGTCTGGGCGTAGAGGTCCACGCTGCGCTGCCAATGCTTGGTGGGATCGGTGGTGTAGGTGAGGGTCTCCATGGCCACCGTTTCCACCGACACCGGCACCCCCAGCCAGGCGGAGCAGGCCTTGGCGGTGACTTCCTTGTGCTTCTGGCACAGGTCGCTGCCCAGGGCCATGAGGGTGAGCATTTTCTGAGCCAGCTGGGCCTGGTTCTTCATGAAGGGCCCGGTGGCCTCCAGGCTGCAGCAGGCATGGCCATACCAACGTTGGTTGGGCGGCACGTCTTGCAGGTCGAGGATCATGCGGCCCACGCCCCGGTCGATGGTCACCGCCGGGAAGGGCTGGGCCCCGATGATGGCCTGGGTGATGTTGTTGCTCAGCGCGGCCACCAGGTTGCCGTGGCCCTTCATGTTGACGAACAGCACGTCGGCCTTCCGGTCGGCGGCGTTCTCGGTGTAGCTCACGCCCTCATATTCCAAAGCGGAGCGGAAGATGATGGCGGCTACGGTTTGGGGGCCGGGGAAGCCGATCTTGAATTGGCGGCCCTGGCCCTTGACGTAGCTCACGAAGGAGGCCCAGTCGTTGATTTCCAGCTTCTTGTCCACCACGAAGACGTTGCCCGCGGTCTGCAATGGCGAGACGATGCGGCTGTCCACGCCGCGGTCCACGGTCATCAGGATGGCCTGGGTGCCGCTGATGGCGATGTCCACGCTACCCTGGGCCACCAGCCTCTCCACGTCCGGGCCCTTCTTGGTGGGGATGAGCTGCACCCGGGCCAGGCGGCCGCCCTTGTCGCTGAGTTCGTAGAGCTTGCCCTGGTTCAGGGGCTTTAGCCACAGGCCGTAGTCCTGCTGGAAGCGCTCGCCCTCGCTGGCGGCCACGATCAGGGGGGCGTGGTGGTCCGAGAGGATATAGGCCATGCGCACCATGGGCACGGCGGAAAAGGCCTTGCGGGGGCTCATGAGGCCGGTGCCCACGGCGGCGGCGCCCAGGGTGGCGGCGCCGGTGGTCTTCATGAAATCGCGGCGGGTGATCTTCTTCATGGTGTCGTCTCCGGAAATTCAGGTTGCGGGAGTTATTTTAGGAAAGCATTTCCAGGAAGGCCTCCACGCGGGTGCGCAGGGTCTCCAGGTCGCTTTCGCCGTAATCGGTGGTCAGGCGGGTCACCGGCAGGGAGAGGCGCTCCTCCAGGTGGCGGCCCAGGGGATTGGATTCGATGATGTAGGTGTGGCAGGCGTGCCAGCTCAGGTCCACCACGCCGTCCGCTCCGAACAGGGGAACCAACTCCTCCAAGAGCGCGTAGCGCCCCTGGTTGGGGGTCATGCAGGAGCAGGGTAGGGTCAAATAGCGCCGGGCCAAGGCCTCCAGGGGGTCGGCGGCGGTCTCGTCCACCTGGGTCCAGGCGCTCTTGAGGCCGGTGCAGTTCTCCATGGCGATCACCACGCCGCCGGACTCCTCGATGAGCTTGAGCACCTTGTCCGAGCCCTTGCCGATGGGCGTGCCGGTCAAGAGCACCCGGGGCGGCCGGGGGCCGTCGCCCAGGCCGGCGGTGTTGTAGGCCTCCACCGCTTCGATGAGCGCCTCCAGGCGCGCGGCGTAGTCGGCCAGGTCGGGCCAGAAGTTCTTGCTCTCCAGGATGGGCAGCATGGCCGCGCCGCTGATGGCCGGGCGGTTCGAGGCGGCGTTGACCCGGTGCAGCTCCACCAACAGCCGCCGCGCCCGGTTTTGTAGCGCTATCTCCGCGCGCAGGGCCTCGGGGGTTATCTCCTGGCCGGTCAGCTCCTGCAAAAAATCCGTGAGCCGGTCGATCTCCGCCCGCCAATAGGCCAGGGCGTGAGGCAGCCCGGCGGTGTGGGGCAGGTGCATCAGATGCACCGGCCGGAGCTTTTCCATGGCCTCGTACATCTTCTTCTTGCCGTCGCAGGTGGTCTCGCCCAAGACCACGTCCGAGGCGGCGAAAAAGGGGCAAGTATTGGTAAGGGCGTAGCCGTAGGAGGATTTGACCAAGGGGCACAGGTTGGCGGGCAGCTCGGCCTCGGCCGCGGCGATGGGCTCCTGGCGCTTGCCGCACAGGCCCACAGGCAGGGCCCCGGCCGCCCGGATCAGCTCCAAGGGGGCGAAGATGCAGTACACCCCCGCCACCTTGACGCCCGCCTCCTTGGCTTCTTCCAGGCGGGCCAAGCTCTGCTCGGGCAGGGCGGCGAAACCGTCCAGCAGGCGATTTATCTCCTTGGATGCGTCCATGGGCCGCCCCATCCCTTGCCTGGCTGCCGACGGCTGTGCGCCGGCGCCAAATTGAATTTAATGTGATCGCTGATCGCCGGGAGGGGCCGGCGAGGCGGGACTCGCCCCTGCCCTGGAGCAACCGTGAACACAGGGTCAGCCCGAAGGCCCGAGGGCTAACTACCTTAAATTACTTATCGGAAATAGACGGGCAGTCAAATAGGTTGTTCCGATGGCGCTGCGCCCATGTGGATAGCTCCATCGATACCATATTAATCATGCGGACAGTGTGCGCCCCGGTGCGGAGCCTGGAGCGGCTTGAAGCCTAGGCCATGGTTCCGGCCGAACGGGCGCGTCGGCCGTCAACCAGAAGTAAGGCCAGGAAGGGCCCCCTGCCGGGCGCGGTAAGGCGGGAGCCGGGGGCCGCCCCAAGGCCCGAAAACGGGCGAAATGCAGGCTCGCGTTACTCCATTCTGGACGGCTCGGCGCCGGACAAGGTATATTGGGGCCCCTTTATGGCACAACTGAGCGATACAGCGGCATGAAGACAGCAAAAGCCACCCGCCAGGGAAGCCCCCCGGCCGACCCACCCCGCAACACTATCCATGACCATTGTCCGGTCTGAATTGAGGAATTGCCCCATGACTGAAAAAAAATTCAAGCTCACTTACGGCACCATGTTCAACCCGCCCCAGGAGTTGCACGACGGTTTCGACAAGTCCTTGGAAAAGGTCAAGGCGGGCCTGGGGCAGGAGTACGGCCTGTTGATCGGGGGCCGCGAGGTCTATTGCGACAAAAAGATCACCGAGACCTCGCCCAGCAACACCGGTCTGGAGCTGGCCGTGTTCCAGTCGGGCGGCCAAGCCGAGGCCCAGGCGGCCCTGGAGGCGGCCAAGAAGGCGTCCGGCCCCTGGGCGGCCATGCCCTGGCAGGAGCGCGTGGCCCTGGTGCGCAAGGCGGCCGACCTGATCGACCAGCGCACCTTCGAAATGAGCGCGGCCATGACCATGAGCGTGGGCAAGAACCGCATGGAGTGCCTGGGCGAGGTCACCGAGACCGCGGACCTGGTGCGCTACTCCTGCGACCAGATGGAGGCCAACGGCGGCTACATCAAGCCCCTGGGCTCGGACCCCTTCCCGGACCTGGTGGCCAAGAACATGTCGGTGCTCAAGCCCTACGGGGTGTGGCTGGTCATCGTGCCCTTCAACTTCCCCCAGGCGCTCAGCGGCGGCCCGGCCGGGGCGGCGCTGGTGGCGGGCAACACCGTGGTGATCAAGGCCTCTTCGGACACCCCCTGGACGGTGCGCCTGCTGGTGGACTGCTTCCGCGACGCCGGGCTGCCCGAGGGGGTGGTCAACTTCGTCACCGGCTCCGGCGGGGCCATCGGCGACTATTTGGTGGACTCGCCCCTGGTGGACGGTATCACCTTCACCGGCTCCTTCGGGGTGGGCATGAGCATCAAAAAGCGCGCTCTGAACTTCGACTACGTGCGGCCGGTGATTCTGGAGATGGGCGGCAAGAACCCCACCGTCGTCTCCAGCAAGGCCGACCTGGACCTGGCCGCCCTGGGGGTGATGCGCTCGGCCTTCGGCGCGCAAGGACAAAAGTGCTCGGCCGGCTCTCGGGTCTACGTCGAGGCCGGGGCCTACGACGAGTTCATGGCCAAGTTCCAGGCGCTGACCCAGAAGATCGTGGCGGGAGACCCCTCCCGGGCCGATGTGTACCTGGGCCCGGTGATCAACCAAAAGGCCTATGAGAGCTACCAGGGCTTTGCCGATGAGCTCAAGCAAGCCGGCGAGCTGCTCTGCGGCGGAGAGGCGCTCACCCAGGGCGATCTGGCCAAGGGCTATTTCTGCGCGCCCACCATCGCGGCCAAGGTGCCCCTGGACCACCGCCTGTGGAAGCACGAGATGTTCGTGCCCATCACCATGGTGCACGCGGTGGCCGACCTGGAAGAGGGCATGGCCCTGGCCAACGACACCGCCTACGGCCTCACCGCTGGTTTCTACGGCGCGCCCGAGGAGGTGCCCTGGTTCTTCCAGAACATCAACGGCGGCGTGACCTATGCCAACCGGCCCACCGGGGCCACCACCGGGGCCTGGCCCGGCTACCAGCCCTTTGGCGGCTGGAAGGGCTCCGGCTCTTCGGGTAAGAACGCGGGCGGCTACTACTACGTGCCCCTGTACATGCGCGAGCAGATCCAAGCCTGGATAGAACCGCAAGCCTAGCGGCAGCTCCAAGCGCCGAGAGCCGTCCGTGCTCCCGCTTTTTTCCGGCCGCCCGGTCCCTGGCCATTCGCCAGGGCGGGGCGGCCGCTTTCTTGGGGGGCGCTCCGGGGCGGCCAAATTTGGGCTTGACTTTGCTTCCCCCGATTTCCTAGATTAATGAACGTTCATTAACCGACAGCGATTGGCGGATTACTTGGGGGTGTATGGATTCGGCTTCCGCCGCGCTTGTCTCGCCGCCTCGAGTCCCACGCAAAGGGATGGTCTATGAGAAACAGTCCACCTGCCCGGCTCAGCCCGCCCGAGGGCGCGCCGGTATGCGGGCGGGCGGCGGCGCATTTCGATTCTGGGGGCAGATGATTGCATGGCTGACAGCAAGATCAAAAAGAAGCAAATGATGGACAAGGCCCGGGTGCTTTTCACCCGCCTGGGCTATTCCGGGGCCAGCATGAAAAACCTGGCCGAGGCCTTCGGCTGCAAGCCCGCCAACATCTACAATTATTTCGCCAGCAAGGAAGACCTGCTCTTCGAGGTGCTGCACGAGGAGATGGAGCAGATCGTCGACCCGGTGGCCCATCTGGAGTTCGAACCCATCGACGACCCCCTGGAGCAGCTCCTTTTCTTCATGCAGAACCATGCCCGGGTCACCCTGGGCTACCGCCGCAGCGCCAAGATGCTCTTCGACACCGAGCTGGGCCATTTGTCCCCGGCCAAACGCAAGATCATCGTGGACCAACGCCGGCAATACGACCGCATCCTGGTCCGCATAATCCAGGCGGGCGCGGACAAGGGCATCTTCCAGACGGCCAACGCCAAGCTGGCCGCCTACGGCATCGCCTCCATGGTTGCCCGTAGCCGCGTTTGGTATTCGCCCCGGGGCGGCTTGAACCCCGACCAGGTGGGCGAGTTCTTCTTTCACTTCGTGGTCAACGGCCTGCGGGGAGGCGACCTCTAGGATAGGCACCGGATTAAGTCAGCATAGGGAGAACGGGAAGTTGGACAAAATTTGGATGAAAAATTGGCCCGAGGGCATACCGGTTGAGTTGAGCTATCCTCAAGGCAACAAGCCCATCTGCGAACACCTGCGCATCCACGCCGCCGAGAACCCCTCGCGGGTGGCCATCAACTTCTACGGCCGCGAGATCAGCTACGCGGAGCTGGACCAGCTCACCAACCGCTTCGCGTCGTACCTGGAAGGGCAGGGCGCCAAAAAGGGCGACCGCATCGCCCTGTACATGCAGAACTGCCCCCAGTACGTCATCTGCCAGCTCGGGGCCCACAAGGCCGGGCTCATCGTGGTGCCCTGCGGCCCCATGTTCAAGGCATGGGAACTGGAAGAGGAGCTGACCCAGACCGGCACCAAGATCATCGTGTGCCAGGACGAGCTGTTCCCCAACGTGGACGAGGCCAATCCCAAGTGCGCCTTTGACCGGATCATCGTCACCGGCTTCGCGGACTACCTGCCCACCGAGCCGGCCTATCCCCTGCACGAGTCCATGACCGCGCCCCGGCTGGCCTGCGCCGGCGCGGTGGAGCTCCTGGACGCCCTGGCCGAGGGCCAGGCGGACTACGCCTCCCCGGAGATCACCCTGGACGACGTGTGCCTGTTGCAGTTCACCAGCGGCACCACCGGCCTGCCCAAGGGGGCCATGCTCTCCCACGGCAACCAGCTGTACAAATCCGCCGCCCAGGCCCAGATGTACCAGTACCAGGCCGACGACGTGATGCTCACCGCCATGCCCATCTACCACATCGCGGGCATGCTCTGGGGGCTCACCACCCCGGTGCTGGCCGGCTGCACCATGGTCATCATGTCGCGCTTCGACCCGGCGGCCATGGCCGCGGCCATCAACAACCTCAAGGTCACCAAGCTCTACGGCACGGTGTCCATGAACACCGAGATGATGGCCCTGCCCAACATCGCCGACTACGACCTGAGCTCGGTGCGCATCAACCCGGCCACCAGCTTCGGCATCTTCCTCACCGAAGAGGTGGCCCGGCAATGGGGCGAGATCACCAAGGGCGGGGTGATCGTGGAGGCGGCCTACGGCCTCAGCGAGACCCACACCGGCGACACCTTCAGCCCCCTGGACAAGCCGCGCTTCGGCTCGGTGGGCATCCCCCACACCGGCACGGACCTCAAGATCATGGATTTCGACGACCCGGAGCGCGAGCTGGGTCCGGGCGAGGTGGGCGAGATCACGGTCAAGAGCCCGGCGGTGTTCAAGGGCTACTGGGGCCGCGAGGAGGCCACCGCCGAGGTGCTGCGCGACGGCCGCCTCTACACCGGCGACATGGGCCGCTTCGACGAGGACGGCTACGTGTACTTCCAAGGCCGCAAGAAGGAAATGATCAAGGCCTCGGGCTACGCCATCGCTCCGGAGGAGGTGGAGGGCTTCATGATGCGCCACCCCGCGGTGAACCAGGCAGCCTGCATTCCCGTCCCCGACCCCAAGCGCGGCGAGTCGGTGAAGGCCTTCATCGTGCTGGCCTCGGAGTACAAGGGCAAGATAAGCGAGCAGGAGCTCATCGACTGGGCCAAGGACAAGATGGCCGCCTACAAGTACCCCCGGGTCATCGAGTTCCGGGACGAGCTTCCCAAGGGCACCACCGGCAAGCTGCTCCGGCGCATCCTGCGGGAGGCGGAGGAGGCCAAGGCCTAGGGCGGCGCGTATGCGGTTCGCGCCGTTCGGGGAAACACAACCACGCCTAGTAATCAGGGCCCGGCCCATGGCTCGGCCCCGCTGATCATAATGACGATCTAACAGGAGGGACAAATGGCCAAGAAGGACAAAAATAGCTCTTTGATGGGCGGCAGCATCGACCGCCGCGGATTTTTTAAGAAATCCGGCCTCATCACCGCCGGCACCGTGGGGGCCACCTTGTTCAGCCCCCTGGGCACGCCTTTCATCCACGCCAAGACCAAGGAGCCCATCAAGGTCGGGTTCTGCGAGGTGCTCAGCGGCCTGTTCGCGGGCATCGGCACCGCCGAGCAGAAGGGCGCCATGCTGGCCGAGAAGCACATCAACGCCAACGGCGGCATCATGGGCCGCCCGCTCAAGGTGATCTACGAGGACACCCAGTGCAAGGCCCAGGACGCGGCCCGCGTGGCCAAGCGCCTCATCCTGGAAGAGGGCATCGTGGCCCTGCACGGCGAGACCTGCACCAGCGTGACCAAGGTGCTCTCCCAGGTGGCCAGGAAGTACGGCATCCTGCACTGGGACTACGAGGTGGACGGCACTTCGGCCTACAAGGAGATGCACGAGCTGGACTTCCGCCTGGGCGACGACGGCCCCACCCAGATGCGCGGCGTGGTGCGCCTGGCCGAGCGCAAGTATCCCAATTTCAAGAAGTGGGCCGTCCTGGTGCCCGACTACGCCTGGGGCCATGACTGCCTCAAGGACTTCCAGTACGCCCTGGCCAACTCCAAGCTCAAGGGCGGCGAGGTGAAGCCCTTCCTGCACAAGTTCGGCGAGGCCGACTTCTCCGGCATCATCCAGCAGATCTCCGACTACCAGCCCGACGGCCTGGTCACCATCTCCTGGGCCGGCGACATGGTCACCTTCCTGCGCCAGCAGAAGCCCTACAAGCTCTATGAGAAGACCGTGGGCTTCCACTACGGCAACTCGGTGGGCATCTGCAAGGCCATGGGCGACCAGATGGAGCCCCTGTGGAGCGGCATGGACCAGGGCCATCCCTCCCTGCCTCCGGGTAAGAAGTTCAACGAGCTCTACGTCAAGGCCTACGGCGAGTGGGTGAGCGAGGACACGGCGGCCTGTTACTACGACTCCCTGATGATCCTCAAGAAGGCCATCGAGAAGGCCAAGAGCACCAAGCCCATGGACATGGCCAAGGCCATGGAGGGCCTGGAGTACTCGGGCTACGCCGGTTGGCTCAAGATCCGCGAGATGTCGCATCTGCCCATCAAGAAGGCCTACCACATGGGCTACATGGGCCCGGTGCCCAAGGCTCCCTACTGGCTGGCCACCGAGATCGTGACCATCCCCTACGGCGAGGTCATGGTCACCGACGGCGAGGCCAAGGATCTCTACGGCATGCCCATTCCCTTCAAGTCCTGATTTCTCAGGCAGCCTCCGGCGCCCGGCTTCGGCCGGGCGCCGGCGACCCCTGACTCAACACCTGGGAGCGACCGATGGCCTATGTCATCAACGGCCTGACTTTCGCGATGATGCTTTTCGTATTGTCGGCGGGCTTGAACATCATTTTAGGATTCTTGGGCGTGCTCAACTTCGCGCACGGGGCCCTGTTCATCCTGGGGGCCTACGTGACCTACTCGGTGGCCCAGGGCCTGGGCGACTTCTGGCTCGGCCTGCTGATCGCGCCGCTGGTGGTGGGGCTGTTCGGCATGGTCATCGAGTTCGTATTCCTGCGCCCCCTGTACAAGCGGCATCATGTTTACACGATTCTTCTCACCTTCGGCCTCATCCTGGTCATTTACGACATTATCAAAATAATCTGGGGCTCCGACGTCAAGACCGTGGTGACGCCGCCTCTGCTCCAGGGAAGCATCAGCCTGTTCGGCGAGATCATCCCCATCACCTCCTTATTCATAATCCTGGTGGGTTTGCTAACCGCGGGGGGGCTGTGGTTCCTGTTCAAGAAGACGACCTTCGGGAAAATTTTGACCGCCATCTCCCTGGACCGCCAAATCTCCGAGGCCCTTGGCTTCAACGTAGCCCGGCGCGGCACCCTGGCCTTCGGCCTGGGGGCGCTTTTGGCCGGGCTGGCCGGGGTCTTGGGCTCGCTCAAGCTCTCCATCGCCGCGGGAGTGGATGCGGAGTTTCTGATCTACAGCTTCGCCATCGTGGTCATCGGTGGGGTGGGCAGCTTCCGGGGCACTCTCTTGGCCTCGCTGATCGTGGGCGAGATGAGCGTCCTGGGCGGGGTGTTCTTGCCCGAGCTGTCCATGAGCCTGATCTTCGTGCTCCTGGTGGTGTTCCTCACCCTCTACCCCCGGGGCATGTTCGGCCGCGAGATAGAGACCATGCACGTGCCGGTGGTGCCCTACCTGGGCACGGTGGCCAGCGCCTTCAAAAAACTATCAGCCACCCAGCTATCTCTTTTCAGCTCCCTGGTGGTAGTGGCCCTGCTGGCCTTCGCGCCTCTGGCCCTGCCCAAGTACTGGACCTATCTCCTGGCCGAGATCATGATCTTCGCCCTGTTCTCCATCAGCTTTAACGTGCTCTTCGGCTTCACGGGCATGCTCTCCTTCGGCCAGGCCTCCATCTTCGGGGCCGGGGCCTACGCCATCGCCCTGATGCTCATCCACGTGACCACCAACTGGTGGCTGGCCTTCGCGGCTGCCCTGGCCATCTCCACCGGAGTGGCGGTGGTCATCGGCCTGATGAGCATCCACCGCAGCGAGATATATTTCGGTATGCTCACCATGGCCTTTGCCATGCTCTTCTACAGCATCATTTACAAGTGGAACTCGCTCACCGGCGGGGCGGACGGCCTTTCGGGCATCCCCAGCCCGGTGCTCAAGTTCGGCTTCACCGAGCTGGAGATACTCAGTCCTCTGGCCAACTACTACTTCATCCTGGTGGTGGTGGCCTTGTGCTACTTCATCCTGCGCACCATCATGAACTCGCCCTTCGGACAGGTGCTCCTGGCCATTCGCGAGAACCCCACCCGCACCGAGTTCCTGGGCCTGCCGGTGAAGAAGTACAAGCTCATCGCCTTCATCATCGCGGGGGTGTTCACCGGAGTGGCCGGGTCGCTCTTCGCGCCCTTCGCGGGCACCATCGACGCCCTGGCCTCCCACTGGTCCAAGTCCGGCGAGCCCATTTTCATGAGCCTCATCGGCGGCATCAGCACCCTCATCGGCCCGGGGGTGGGCACCCTGTTCTACTACGTGCTGCACAGCTACATCGTGTCCATCACCGAGTATTGGCAGCTGGTCATGGGCTCCATCCTGATCCTGGTGGTGATGCTCTTCCCCATGGGCATAACCGGCTACGCCAAAAAATTCATCCTGTCCTTCAAGGCCTCCTAGGGCGCGGCAAGGAAGAAAGGCCTGACAGATGGAGATACTGCGCATCGACAACGTGACCATGAGCTTCGGCAAGATGAACGCCTTGCACGAAGTCAATTGCACGGTGGAGCCCCAGGAGCTTTTGGCGGTGATAGGCCCCAACGGCGCGGGCAAGACCACCTTCTTCAACGTGATCACCGGCAAGTACAAGCCCAGCAAGGGGCAGGTGTTCTTCAAGGGCGAACGCATCGACGGGCTCTCCCGGCCGGAGATCATCAACAAGGGCATCGGCCGCTCCTTCCAGGTGGTCAACCTCTTCCCCGACCTCACCGTGGCCGCCAACGTGCGCATCGGGGTGTTGGCCCACCAGAAACAGACCCTGCGCCTGTTCAAGAATGTGGACAAGATGCCCCAGGTGGACCAGGAGGTGGAGCGCATCCTGGGCCTGGTGCACCTGGAGGCCGAGGCCGACGTGGTGGCCACCACCCTTTCCCACGGCGACCAGAAGTGCCTGGAGATGGGCATGGCCCTGACCAACCACCCGGCCTTGCTGCTTCTGGACGAGCCCACCGCAGGCATGGGGCCCGAGGAGACCGCCCAGTCCATCGCGCTGATCAAGGACGTGTGGAAGAAGACCGGCGTGACCATCGTGTTCACCGAGCATGACCTGGACATGGTTTTCAACATATCCACCCGGGTGCTGGTGTTGCAGACCGGCATGGTCATCGCCGATGGCTCGGTGGAGGAGATTCGGGCCAACCCCAAGGTCAAGGAAGCCTATCTGGGAGAAGAGGCATGAACGAGCTCGAAGTCAAGGACATCAACTCCTACTACGGCAAGAGCCACATCCTCTTCGGGGTGTCGCTGGCGGTGGCGCCGGGCCAGGTGGTGGGCCTCATCGGCCGCAACGGCGCCGGCAAGTCCACCACCCTCAAGAGCATCATCGGCCTGGTGCAACCCCGCCAGGGAAGCGTCACCTACCGGGGCCAAAACATCTGCGGCATGCCCAGCCACCGCATCGCCAAATTGGGCGTGGGCTTCGTGCCCGAGGACCGCCGGGTATTTTCGGACCTGACCGTGCTGGACAACCTGGAGATCATGCAGAAGGTGAACCCCAAGTCCGAAGGCGGCTGGACCGTGGAGAAGATATTCGACCTGTTCCCCAAGCTGGCCCAGCTGAAAGACAACCGGGGCATGGACCTGAGCGGCGGGGAGCAGCAGATGGTCACCATCGCCCGCACCCTGATGATCAACCCCTCGGTGCTGCTGTTGGACGAACCCACCGAGGGCCTGGCTCCGCTCATCGTGCGCGAGATCAAGAACCTGATCCAGGAGGTGCGCAAGACCACCACCATCCTCCTGGCCGAGCAGAACCTGCGCTTCGTCCTGGACCTCATCGACTACGGCTACATCATCGACCAGGGCGCGGTGGTGCTGGAAGGCACCGCCCAGGAGCTGGACGCCGACGAACACGCCAAGCAGAAGTACCTGGGGGTCTAGGGCCCGCTTGGCTCATCATCCAGAGGAGACATCCTTGTCCGCCGCATATCAGCATCTGAAAGTGGACCGGCCGGGAGAGGGGATCGTAAAGGTCACCCTGGACCGGGCCGAGAAATACAACGCCCTGAGCCTGGAGGTCCTGGAGGAGCTCTGCGCCTGCCTGGAGGCGCTCGACCTCCAGCCCGAGGTGCGGGTGATCATCATGGACAGCGCCGGGGACAAGGCCTTCATCGCCGGGGCGGACATCGCCCAGATGGCGGGCATGGGTCCCCTGGACTTCCGGGGCTACACCGGCTATCTGCGCCGCCTGGCCAAGGTGATGACCGGCGGCGAGAAGGTATACATCGCCGCAGTCAAGGGCGTGACCTTCGGCGGAGGCAACATCCTGGCCATGAACTGCGACTTCGTTTTCGCCAGCGAAAAGTCGCGCTTTGGCCAGCAGGAGGTGGACTTCGGCATCCTGGGCGGCCTGCCGCGCCTGATCTACCTCATCGGGGCGCGCCGCGCCTGGGACATGGTGGTCACCGGCCGGGTGATCGACGCGGCCGAGGCCGAGCGCATCGGGCTGATCACCCGGGCTCTGCCCGCCGAGGAGGTCGACGCCACGGTCATGGGCTACGCCCAAGAGATCATCAGCCGCTCGGAGATCGCGGTGCGCCTGAGCAAGGCCCTCAAGAAGATGGCCGAGCGGGTGGACCTGGACGCGGCCTATGAATACGAAAACGAACTCATCAGCCTTTGCTTCGACTCGCCGGACACCAAAAAGCGTCTGGCCGCTTTCGTGAAGTAGCGGGCTCTCGAGGCCATCCCATTGGCCATTCTGAAAAAGGAAGCATCATGAGCCAAGACGTGGTTATCGTCAGCGCCTGCCGCACGGCCATCGGCCGCCACGGCGGGGGACTCAAAAGCATGAGCGCCCTGGACCTGAGCATCCCGGTGATGCAGGAGGTGGTGCGCCGGGCGGGGGTGGACCCGGCCCTGATCGAGGACGTTATCTGGGGCTGCAACTACCAGAAGACCTTCCGCGAGAACAACCTGGCCCGGGTGGCGGCGGTAAAGGCCGGCCTGCCGGTGAGCGTGCCGGGCATCACCGTGCACCGCAACTGCACCTCCTCCATGTCCTCCATCCAGCTGGGCTACTACCAGATCAAGGCGGGCGAGGCGGAGGTGATCATGGCCGGCGGGGCCGACAGCATGAGCAACGCCTCCTACACCATCGACAAGCTGCGCTGGGGCTCTCGTCTGGGCCACGCCGAGGTGCGCGACTCCATGTGGGACTCGCTCACCGAGCTGGGGGTGGGGCCGGCCATGGGCATCACCGCCGAGAACCTGGCCGAGCGCTACGGCATCAGCCGCGAGGAGCAGGACCAGCTGGCCTTCACCAGCCAGCAGCGGGCGGCCAAGGCCATAGCCGAGGGCCGCTTCAAGGACGAGATACTGCCCCTGGAGATCAAGCAAAAGAAAAAGAGCGTGGTCTTCGACACTGACGAGCATCCTCGGCCCGACACCACCCTGGAGAGCCTGGCCGGGCTGGGGCCCGCCTTCAAGAAAGACGGCACCGTGACCGCGGGCAACGCTTCGGGCATCAACGACGGGGCGGCCGGGCTCCTGCTTATGTCCCGCGCCAAGGCCCAGGAGCTGGGTGCGCCGATCATGGCCGTCATTCGGGGCACCGCCACCAGCGGGGTGGAGCCCGAGGTCATGGGCATCGGCCCGGTGGAGGCCACTGCCCGCGCCCTGGCCAAGGCGGGGCTGAGCCTGGAGGACATGCAGCTGATCGAGCTCAACGAGGCCTTTGCGGCCCAGTATCTGGCCTGCGAAAAGGCCATGGGCCTCGACCGGGAGATCACCAACGTCAACGGCAGCGGCGTCTCCCTGGGCCATCCGGTGGGCTGCACCGGGGCGCGCATCACCACCACCCTGCTTTACGAGATGGCCAAGCGAGGGTTAAAGTTGGGCCTGGCCGCTCTGTGCGCCGGTGGAGGCATGGGCACGGCCCTGGTGGTGGAACGGGAAACGGCCTAGGGCCGAGGAAAGGGGAGAGCCGTGGCGCTCAAGACCGGAAAACAATATCTGCAATCCATGGAGGAGCTGGGCCTGGAGGCCCACGTCCTGGGCAAGAAGCAGGGCGGCCTGGACCAGCACGGCCTGGTCAAGCCTTCCCAGAAGGCGGTGGCCTTCACCTATGACGCGGCCCACGATCCCGCCACCCAGGAGCTCTTCTGCGTGGAGTCCTCGCTGTGTGGCGACGTGATCAACCGCTTCGCCCATCTGCACCAGAGCCCCCAGGACTTGGTGAACAAGGTGAAGATGCAGCGTCACTGCGGCCTGGGCACGGCCTGCTGCTTCCAGCGCTGCGTGGGCATGGACGCGGCCAACGCCATCTTCAGCACCACCTATGACTGCGACCAGAAGCACGGCACCGACTATCACCAGCGCTTCCGGGCCTACTGGACCTGGATTCAGCAGAACGACCTGGTGGTGGACGGGGCCATGACTGACCCCAAGGGCGACCGGGGCAAGCGGCCCAAGGACCAGCTCGATCCTGATTTGTTCTTGCGCGTAAAGGAGCGGCGTCCCGGCGGCATCGTCATCTCCGGGGCCAAGCTGCACCAGACCGGCATGCTCAACTCGCACGAGATATTGGTGATGCCCACCCTGACCATGCGGCCCGGCGAGGAAGCCTGGGCGGTGTGCTGCGCGGTGCCCACCAACGACCCCAACGTGCGCTACATCTACGGCCGCCAGGCCAGCGACACCCGCAAGCTGGAGGCCGACCTCTTGGACGTGGGCAACAGCTTCGGCGGCCAGGAGGTCATGACCGTCTTCGAGGACGTGTTCGTGCCCGACGAGCGGGTGTTCCTGGACGGCGAGGTGGATTTCTCCGGAATCCTGGTGGAGCGCTTCGCCTCCTACCACCGCCAGTCCTACGGCGGCTGCAAGGTGGGCGTGGGCGACGCGCTCATCGGGGCCACCGCGCTCATCGCCCAGATGAACGGAGTGGCAAAAGCCAGCCACATCAAGGAGAAGATCGTGGAGATGATCCATCTCAACGAGACGATCTACTCCTGTGGCCTGGCCTGCTCCCACGAGGGCCAGGCCACCGCCTCGGGCAACTACCTGGTGAACCTGCTCTTGGCCAACGTGTGCAAGCTCAACGTGACCCGCTTCCCCTATGAGCTGGCCCGCCTGGCCACCGACGTGGCCGGCGGCCTGCTGGGCACCCTGCCTTCGGCCGCGGACCTGAACGACCCGGTGGCCGGGCCCTACATCCAGAAGTATTTGGCCGCTAACCCGGACTACCCGGTGGTGGACCGCATGAAGGTGCTCCGGCTCATCGAGAACCTGGTGGCCGGGGCCGGCGCGGTGGGCTATCTCATCGAGTCCATGCACGGGGCCGGGCCGCCCACCGCCCAGCGCATCATGATCAGCCGCCAGGCCGGTCTGGAAGACAAGGTGCAGAGGGTCAAGGACCTGCTTGAAATAGCCTGAGCCAGGCCGCGAGGCTTAGGCCCGCGTGGAAAATGTCCATGGTCGATCAGCGCCATAGCTACGTGTTCCATCGCAAGCTCAAGGGAGAGCTGCCCCTGTTGCAGCGCTCCCAGGGCTGCCGCATCGTGGACAGCGACGGCAAGTGCTATCTGGACGCCAGCGGCGGAGCGGTGGTGGTGAACCTGGGCCACGCCCGGGAGGAGATCGCCCAGGCGGTGGCCGAGCAGATCCGCCTGGGCTACTACGCCCACCCCACCATGTTCAGCACCAAGCCGGTGGAGGAGCTCTCCGCCGCCCTGGCCGCCCACGCCCCGGCGGGGATCGAGCGCTTTTACTACATGACCACCGGCTCCGAGGCGGTGGAGACGGCGGTGAAGCTGGCCCGCCAGATTCACCTGGTCCATGGCCGCGACAGCCGCCACAAGCTCATCGCGCGCTGGGGCTCTTATCACGGCCTGACCCTGGGCGCCCTGGCCGCCACCGGCCGCCCGGCCGAGCGCGGTCCTTTCGAGCCCATGCTGCCCCAGGCCGCCCACATCCCGCCGCCGTTCTGCCTGCGCTGCGCCTACGGCCTGGAGCATCCCGCCTGCGGGCTGCGCTGCGCCGACGCCCTGGCCGAGACCATCGAGGAACTGGGGCTGGACACGGTGAGCGCCTTCTTGGCCGAGCCGGTGAGCGGGGCCACCCTGGCCGCCGTGGTGCCGCCGGATGGCTATTGGGATCGCATCCAGGAGATATGCCGCCAATATGGTGTGCTCCTCATCGCCGACGAAGTGATGACCGGCATGGGCCGCACCGGGCGCTGGTTCGCCTGCGAGCACTGGGACATCGCCCCGGACCTGGTGACCCTGGGCAAGGGCCTCACCGGCGGGGCGCTGCCCCTGTCGGCGGTGGGCACGCGGACCGAACACTACGAGGCCGTGGTCAAGGGCGGCGGCTTTGTGCACGGCGGCACCTTCTCACACCACCCGGTGGGCGCGTCCGCCGCTCTGGCCGCGGTGGGCATACTGGAGCGCGAAGGCCTGGTGGAGCGGGCGGCGGACATGGGCGCCAGGCTGGGCCAGGCCCTGGGCCAACAACTGGGCGGCCTGCCCCACGTGGCCCAGGTGCGCGGCTTGGGCATGCTCTGGGGCGTGGAGCTGGTGCAAGACCGCGAGACTCTCGAGCCATATCCCCGCAACGAGCGCATGGCCGAGCGCCTGTGGGAGCATCTGTTCCACGACGGAGTCATCGTGTACAAGGCGGTGGGCTTTGCAAAGGGGCAGGGCGACGCCTTTATGGTGGCGCCGCCCTTTGTCATCGACGAGCAGGAGATGGCCCTGCTGTTGGACAAGCTGGGCTCGGCGGTGAAGACGGTCACGGCTCGGACCTGAACACGGCATCCTTTTCAATGCGGCCAAGCCAAGCTCTTGGGGGGCTTGGCTTGGCATTTTTGGTAAGCGCCTGATTTAATCCCGAAAACTCCGTGCAACTGACCCGCAGCCGCCACGCCGGGCGCCGGCCGTGGCGGGGCGGGGCGTTTTTTGCTTGACGCCGCCAGGGGTGCCACTTAAAATGTGATCACATTTAGGATCAAATAAAAGATCACATAATTGTAAGGAAGCTCCATGCCCAACCCACCCACCGTGTCCAAGGACCACCAGGCACTGGTAGGCATCAAGCAATTGCTCTTTGCCCGCAAGCTCTCACCCGGGCAGAAGATCATCTACAGCGACCTGGCCAAGCAGCTCGGCATGAGCAAGACCCCCATCATCAACGCCTTGAACAAGCTGGAAAACGAGGGGCTGGTCATCTACCACGTGAACCGTGGCTACTTCGTGCGGCAGCTCACCATTGAAGAAGTGGTGCAGATGTACGACCTGCGCGACAAGTTGGAGGCCATCGCCATCGACTATGCCGTGAGCAACGGCGACGAAGAGGGGCTGGCCCAGCTTGAGCAGGCGCACCAGGATTACCTGGACTACGCCAACATCGTCTACGACGGAAAGCGCTTCCAACTGGACATTGGCTTCCACCTGGCCATCGCCAAGATGGGCAAGAACGATTTTCTCACCGACATGCTGGTCAACTTCTACGAGACGGCCTGGGTGGGGCTTCAGGTGGCCTATCTCACCCCCCAGATCCCGGGGTTCCGTGATTTCCACCAAGACCTATACGACGCCATCAAGGCCAAGGACGCCCGCAAGGCCAAGAAGATCGCCAAGGAGCACTGGCAGACGGCGTTGAACTGCATTTTGCAAGGTTATGAAGAACCATAGCCGCATTCAAGGATTTTGCCCGGCGCCATGAGACCGGGGGGATTGACGAGCGGCGCACCATCGCAGCAAAGCGAGGAGGAGAAGGAATCATGAGCGGCGCGAAGGACGACCTTACAAAGAAACTGCACGGCATAAGCAGGCGCGACTTCCTGGTCACCTCCGTGGCGGCCGGGACCATCGCCCTGCTGCCCCGCTGGGTGCGGGCCGGTTCGGCCGAGCCCTACCGCATCGGGGTGTGCCTGCCCACCACCGGACCGGGGGCCAACTACTCTGCCCGGCCCATCAAGGGCCTGCCCCTCATTGCCGCCCAGATCAATAAGCGCGGCGGCCTCTTGGGCAAGCATCCCATCGAGCTCTACTTCCGCGACACCCAGACCAAGCCCGACGTGGGCGCCCGCGAGGCCCGTTCGCTGATCCTCAACGAGAAGGTCCAGTGCATCATCGGCACTTGGAGCAGCGCCGTGGCCATGGCCATCCAGGAGATCATCCACGAGCACAAGGTGCTGCACCTGGCCGCCACCAGCAACAGCTCCAAGATCGTCAACGAGAACTACACTCCGTATTCCTTCATGTTCGGCCCCAACAGCCGCATGCAGTCCGGGGCCACCGTGGTGGCCGTGGCCGAGATGATCAAGAAGCGCGGCTGGAACAAGTTCGTCACCCTGGGCCAGGACTACGAGTGGGGCCGCGACTCCCAGCGGGTGTTCGTGAGCGAGCTGGCCAAGGCCGCGCCCGAGGCCAAGCTGATCAAGGCCCTGTGGTGCCGCCTGGGCGAGACCGACTTCAGCTCCTACATCACCGCCATCATGGCCATGAAGCCGGACTTCATGTTCGGGGCCATCGCGGGCAAGGACAACGAGACCTTCCTGCAGCAGGCCAAGGCCATGGGCCTTTTGAAGAAGGTGGCCTATCCCGGCGTGTTCCTGCCGGTCACCGAGCTGATCCAGCAGGCCAAGACCCTGCCGAGGGGCATCATCGGCATCAACCGCTGCCCCTTCTTCGCCAACATGCAGTACCCCATGATGCAGGAGTACATGAAGATCTATCAGGCCAAGTTCGGCAAGGATGACTTCCCCGACGACTTCGCCTGCATGTACTTCGACGCGCTCAACGGCCTGGATCAGGCGGCCGCCAAGGCCGGCTCGGTGAACAACGAGGCCATGCGCAAGGCCCTCACCGGCGCCACCATCGACACCTGCCGGGGCAAGCTGAAGTTCCGCGAGTGCAACAACCAGCTCGACTGCCCCTCCTACGTGGGCGAGGTGGCCAACAGCAAGGAATGGCCCATCCCGGTGTTCGATCCCAAGACCCTGATCGTGGTGCCCGGCGACAAGGTCTGGATGCCCAGCTGCGACGAGGTTCAAAAGGTGCAGAAGAAACGTAGCTGATCCCCAAGGCTCCGGGGGGCGCGCTCTCCCCGGAGCCTTTCCGCCTTGCCCCGCGTGGGGGCGCTCGGAGGGATTCGCACCAGGAGGTTTTTCACATGCCGTTTGACGCCAGCGCCCTGTTGATCCAGCTCTTCAGCGGGCTGTCCCGGGCCATGATGCTTTTCCTGCTCTCGGCCGGGCTGTCGCTCATCTTCGGGGTGATGAACATCCTGAACTTCGCCCATGCCACCCTCTGGCTGCTGGCGGGCTATGTGACCTACTCCTTCTACAGCTTCCTCACCGGGATCGCCGGGCCCTTCGGTCTGCTCCTGGTCCCGGCCATCGTGGCCGCCACGGCGGTGATGTTCGGGGTGGGCTGGATGCTGGAGCGCTTCATCATCCGGCGCATGTACCAGCGCGAGCTGCCCGAGCAGGTGCTGCTCACCTTCGCGCTGATCCTGATCATCAGCGACGTGATCAAGCTGGGGTGGGGGGTGGAGAACCGGCGCATCTTCCTGCCCATCGAGCCCATGGAGATCATGGGCTCCTACGTGAGCCCCTATTTGTTCGTGATCATCATCTCGGGCATGGTGGTGGCGGGCGGGCTGTGGTGGTTTTTGCAACGCACCCGCTACGGCCGCATCGTGCGGGCGGCGGTTTTCAGCCGGGAGATGGTCAGCGCCCTGGGCATCAACATCCCCAACATCTACGCCGGGGTCTTCGGCATGGGCGTGGCCATCGCCGCCTTCTGCGCCGGGCTGTTCCTGGGCATCATGCCCATCGGCCTGGGGGTGGACATGGACATGATCATCCAGTGCTTCGCGGTGGTGGTCATCGGCGGGTTCGGCAGCATCCTGGGCACTTTCGTGGCCTCCATCATCGTGGGGGTGGTCTACGCCTTCTCCATCCTGGTCTGGCCCGACGGCTCCCTGGCCATCATCTTCCTGATCCTGGTGGGGGTGCTCATCTGGCGGCCCTGGGGCCTCTTCGGAACCGAGATGCGTTTCTAGAAAATTTCGAGGTGCTGCAATGAATAACGCAACCAAGAGAGGCTTCTGGCTCCGCCTGTACCAAACCTACGGCCTCACCGGCCCGGTGTCCCTGGTGCTGGGGGTGGCCTTTTTGCTGGTGCCCCTGCTGCCCGGGGAGTTTCCGACCATCGTGGCCGCCGAGATACTCATCCTGGGCCTGTTCGCCATGAGCTTCAACCTGATCTACGGCTACATGGGCCAGATCACCTTCGGCCACGCCGCCTTTTTCGGGGTGGGGGCCTATTCCACCGCCCTCTTGATGCGGGCCCTGCAATCCCCGGTGGGGCAGGTGGGCTACTTGGACTTTTTCCTGTCCCTGCTCATCGCCATGCCGGTATCGGCCCTGTGTGCCCTTGTCGTGGGCTATTTCTGCGTGCGCCTCACGGGCATCTACTTCGCCCTGCTCAGCCTGGCCTTCGGCGAGCTGCTCTACTACCTGGTCTTCTCCTGGTACAGCTTCACCAAGGGCGACGACGGCATCCAGGGCATCATGCCGCCGGGCATCTTCAGCGAGGTGGTCAACTACTACTATTTGGTGCTGATCGTGGTGGCCGGGTGCACCGTGCTGCTCTGGCGCATCACCAACTCGCCCTTCGGCTACACCCTGCGCATGATCCGCGACAACCAGCGGCGCGCGGTGTTCCTGGGCATCAACGTGCGCCTGGTCATGCTGGCCAACTTCGTGTTGGCCGGGGCCTTCGCCGGGGTGGCCGGGGCGCTGTGGGGGCCCTTCCAGCGCAGCGTGTCGCCTTTCCTCCTGGGCTGGGTGCAGTCGGGCATGGCGGTGTTCATGTCGCTCATCGGCGGGGCGGGCTTTCTCACCGGCCCCCTGGTGGGCTCGGCCATCTACACCTTCCTGAACGCCTACATAACCCAGTTCACGGTGTACTGGCCCCTGACCATCGGGCTCATCATTCTCTTCCTGGTGCTCTATCTGCCCGGCGGGGTGCTCTCCCTGCTGGACAAGCGCCTGTCCCCGCTCAAGCACCATGACTACCTCCCCGAGGACGCGGCGCCAGAGGCCGCGCGGTCCGGAGAATCCTCATGAGCCAAGGCATCCTGGAGATAGAGGGACTCAACAAGAGCTTCGGCGGCCTGCACGCCACCAACAACCTTAGCCTGCGTCTGGAGCCCGGCGAGCAGTCGGCCATAATCGGGCCCAACGGCGCGGGCAAGAGCACCCTGTTCAACCTCATCACCGGCTACCACGTGCCCGACTCGGGGCAGGTGAAGTTCATGGGCCGGGACATAACCCGGCGGGCGCCCCACCGCATCGCCATGGACGGCATCACCCGGGCCTTTCAGGTGAGCAACATCTTCACCCAGCTCACGGTGTGGGAGAACGTGCGCTCGGCGGTGCAGGCGCGGCGCGGCCTGGAGTTCAACCTCTACAAGCTGGCCCGCCGGGTGGGCAACCGCGAGACCGGCGAGATCCTGGAGCGGTGCGCCCTCACCGAGCGGCGCAAGGTGGTGGCCGGCGAGCTTTCCCAGGGCGACAAGAAAAAGCTGGAGCTGGCCATCGCCTTGGCGGGCAAGCCCAAGCTCCTGCTCCTGGACGAGCCCACTGCGGGCATGTCCCTGGACGAGACCCGCGAGGCCATGGCCCTGGTGGACCGGCTCAACCAGGAGCTGAAGGTGACCATCCTGTTCACCGAGCACGACATGTCCGTGGTGTTTCGCCACGCGCGCAAGGTTTCCCTGCTGCACCGGGGCGAGCTGCTGTTCACCGGCAGCCCCCAGGAGGTGCGGGAGAATCCCCTGGTCCAAAAGATCTATCTGGGCGAGCACAGCTGATGGCCAAACTTATCGTAAAAGACATCCACACCTTCTACGACACCAGCCACATCCTGTTCGGGGTGTCCCTGGAGGTGAATGACGGCGAGTGCGTCTGCCTGCTGGGCCGCAACGGGGTGGGCAAGACCACAACTCTCAAAACCATCATGGGCATCGTGCCCGCCAAACAGGGCTCGGTGACCTACGGCGGGACGGAGCTGCTGGGCCTGGCGCCTTTTCGCATCGCCCGCCTGGGTATCGGCTACGTGCCCGACGAGCGCCTGGTTTTTCCGGACCTCACCGTGCGGGAGAACCTGGAGATCGGCGCCAAGCCGCCCATTTCCGACGCTATGAAAAAATGGACCCTGGAGGGCATCTACGAGCTTTTCCCCGAGCTGGAGCCCCTGGCGGGCAATCACGCGGGATATCTCAGCGGCGGGGAGCAGCAGATGCTTTCCTGCGGCCGCACCCTCATGGGCAACCCCACTTTGCTATTATTGGACGAGCCCGTGGAGGGGCTGGCCCCGGTGGTGGTCCAGGAGCTTTCCCGCCAGATCAAGTACCTGAAATCCCTGGGCCTGGCGATACTCTTCGCCGAGCAGAACCTGGCCTTCGCCACCTCCATAGCTGACCGGGCCTATGTGATCGAAGGAGGAGAGGTCAAGTTCGAGGGGAGCATGGCCGAGCTGGAAAGCCGGCCGCAGATCAAAGAGAAATACCTGATGGTGTAGCCAGGCGGGTTCCTGCCGGCATGAGCCGCGGTCCTGGCCGCCAGGCGCGGCCGCATCGGCAAGGAGCCCCCGAGCGCGTGAGACAGTTCAACACCGGCCATGGGCGGGTGCGTTGCATAAAGGAGATAGTCACATGAGCATGGTGCGGGTCGCGGTGGTCCAGGATTCTCCGGTGGTTTTCGATGCCATGGCCACGGTGGCCAAGGTGGCCGATCTGACCAAGCAGGCGGCGGACAAGGGAGCGCGCCTGGTGCTGTTCCCCGAGGCCTTTATCTCGGGCTACCCCAAGGGCTGGGACTTCGGGGCCCGGGTGGGGATGCGCTTCCCCGAGGGGCGTGAGGACTTCCGCAAGTACTACGAAGGCTCCATCGAGGTGCCCGGACCGGCCACCGAGGCTCTGGGGCGGGCGGCCAAGGAGGCGGGGGTCTACCTGACCATCGGGGTCATGGAGCGCGAGGGGGGCACCCTCTACTGCACGGCGCTCTTCTTCGGGCCGGACGGCTCCATGTTGGGCAAGCACCGCAAGCTCATGCCCACGGCCATGGAGCGCCTGGTGTGGGGTTTCGGCGACGGCTCCACCATGCCGGTGATCGACACCGAGGTGGGCAAGATCGGCTCGGTGATCTGCTGGGAGAACTACATGCCCATGCTCAGGATGTACATGTACTCCCAGGGTGTGCAGCTCTATTTGGCCCCCACGGCCGACGACCGCGAGACCAACCTGCCCACCATGCGCTTCATCGCCCTGGAGGGGCGCTGCTTCGTGCTCAGCTCCTGCCAATACGTGCACCTAGGCGATTACCCCGAATGCTCCACCCCCATGCCCGAGGACGACCCGGCCACGGTGATGATGCGTGGGGGAAGCTGCATCATCGACCCCCTGGGCCAGGTGCTGGCCGGGCCGGAGTTCGACGGTCCCTGCATTCTCACCGCGGACCTGGACCTGGACCAGATCGTGCGGGGCAAGTTCGACCTGGACACCCCGGGCCACTACGCCCGTCCCGACGTGTTCCAGCTGCACGTGAACTTGAAGCCCCAGCCAGCGGTCACCGCCTGGGACGGGGAGACCAAGAACCCCTTCGAGGACGGCGAAGCCTAGGTTCTTACTTGCTAAACCAGCCAGGGGCGGGGGTCATCCCCGCCCCTGGTCTTTTGGGGCTCATGCCGGGCCAGTGTTTTGTTTGCTCTAAGTGCTTGCTCCTGGGGCTGGCTTGTGATATTTAGCACAAATTGTGCGAGAGACAGCGAAAAATGGCTTTCAGGCGATGCTGATCTTTTGATATAAGGCAAAAAGATCAATTCGGCATTTGCACGGCAAGCAAACTAAACGTTACATGGAGCGGCTGACCCGCGGGATCATTAAACCTGGGTCCCCGATTTCGCGCAGAGATCTCCGTCGGTGGGCGCATGGCGCCTCATCGTTCCCCCTGCCTCATGGTTTTAGGTTGATACCATGTCTGTAAGTTACCAAATAGTACCTAGTTTGCGTCTGGTTTACGTGAAAATGTCCAAGGCTCTCTCCATTGAAGAGTTGATTTGTCATTTAAGAGAGTTAGCCGCTGACGAACACTATGTCCCACCCATGAAAAAAATCGTGGATTTTACTGACCTCGAAGATGCCCCCATGCCTGCCTATAGTATGGATGATTTCGTCCGCTTGGGTTCATTCTATGAAAATGAACTGGGTGGAGAGCATTGCGTTTTTGTGACCCCCTCGGATTTCAGCTTTGGCATGGCCCGGCTTTTCGAGGCTTACATGAGTGATGCGGATATTAAGGTGAAGGTGGTCAGAACCCTGGAAAATGCCTTGGAGCTGCTTGGCATAGCGGAAAAAGAGTTCCGGGAAGGGCAACGGGTAAAACGCATTGTCAATGCGAAGCTCTGACCTTCGGGCCGTGGGTGGGAGGCCAATTGGTTGAGTATGTGTGCATGGCAAATAAACTATGACCGGCTTGCTTGTTTTTTGAACGCATGGTAATTCTCGCTTAGCAATGTTCTGTTTTTGTACCAACCCTTCTCCGCTAATGATCCGCCACTAATTCACCCCTACGCGATCGTATAAAAAAACCAGCAACCTTTCCGGAGCCTACACCTTGAGCGAAACCCAGCCGGCAAGCGCGGCCAACCTGTCCCAAGTTTCCGAGGAACTCTCCATCTCTCTGCCCCAGGTGCGGGCCACCGCCGCCCTTTTGGAAGAGGGGAGCACCGTCCCTTTCATCGCCCGCTACCGCAAGGAAGTCACCGGCTCCCTGGACGAGGTGGCCATCATCGCCATCCGCGACCGCCTGGACCAGCTCAAGGAGCTGGACGCCCGGCGCGCGGCCATCCTCAAGTCCCTGACCGAGCGCAACCTCTTGAGCCCCGAGCTGGAGGCCAAGGTGGGCGAAGCGGCCAGCATGGCCGAGCTGGAGGACGTGTACCTGCCCTTCAAGCCCAAGCGCCGCACCAAGGCCATGATGGCCCGCGAGAAGGGCCTGGAGCCCCTGGCCGAGTATGTTATGGCCCAGCCCGCCACGGGCGACCCCGCCGGGGAGGCGGCCCAGTACGTGGACGCCGAAAAGGGCGTGGAGAGCGCGGAGGACGCCCTGGCCGGGGCGCGGGACATCATCGCCGAGCAGATCAACGAGGACGCCGAGGCCCGCGCGGCCATGCGCGCCCTGTACGCCGAAAAGGCGGTGCTGCGCAGCCAGGTGATGAGCGGCGAGGAGGAGAAGGGCCAGAAATTCAAGGACTACTTCGAGTGGAGCGAGCCCGCCGCGGCCGCCGCCGGCCACCGCATCCTGGCCATCCGCCGGGGTGAGAAGGAAGGGCACCTCATTTTCCGGGTGGAGCCTGCCCAGGAAGAGGCCATCGCCATCCTGGAAAAAATGTTCGTGCGCAACGACGGCCCCTGCGCCGAGCAGGTGCGCCTGGCGGTCACCGACAGCTACAAACGCCTGTTGGGCCGGGCCATGGAGATCGAGCTGCGCACCGTGTTGCGCAAGCGGGCCGAGGAAGAGGCGGTCAGGGTCTTTGCCGAGAACCTGCGTGAGCTGTTGATGGCCCCGCCCTTGGGCGCCAAGCGGGTGCTGGCCATCGATCCGGGTTATCGCACCGGCTGCAAGGTGGCCTGCCTCAACGAGCAGGGCGACCTGAAGCACTACGATCTGATTAATCTAATGAGCGACAATCAGCGCAAGGCCGCCGGCGAAAAGCTCCGTCGCCTGATCAAGGATTACGGCATCGAGGCAGTGGCCATCGGCAACGGCACAGCCAGCCGGGAGACCGAGGAACTGGTGCGCGGCCTGGGTATAGCGGGCGTCACCGTGGTCATGGTCAGCGAGTCCGGGGCCAGCGTTTACTCCGCCTCCGAGGTGGCCCGCCAGGAGTTCCCGGATCTGGACCTCACGGTGCGCGGGGCCGTGTCCATCGGCCGCCGTCTCGTCGACCCCCTGGCCGAACTGGTCAAGATCGACCCCAAAGCCATCGGGGTGGGGCAGTATCAGCACGACGTGGACCAGGGTTCGTTGGCCCGCAGCCTGGAAGACGTGGTGGTCAGCTGCGTCAACGCGGTGGGCGTGGAGCTGAACACGGCCAGCCCGCAGCTCTTGGCCATGGTCTCCGGGGTGGGCGCCTCCCTGGCCCAGAACATAGTGCGCCACCGCGAGGAGAACGGGCCCTTTGCCAGCCGCCAGGATCTCCTGAAGGTGCCCCGCCTGGGGCCCAAGGCCTTTGAGCAGGCGGCGGGCTTCTTGCGCATCAACCAGGGCGACAACCCCCTGGACGCCTCGGCGGTGCACCCGGAGTCTTACCCCGTGGTGGAGCAGATGGCCCGGGATTTGGCTTGCCAGCTGGAGGACCTGCTCAAGGACCAGGAGCTGCGCGGCCGCATCAAGGCCAAGGACTATGTGAGCGAGCGGGTGGGCCTGCCCACGGTGAACGACATCCTGGCCGAGCTGGCCAAGCCGGGCCGCGACCCGCGCTCGGCTTTCGAGGCCTTCTCCTTTGCCGAGGGGGTGCATGCGCCCGAGGATTTGCAGATCGGCATGAAGCTGCCCGGGGTGGTCACCAACGTGACCAACTTCGGGGCCTTCGTGGACATCGGGGTGCACAACGACGGCTTGGTGCATATCAGCCATTTGGCCGACCGTTTCGTAAAGGACCCCCGCCAGGAGGTAAAGGTGCAGCAGCAGGTGGAGGTCACGGTGATCGACCTGGACCTGGCCCGGGGCCGCATCTCCCTGTCCATGAAAAAGGACCCCTTTGCCGAGCGGGCGCGCCGGGCGCCGGGAGGCGGCGGGGAGCGGCGGGGCGGCAAGAAGCCCATGGCCAAGAAAAAGGCCCCCGAAAAGCCGCAGCCATTTAACAACCCCTTCAGCAAGGCTCTGGGCAAGCTGACCCAGCAATGAGCCTCGCCGGAAGGCGTGGCTGGCGGCGTGATTTTGGGCCAGCTCAAGCGGGGCGCATCGTATGAAATTAGCTGGTGACCGATTTCCCCGTCAGCCCCGTTGATTGGAAATGCTCAAATATTAAGGCTTGTCCGGGCGCTTCCAGAGCAGCCGGCCGGCCGGAGCATAATCGGGCCGGCCGCCCCGGCGCACTGCCGCCAGTGCGCCGCCAAAACGCGGCTTGACTTTGCCGAACCCGGCGCGTCACCATGAAGCTACCCGCACGAAAAAGTTAATTCAGGCGGCTCGGCCACAGCTGGGCCCTGGGGCGCACATCCGGTAAATGTGCAACATCATCACCACAACCTTGGCTTCAACGGAATCGCACTCGCGGTTTCATCGGCAACGCACCTGCCCGACGAAAATTGGCTTTCGGAATGGTGATGCGCATTATCGCCGGTCGTGGTGTAGGCGAGTAATTGCCGGCGCGTATGCGTTGGCGTGCATGTTTTGCTAGTTATTTCAGGGCGCTGCCCAAGAAGGCCAAAAGGAAAGCCCACATTAGACCAAAGGGGATGAAAAATGCTTAAAAGAACTCTGACGATCAACGGCCAGCCCAAGACCGTGGTGGCTTACGCCGACGAGTCCTTGGCCAACGTGATCAGGGAAGGCCTGGGCCTCACCGGCACCAAGGTCGGCTGCGGCGAAGGCCAGTGCGGCGCCTGCAACGTGATCCTGGACGGCAAGCTGGTGCGCTCCTGCGTCACCAAAATGTCCAAGGTTCCCGACGGCGCTTCCGTCCTTACCATCGAAGGCGTGGGTACGCCCAGCCATCCCCATGCCCTACAAGTGGCCTGGATGGTGCACGGCGGCGCCCAGTGCGGCTTCTGCACCCCGGGCTTCATCGTTTCGGCCAAGGCCCTGCTGGAAAGCAACCCAGACCCGAGCCGCGAGGACATCCGCTCCTGGTTCCAGGTGCACCGCAACGCCTGCCGCTGCACCGGCTACAAGCAGCTGGTGGATTCGGTGATGGACGCGGCCAAAGTCTTGAACGGCAAGATGACCCTCAAGGAGCTGTCCTACAAGCTGCCCGAGGACGGCCGCATCTGGGGCGGGAAATACCCCCGCCCCTCGGCCCTGGCCAAGGTGACCGGCACCCTGGACTACGGCGCGGACCTGGGCCTGAAGATGCCGGCCAACACCCTGCACCTGGCCCTGGTGCAGGCAGATGTGTCCCACGCCAACATCCTTTCGGTGGACACCAGCGAGGCCGAGACCATGCCCGGGGTGGAAAAGGTCATCACCGCCAAGGACATCAAGGGCAAGAACCGCATCACCGGCCTGATCACCTTCCCCACCAACCTGGGCGACGGCTGGGACCGGCCCATTCTCTGCGACGAGAAGGTCTATCAATACGGCGACGCCATCGCCATCGTCTGCGCCCATTCCCCGGCCCAGGCCGAGGCGGCGGCGGAAAAGGTGAAGGTGGAGCTGGAGAAGCTGCCCGCCTACATGAGCGCGCCCGAGGCCATGGCCGAGGACGCCATGGAGATCCACCCCGGCACCCCCAACATCTACTACATCCAGAAGATCGCCAAGGGCGAGGACACCGGGCCCATCTTCGACGGCGCGGCCGCGGTGGTGGAAGACGACTTCTACGTGGGCCGCCAGCCCCACATGCCCATCGAGCCGGACGTGGGCTTCGCCTTCCTCAACAAAGAGGGCAAGCTCTACATTCACTCCAAGTCCATCGGCCTGCATCTGCACGCGGCCATGATCGCCGAAGGCATGGGGGTGGACCTGGCCAACCTGGTGATGGTGCAAAACCCGGCCGGCGGCACCTTTGGCTACAAGTTCAGCCCCACCATGGAGGCCCTGGTGGGCGCGGCCTGTCTGGCCACCGGCCAGCCGGTGTTCCTGCGCTACGACTACTACCAACAGATGACCTACACCGGCAAGCGCTCGCCCTTCTTCATGAACCTGCGCCTGGCCGCCGACAACGACGGCAAGCTTTTGGGCCTGGAGACCGACTGGTCCGTGGACCACGGCCCCTACTCCGAGTTCGGTGACCTCCTCACCCTGCGCGGGGCCCAGTTCATGGGAGCGGGCTACGACATCCCGGCCATCCGGGGCGAGGGCCGCACCGTGTGCACCAACCACGCCTGGGGCTCGGCCTTCCGGGGCTACGGCTCGCCCCAGAGCGAGTTCGCCTCCGAGGTGCTCATGGACGAGCTGGCCGAGAAGCTGGGCATGGACCCCCTGGAACTGCGCTACAAGAACGTCTACCGCCCCGGCTCCACCACCCCCACCGGCCAGGACCCCGAGGTCTACTCCCTGCCCGAGATGATCGACCTCATCCGGCCCAAGTACGAGGCGGCCAAGGCCAAGGCCGAGGCGGAATCCACCCCCGAGGTAAAGCGCGGGGTGGGCGTGTCCGTGGGGGTCTACGGCTGCGGCCTGGACGGCCCCGACGCCTCGGAGGTGCAGGTGGAGCTGAACCAGGACGGCAGCGTTACGGTGTACTCCTGCTGGCAGGACCACGGCCAGGGCGCGGACATGGGCGCCCTGGGCACCGCCCACGAGGCCCTGCGGCCCCTGGGCCTGTCCCCGGAACAGATTCACCTGGTGATGAACGACACCGCCCTGGCCCCCAACAGCGGGCCTTCCGGCGGCAGCCGCTCCCAGGTGATGACCGGCATGGCCATCAAGGTGGGCTGTGAGCTTCTGTTGGAGGCCATGAAGAAGGAAGACGGCACCTACCGCAGCTTCGACGAGATGATGGGCGACGGCATCCCGGTGAAGTACGACGGCAAGTGGACCGCCCCGGCCTCCAACTGCGATGAGAACGGCCAGGGCGATCCCTTCTCGGTGTACATGTACGGCGTGTTCCTGGCCGAGGTGGCGGTGGAAGTGGCCACCGGCAAGACCACGGTGGAGAAGATGACCCTGGTGGCCGACATCGGCAAGGTGAACAACCGCCTGGTCACCGACGGCCAGATCTACGGCGGCTTGGCCCAGGGCGTGGGCCTGGCCCTCACCGAGGACTTCGAGGACATTCAGAAGCACTCCACCATGGTGGGCGCGGGCTTCCCCTACGCCAAGATGATCCCGGACGATATGGAGATCATCTACGTGGAGACCCCGCGTCCCGCCGGTCCCTTCGGCGCGGCCGGGGTGGGCGAGCTGCCCCTGACCTGCCCCCACGCGGCGATCATCAACGCCATCTACAACGCCTGCGGAGCACGGGTGACCAAGCTGCCCGCGCGGCCCGAAAAGGTGCTGGCCGCCATGCCGGCCTAGCGTCAACCACCCTCGCGGCCGGGGCCGAGCCGCCCCGGCCGCGCTTTTTTTGCGGCCCGTTGTTGTATCATTGAAATAGGCGGACCGGGGCGGGCCGGAGGCTGGTTTACAGGCAAGGGGAGCGGCCATGGAGCAATTGGATCTGCGCCAATGGGAGGCGCGCTGCATCGAGGAAAAACAGCCCTGGTGCATTGCCGCCTGCCCCCTGCACGTGGACGGCCGCGCCCTCTGCGCCAAGGCGGCGGCCCAGGACTGGGCCGGGGCCTGGCAGGTGCTGCTGCGCACCATGCCGCTGACCGCCGTGCTGGGCCGCATCTGCGACGCCCCCTGCCGCGACCAGTGCAAGCGCGGCGAGGTTGGCGACCCCATTGCCATTCATCTATTGGAGCGGGCCTGCGTCTCCCACCCCCGCCCCCGCCGCAAGCCCGCCCCGGTGCCCAATAAGCCCAAGAGCCTGGCCGTGGTGGGCAGCGGCCTGGCGGGCCTCACCGCCGCCGGCGATCTGCTCCGCAAGGGCTACCAGGTCACGCTGTACGAACCCGGGGCCGCCCTGGCCCAGGGCCTCAGGGAGCACTACGCCGGACAAGTGCCGGACCAGGCCTGGGACGAGGAACTGGAGCTGCTGAACAAGCTGGGCCTCAAGGTGAAGGCCGAGGCTCCAGTGGACGACCCCGGCATCCTGGATGATTTACTGGATAACCACGACGGGGTGTTCCTCTCCGTGGATGTCCTGGACCCCGAGGCCTGGCCCCTGGAGCGCGGCGAGGACGGCCGGCCCGTGACCGCCCGGCCAGTGCAGGCCACCGCGCGCGAGGGCGTGTTCGCGGGCGGCCTGGCCTGGCCCGAGGGTTTCTCGCCGGTGTGGGCCGCGGCCCAGGGCCGCTGGGGGGCTGCCTCCCTGGACCGCCTGATGCAGGGAGTTGCTCCGGGCATGAGTCGCGAGAACGACGGCCCCCAGGAAACCCGCCTGTTCACCAGCCTGGAGGGGGTGGAGTCCCTGCCCATGGTGCCCGCCGGGCCGGAGGGCTACGGCGACGAGGCGGCGGCCACCGAGGCGGCGCGCTGCCTGCAATGCCACTGCCTGGAATGCGTCAAGGTCTGCCCTTATCTGGAAAATTTCGGGGCCTACCCCAAGAAGTACGCCCGCGAAATATACAACAACCAGTCCATTGTCATGGGCGCGCGCCAGGCCAACAAGCTGATCAACTCATGCTCCCTGTGCGGCCTGTGCGAGGCGGTGTGCCCCGAGGACTTCGCCATGCAGGATCTCTGCCTGGCCACCCGCCAGGGCATGGTGGCCAAGGGCAAGATGCCGCCTTCGGCCCACGAGTTCGCCCTCTTGGACATGCGCTTCAGCTTGGGCCAAGAGTTCCGCCTGGCCAAGCACCAGCCCGGCCACGCGGCCAGCGCCTATCTGTTCTACCCCGGCTGCCAGCTACCGGCCTCGGCCCCGGGCCAGGTGCGCGCGGTGTACGAACACCTCTGCGCCTCGCTGCCGGGCGGGGTGGGGCTCATGTTGGCCTGCTGCGGGGCCCCGGCCTATTGGGGCGGGCAGGAAGCCATGCTGGCCGAGGCTCTGGCCGCCTGGAAAGAGGATTGGCAGGCCCTGGGCTCGCCGCCGCTGATCATGGCCTGCCCCTCCTGCGTGGATGTGTTTCGCCGCCATCTGCCCGAAGTGGAGCAGCGCTTTTTGTGGGAGGTGCTGGCCGAGACCGGGGCCCCAATGCAAGCCCCGCCCGCCGGGGCCTTGGCCATGCACGACCCCTGCACCACCCGCCACGACAAGGCCGCCCAGCAGGCGGTGCGGGGGGTGGTGGGCAAAGCCGGGGTGGAGCTGGAGGAGCTGAAGCTGGGCCGCGAGCTCACCGAATGTTGCGGCTACGGCGGGCTGATGAGCACCGCCAACCCGCCCCTGGCCCGCGAGGTGATCACCCGGCGCGCCGGCCAGAGCGAGCGCGACTACCTGGCCTATTGCGCGGTGTGCCGCGACCGCCTGGCCTCGGTGGGCAAGCGGGCTCTGCATGCCTTGGATTTGTTCTTCCCGCCCCAGGGCGAGGACGACCCGGCCGCCCGCCCCAATCCGGGCTGGTCCCAGCGGCGGGAGAACCGGGCCCGGCTAAAGGCCGGGTTGTTGCGAGATTTGTGGGGAGAGGAAGCGCCCGCCATGGAGGCTCATCGCCAAGTGAAGCTGATCATTCCGCCCGAGGTGGCCCCTCTTTTGGAAGAGCGGCGCATCCTCATTGAAGATATTCAGAAAGTCATTTTCGAGGCCGAGGCCCAGGGCGACAAGCTTTGCCATCCCGAGAGCGGTCATTTCCTCGCCTCCTATCAGCCCTACAAGGCGGTCTTCTGGGTGGAGTACACCCCAGAAGGCGAGGGCTATAGGGTGCACAACGCCTATGCCCACCGCATGCAGGTGAAGGGGAGGGCAAGGCCGTGAGCATGAACACCGACAACATCCGCCCCGGCGACCTGGAGTGGACCTGCTGCAAATGCGGCGGCAAGCTGGAACCCGCCCCGGTGGTGGTGGAGTATCTGGGCAACGAGTTCACCGCCGAGCTGCCTCGCTGCCCGCGCTGCGGCCTGGTCCTGATCAGCGAGGAGTTGGCCCTGGGCAAGATGGCCGAGGTGGAGCAGATCCTGGAGGACAAGTGAGCCAGGCGCTCGCTCCTTTTGAATCCCCTGATTTGCGCGCGGTCACCGGGCCGTGCCTGCGCCCCGGCGGCTTGGAACTGACCGAGCGGGCCCTGGAGTTGGCCGCTTGGCCACCCGGCAGCCGGGTGTTGGACCTGGGCTGCGGCCTGGGCGCCAGCGCGGCTTTCCTGGCCTCGCGCGGGCTGCGCGTTTTGGGCGTGGATTTGTCGGGCTCTCTGCTGGGCGAGGCGCGCGAGGTCCACGCCGGGCTGACCCTGCTGCGGGGCCATGCCCAGGCCCTGCCCGTCGCGCCGGCCAGCCTGGACGGCCTGCTCTGCGAATGCGTGCTCTCCCTGTGCCCCGATCCCGGCGCGGCGCTGGCCGAGTGCCGCCGCGTGTTGCGCCCCAACGGCCGCCTGGCCCTGAGCGACCTCTATTTGCGCGGGGAGCCCCAAGACGCCACCGCCGCGCCCCTGCCCGGCTGCCTGGGAGGGGCCATGACACCAGGGCATCTGGAGAGTCTGCTCCAGGAGGCAGGCCTGGAGCCGGTCATCTGGGAGGACCATTCCCCCTTGCTGACCCGCCTGGCCGCCCAGCTGGCCTGGGCCCACGGCTCGGCCGCCGCCCTTTGGGGCGAATGCGAGGCGGGCTGCGACTTGGCCGCCCGCGCCAGAGCCCTACGGCCCGGCTACTTCCTGCTCATTGCCCGGCGAAAGGATTAGACATGGACGACACCATGCTCAGGGTGATGCGCCTGGCCGCGCAAGGCCTCTATTGCAGCCAGATCATGATGGCTCTGGCCCTGGAGACCCAGGGGCGCGAGAACCCGGATATGATTCGCGCCCTGGCCGGGCTGGCCTTTGGCTGCGGCATGGGCGCGGGCACCTGCGGGGTGCTCAGCGGCGGGGCCTGCGTGCTGGCCTTGTATGCGGGCAAGGGGGGCCAAGGCGAGGAGGAGTCGCCCGCCTTCATGCCCATGCTGCAAGAGCTGGGCGAGTGGTTCGCCGCGCGTGCCCAAGGCGAAAACGGCGGCACCACCTGCGAGGCCATCCTGGGGGCTGACGCCCCTCGCCAGCCCCAGCAGAAATGCGGCGAAATGGTGGCCGAGGCCTTTGCCAAGGTGATGGAGCTGCTCGTGGCCCATGGCTTCGACCCAGCCGACCCGGGGCATGTGGATGAATACTGACCCCGCCGAGGGCCAAAGCCTGTGCCCGGAGTGCCTGGCCCGCATCCCGGCCCGCCGCGAGTTCGCGGGGCAGGATGTCTACCAGGTCAAGCAATGCCCCGAGCACGGCGAGTTTCGCACCCTGATCTGGCGCGGCCCGCCGGAGTTCGCCACCTGGCAACGCCCCAAGACCCCGGCCCCTCTGGCCTACAGCGAGACCCGAGTGGACGCGGGCTGCCCCTTTGACTGCGGCCTGTGCCCCGAGCATCGCCAGCGAACCTGCACCGCGGTCATGGACGTGGCCACGGGCTGCGACCTGGGCTGCCCGGTGTGCTACGCCGACGCCCCGGCCAAGGGCCCCGAGCCCAGCCTGGAGCTGATCGAGAGTTGGTACCGGGCCTTGCTGAAGAGCGGCGGCGGTTGCAACATCCAGCTTTCGGGCGGCGAGCCCACCACCCGCGACGACCTGCCCGCCATCGTGGCCCTGGGCCGTGAGCTGGGCTTCGGCTTCATCCAATTGAACACCCACGGCCTGCGCCTGGCCCGGGACCGCGCCTATGGCCAGGCCTTGGCCGACGCCGGGCTGGCCTCGGTGTTTTTGCAGTTCGACGCCGTGGACGACGCGGCCTACCAGAAGCTGCGCGGGCGGCCCTTGCTAGCTGAAAAGCTGGCCGCCCTGGATGCCTGCGCTCAGCTGGGTCTGGGCGTGGTCTTGGTGCCCACCATCGTGCCGGGCATCAACTTGGACCAGGTGGGGCCCATCCTGACCCTGGCCCAGGAGCGCACGCCAGTGGTGCGGGCGGTGCACTTCCAGCCTATGAGCCGCTTCGGGCGCTACCCCGGCGGCCTGCAGGGCGGCGAGCGCCTCACCCTGCCCGAGCTGATGCGGGCCATTGACCAGCAGAGCGAAGGATGCTTTCCGGTGGAGAGCTTCCGGCCGCCGGGCTGCGAAAACTCTCTGTGCTCTTTTCAGGGCAACTTCCTGTTGCACCCCGACGGCCGGGTGCAGGCGCTCAGCCAAGGGCATGACCCGGCCTGTTGCCCCCGCCCCGAGCCGGCGGAGCAGGGGGCGCTGCGCACCATCGCCCGGGTCTCGCGCAACTGGGCCGCGCCCGCCGGCCCTCTGTCGCCCCAGGCCGCGTCGGAGCCCGCAGCTTGCGACGGCCCCATTGCCCTGGACGATTTCATCTCCCTGGCCCGGCAGCGCACCTTGTCCGTATCGGCCATGGCCTTTCAGGACGTCTGGAACCTGGACCTGGAGCGGGTGCGTGATTGCTGCATTCACCAGATTGCCCCGGACGGACGCCGGGTGCCCTTTTGCCTGTACAACCTGACCAGCGCCCGCGGGCAACGGCTCTACCGGCCATGACCGTGGCCCGCACTCCGCTGCACCCTTGGCTGGCCGCCAAGCTGGGCCTGCCGGAGGGGCGCGATCCAGACCCGGCCGCGCTGGAAGAATATCAGCTCGCCAAATTGCGCGCGGTGCTGGCCCACGCGCGTGAACACAGCCCCTGGCAACGGGAGCGCCTGGCCCACCTGCCCATGAGCATCCCGCCGCGCCTGGAGGACTGGGCCGCTCTGCCCTTCACCACGGCGGCGGATTTGCGCGAGCATCATTTGGCCATGCTCTGCGTGTCTCAGGGCCAGGTGGCCCGGGTGGTGACCCTGAGCACTTCGGGCACCACCGCCGCGCCCAAGCGGGTCTATTTCAGCGACGCTGACCTGGAGCTGACCGTGGACTTTTTTCACCACGGCATGAGCACCATGGTGGGGCCGGGGGACAGCGTGTTGATACTCCTGCCCGGGCGCACTCCGGACAGCGTGGGCGATCTGTTGGCCCGGGGCCTGAGCCTTCTGGGTGCACGAGGGGTACACCATGGCCCGGTGGGCGACGCGGGCCAGGCCCTGCGCGCTGCGGCCGAGGCGCGGGCCGCTTGCATGGTGGGCATCCCGGTGCAGGTCTTGGCCATGGCCGAGCATCCCGAGGCCGCTTGCCTGCGGGGCGTGCTGCGCAATGTATTGCTCACCACCGACTACGTGCCCCAAGCCTTGGCCCGCAGGGTGCATGAGGCCTGGGGATGCGAGGTTTTCGAGCACTACGGCATGACCGAGAGCGGCCTGGGCGGCGGGGTGGAGTGCGCGGCCCACCAGGGCTATCACCTGCGCGGCGCGGACCTCTACTACGAGGTGATCGATCCGGACAGCGGCGAGGCGCTGCCGCCGGGCGAGGAGGGCGAGCTGGTCCTGACCACCCTGACCCGAGAGGCCATGCCGCTGTTGCGCTACCGCACCGGCGACCTGGGCCGCCTGCTGGACGAGCCCTGCCCTTGCGGCGGCTTCACGCCCCGCCTGGCCCGGGTACCCGGCCGCCTGGGCAACGTGCTTGATCTGGGGAACGGGGCGCGCCTGCCCTTGTGGCGCTTGGACGAGGCGCTCTTCGCCCTGCCCGGGCTGCTGGACTACCGCGCCGCCTTGGTGGGGGAGGGGGCAGAGCGCCGTCTGGAGTTGATCCTGCGGGCATCGCCAAGCGCGGCTTCCACCCTGGCGGAACGGGCGCGCGAGGCCCTGGCCGCCTTGCCCGAGATGGCCGCCGGCGGCTTGGGACTGGGCCCGGTGCGCCTCACCGATCAGCCTTGGCCCAGCGACGGCACGGCCAAGCGCACCTTTGGCGCGGCGCAGTGAGGCCCCGGCGGCGAGGCCTTTCGGTAACATCTAATTATTACCACTCCTTAACCTGAGTACCCCCCGCCAGGGGAGGCCCCCCGGAGGCGGGTTCCGCCTCGCAATACAAACTATACACGTGTTGACTAATTGTTCGCCCGGCGGTAACCTGGAGTCATAACCCAGACCTCATGTGACTCTCTTCCGCCGGAGCCTGCCATGCCGCCCGTATGGTCAGCCGACCGCCCCCGCGCGGTGATCCACCTAAACGTGGCCGATTTCGCCGTGGCCGTGGAGCGCCTGGAGGACGCCTCGCTGCGCGAGCGTCCGGTGATCGTGGCCCCCCAGGGTGCGGCCCGGGCGCGGGTGTTCGATATGAGCGAGGAGGCCTTTCAGGCCGGGGTGCGCAAGCACATGCCCCTGGCTCGGGCCTCGCGCCTGTGCCGCGAGGCTCGTGTAGCCGCGCCCCGGCCCCACCGCTACGAGCGGGCCATGGCCGAGCTGCTGGCCCGGGCCGCGCCCTTCTCGCCCCTGGTGGAGGCCGAGGAGGACAGCGGGCATCTGTTTCTGGACCTCACCGGCACGGGACGGCTCTTCGGCCCGCCCCAGGACGTGGCCCAGCGCATCCGGCGGGCGGTGCGCGGCGAGCTGGGCCTGGACCCCATCTGGGGGCTGGCGGCCAACAAGCTGGTGGCCAAGGTGGCCACCCGGGTGGTCAAGCCTCGCGGCGAGCACATCGTGGCTCACGGCGATGAGGAAAGCTTCCTGCGGCCTTTGCCCCTGTTTTTGCTGCCCGGCCTGGAGCGCGGCGATCTGCTGGCCCTGGGCGATTACCATTTGCACCGGGTGCAGCAGGCCCTGGCCTGGAGCCGGGAGCACCTGGCCGTGGTCTTCGGCCCACGGGCCGGGCAGGTGGAGGGCATCCTGCGCGGCCGCGACGATTCGCCCGTGCTGCCCCTGGGGCACAAGCCGCCCGTGGTGCGTCTGGGACATGAGTTCGGCGAGGACACCAACCGGGTGCGGCCGGTGGAGGCGGCCCTGTGGCGGCTGGTGGAGCGGGGCGGGGCCGCCCTGCGCAGGCAGGGCAGGGTGGCCCGGCGGCTGGTGCTGTCCCTGGACTACAGCGACGGGGCGCGGGTCTTTCGCCAGCGGGCCCACGCGCCGGGCACGGCCAACGACTTCGTGCTCTTCGGCCTGGCCCGAGACTGCCTGGCCTCGGCCTGGACCCGGCGGGTGCGCATCCGCCACCTGCGCCTGAGCCTGGCGCGCCTGACCTTCCCGCCCGCCCAGATGGAGCTGCCCTTTGCGGCCGAGGACGCGCCGCCGCCCCAAGGCGAGGCCCTGCTGGCCGCCTTGGACGCCATCCGTGGCCGTCACGGCGCGGACAAGATCCGCCTGGGGCGCGGCCTGGAGGCGGCCTGATGGTGCTGCCTCTGGTGCGCTCGCATTATTCGCTCATGCACGGCACCGCCTCGCCCCGCGCCCTGGCCAGGCGGGCCAAGGCCTTGGGCTTTGGCTGCCTGGCCCTGGCCGACCGGGACAACCTCTACGGCCTGTGGGAGTTCCGCAGGGCTTGCCGAGAGGAGGGCCTGCGGCCCGTCATCGGAGCCGAGGTGACGCAACCCGGCGGCGGGGCGCGGACCTGGTGCCTGGTGGAGAACGCGACGGGCTTCGCCAGCCTCTGCCGTTTGCTCACCCGGCGGCATAGAGAGGAGGGCTTCAGGCTGGCGCAAGCCGTGGCCGAGGAAAGCCAGGGTTTGGCGGTGCTCACCGACCACCCGGCCCTGCTGGCCGCTTGGCAAGGGCAGGGCGTGCCCGCATGGGCGGCCTTGCCCCGCCGCCCGACGGGCGCTTCCCTGGAGCTGCGCCGCATGGCCCGCCGCTTGGACGCGCCTTTGGCGGCCATTAGCGACGCCTGCTTTTTGGAGCCCAACGACCGCGAGCGCCACCGGGTGCTAAAAGCCATCGCGGCCAACACCACTCTGTCGCGGCTCGAGCCCGGCGAACTGGCCCCGCCCGACGCCCTGCTGGCGGGGCCGGATGAGTATGCTGAGCGCTTCGCGCCCTTGTCCGAGGCGCTGCACGGGGCGGCCGCCCTGGCCGAACGCCTGGCCTTCGTGCCCGCGCCGGGGGTGATCATGCCGCCCTGGCAGGACGCCCAGGGACGCGGCGCGGACGAGGTGTTGCGCGCGCGGGCCTATGCCGGGGCCGCCGGACGCTACGGCGAGCCTCTGCCCGGCGCGGCCCGGGCCCGCTTGGAGCACGAGCTGGCCATCATCGCGGGCAAGGGCTTTTCCTCCTACTTCCTGGTGGTGGAGGACATCGTTAAGCGTTCGCCCCGCATCTGCGGCCGGGGCTCGGGCGCGGCTTCGCTGGTGGCCTACTCCCTGGGCATCACCAACGTCTGCCCCCTTAAGTTCAACCTCTACTTCGAGCGCTTCATCCATCCCCAGCGCATCGACCCGCCGGACATTGACGTGGACTTCGCCTGGGACGAGCGCGACGGGGTGATCGAATCGGTGCTCGCGCAATACGCGGGCCGCGCGGCCATGGTGGCCACCCACATCTTTTTCCAGGGACGCATGGCCATCCGCGAGGTGGCCAAGGTCCACGGCCTGCCCGCGCAGGAGATCAAGCGGGTGATGCGCCATCTGCCCTGGTTGCGTGGGCCGGCGGAGGGGCACACCGGCTTTTACCCCAAGCGCCAGGCACTGCCGCCGGGCGCCAAGGCCGATCTGGCCGCGCCCTGGCCCGAGGTGCTGGCCGCGGCCCAGGCCATCGTGGGCATCCCCCGCCACATCAGCGTGCACGTGGGCGGGGTGGTGATCACCCCCGGCCCCATCGACTCCTACGCCCCCCTGGAAACCGCGCCCAAGGGCGTGCCCATCATCCAGTGGGAAAAGGACGGGGCCGAGGAAGCGGGGCTGGTGAAGATAGACCTCTTGGGCAACCGCTCTTTGGCCGTGATCCGCGACGCGGTGGCCTCGGTGCGGGCGGGCGGCGGAGCTTTCCACGAGGCGGGCTGGCAGCCCGAGGACGACCCGGCCACCCAGGCCCTGGTGGCCCGGGGCCGCACCATGGGCTGCTTTTACATCGAGAGCCCGGCCACCCGCCTGTTGCAGGAAAAGGCGGCGCGCGGGGACTACGAGCATTTGGTGATCCACTCCAGCATCATCCGTCCTGCCGCCAACGACTACATCCAGGAGTATCTGCACCGTCTGCACGGCGCGTCCTGGGAGCCCATCCATCCCCTGCTGGAGCCGATATTGAACGAGACCTACGGCATCATGGTTTACCAAGAGCAGGTCTCCCAGGCGGCGGTGGCCCTGGCCGGGTTCAGCCACGCGGAGGGCGACCGCCTGCGCAAGGTGATGTCCTGGAAGGACAAGGGGCGCACCCTTCTGGACTACAAGGAGAAGTTCATGGCCGGGGCGCGAAAGAGGGGAGTGAGCCGGGAGCGCCTGGACGCCATCTGGGACATGATGATGAGCTTCTCGGGATACAGCTTTTGCAAGCCCCACAGCGCGAGCTACGCGCGGGTATCCTTCCAGGCGGCTTACCTCAAGGCGCACCACCCGGCCGAGTTCATGGCCGCGGTGATCTCCAACCAGGGCGGTTTCTACTCCGCCTTTGCCTATGTCTCCGAGGCGCGCCGCCTGGGGCTGAGGGTGCTGCCGCCCTGCGTGAACCAGAGCGGCGTGGCCTGGAGCGGGCATGGCCGCGGGCTGCGGGTGGGACTCATGGCTCTCAAGGGCCTGGGCCGGGAGAGCATGGGGCGCATCCTGGCGGCGCGGGAGGCGCGGCCCTTCGCCAACATAGAGGACTTCCTGCATCGGGCGCGGCCCGAGGAGGACGAGGCCCGGGCCTTGATCCACGCCGGGGCCTTCGGGGAATTGCATCCCGGCGCGGACCCGGCCGAGCTGCTCTGGCGTTTGGCCCGGACCCGCCGGGAGCGCGACCTGGCCCGCCGCGACCAGGGCCTGTTTCCCGCCGCGCCGCCGCCGGTGGCCCCGCCCCTGCCGCCGGGCGACGAGCTGGCCCGCCTGCGCCGCCAGTACGCGGTGCTGGGCTTTTTGCCCGAGCGCCACCCCATGGTGCTCTTCGCCCGGGCGCTCAAGGGCAAGGGCATCGCCAAGGCCCGCGACCTGGCGCGTTACGTGGGCCGCCGTATGCGCCTGGCCGGCTGGCTCATCACCGGCAAGACGGTGTGGACCAAGAGCGACGAGCCCATGCAGTTCCTCACCTTCGAGGACGAGACCGGCCTGGTGGAGACCACCTTTTTCCCCCGCGCCTACCGCCGCTTCGCCATGATGCTGGACTGGTCGCGGCCTTATATATTGGATGGCCGGGTGGAGGAGAACTTCGGGGTGGCGACGTTCAACGTGGAGAACGCGGCCCCGGTGGGCCGGCAAGGGGCCGCCAGCATGGGCCCAAATGGGCGAGGGGAATAATGATTTTAGTTTCTACTTGCAAAATGGCGGGTTGCCGAAAATGCTATAGTCTTATCAGGGTTTGAAACGGCGATCCCTCACACACCAGAATATAGCCCATGCGCCGATGCACTAATAAAACGCGGGGATGCTCCCTGCTTCTAATTCTCCTGGGCGGCGCGCTGCTGGCTGGCTGCGCCACGGGGGACAAGTACACCTATCAGGCCATCAAGCAGGAGCGGCAAGCTCCGGCGGTGGCCCCGGCCGCTCCGGCCGCGACGCCGAGCAAGGCCGAGGCCCCTACGGTCCCGCCTGAGGTGAAGCTGCCCGCCCAGCTGGACCTGCGCGCGGCCATCGGCCTGGCTCTGGCCCACAGCCCGGACCAGCAGATGGCCCTGGCCCGCATCCGCCAGAGCGAGGCATTGGTGGCGCGGGCCCAGGCCGCCTTCTGGCCCCGCCTGGGGGTGAGCGGCTCCTATCAGCGCGGCGATGCGCCCAGCGCCTATCTCTTCTCGACCATCGACCAGCGCGACCTGGGCAACAACGTCAACTTCAACCAGCCGGGCACCTTCCAGAACTTCGAGGCGGGCCTGAACGCGGGCTGGAACCTCTATCGCGGCGGCCGCGACCTGCTGAACCGGCGCATGGCCGAGACCGGCACCGAGATAAGCCGCCTGGACCGCCAGAGCGTGGAGAACGCCCTGGTGGCCTCGGTGATCCAGGCCTATTATAACGCCCTGGCCGCGCGCGACTTCGCGGCCATCGCCAAGGACAGCCAAAAGACGGTGGGCGCGCAGCTTAGGGCCATGCGGGTGCGCCACGAGGCGGGCGGGGCGCTCAAGTCCGACGTGCTCTCCCTGGAGGTGCGCCTGGCCTCGGCCCACGAGTCCCTGGTGCGGGCCAGCAACAACTACCGCCTGTCCCTGGCCGCCCTGGCCAACCTCATGGGCGCGGACCCGGACGCGGAGTTCACCCCGGTGGAAGGCAAATCGCCGGGGGTGAAGATTCCGCCCGCCTACCGCGACGGCCTGGCCGTGGCCCTGGAGCTTCGGCCCGAGCTCAAGAAAGCCCGCCGCCAGGTGGAGCAGGCACGCATGGGCCTGGACCAGGCCAAAGCGGGCTATCTGCCCACCCTGGACGCCCGGGGGCGTTTGTATATGGACGCGGCCACGCCCGGAGAGTTCGAGGCCAACAAGGCCAACTGGGTGGCCGGGCTCACCCTGAACTGGGACCTGTTCACCGGCTTCTCCACCCCGGCCGAGGTGCGCGCGGCATCCGCCCGTTTGGAGCGCATCCTGGCCGCGGACAGCAAGGCCACCCGCCAGGTGCAGCTGGAGGTGCGCTCTTCGTACCTGAACCTGGAGGAGGCCAAGGCGCGGGGCCGGGTGAGTACGGCCAGCGTGCGTAGCGCCAGCGAGTCGCTCACTCTGGTGCAGCGGCAATACGACGGCGGCGCGGCCACGGTGACCCGCTATCTGGAGGCCGAGCTGGACCTGAGCCGGGCCCGGCAGCGTTCCGCCGCCGCCCGCTACGACCAGGCCAAGTCCGAGGCCGACCTGGCCCGGTCCCTGGGGCTGTGGGCCCGCTATGCAAGGCAGGAGGCCAAAGATGCCCGCTAAGACGATCCGCCTCATCGGCCTGGTGGCCGGGTGCCTGGCCCTGGCCCTGCTCATCGCCTATACCGGCGGCTTTCTGGACTTCGGCAAGATCGGGCCTGGGCGCATCGAGGCCCGGGAAAAGGCCGCTCCGGCGGGGCGCGAGGCCCAGACCAAAGCCGTGGAGCTGCCGGTGAACCACCAGGCCGTGGGCACGGTGCAGCCGGTGAGCGAGATACGGGTGGAGGCCCAGGTGCCGGGGCGCATCCTCAAGGTGGAGGCGCGCGCCGGGCAGATGGTCAAGCAGGGGCAGGAACTGGTCAAGCTGGACGACCGGCAGTACCGCGCCCGCCTGGCCCAGGCCCGGCAAGGCATGGCCGAGGCACAGGCGGTGCTGGCCCGGGCCAAGGCCGAGCACAGCCGCGTGGCCCAGCTCTTGAAGGGCCAGGCCGCCACTCCCCGCCAGATGGAGATGGCCACCGAAGGGCTCAAGCGGGCCCAGGCCCAGGTGGCCCGCGCGGGCGAAATGGAGCAGGAGGCACGGGTGGCTCTGGGCTATACCACGGTGAGCGCCCCGACCGACGGCCGGGTGATCAAACGCCTGGCCGAGCCCGGCGACAGCGCCCAGCCCGGGAGGCCGCTGCTCACCATGGAGGCCAAGGGCGGCCTGCGTTTGGAGGCGGTGTTGCCCGAGGGGCTCTTCGCGCGGGTGCATCCCGGCCAGAAGCTCCAGGTCGAGCTGCCTTCCCTGGACCGCGTGCTTAGCGGCGAGGTGCGCGAGGTGGTGCCCGCCGCCGACCCGGCCACCCGCACCTTCATCGTGAAGGTGGGCCTGCCGACCGAGGCCGGGCTCTACCCCGGCGTGTTCGGCCGCCTGCTGGTGCCGGTGGGCAAGCGCAAGGCGGTGCTGGTGCCCGCCGCGGCGGTGAGCCGGGTGGGCCAGCTGGAGATGGTCATGGTCAAGCAGGACGGCCGCTGGCAAAAGGTGATGGTGACCACCGGCCGCCGACAGGGCGACATGCTCGAGGCGCTTTCAGGCCTCAAGGGCGGCGAGACGGTGCTGATTCCGGCCGAGGGCCATGCCCGCTGATCCCAGCCAAAACGGCGAGCCGCGCCTGGGCCTCATGGCCCGGCTGGTGCGGCCCTTTGTCACTTCGCAGCTATCGTTGCTGCTGATGATTCTGGCGGTGTGCCTGGGGGCAGCGGCGGTGATGCTCACCCCCCGCGAGGAAGAGCCCCAGATCGTGGTGCCCCTGGCCGACGTGATGGTCAGCGCGCCCGGGGCCAGCGCCGCCGAGGTGGAGCGCCTGGTCACCACCCCCCTGGAGCGCCTGCTCTGGCAGATCGACGGGGTGGAGCACGTCTACTCCCGGGCCCAGCGGGGTCAGGCCGTGGTCACGGTAAGATTCTTCGTGGGCGAGGACCGCGAGCGCTCCCTGATCAAGCTCTACAACAAGATCGCCATGAACGCCGACCAGGTGCCCTCCGTGGTGCGGGGTTGGGTGGTCAAGCCGGTGGAGATCGACGACGTACCCATCGTCAATCTCACCCTGCACTCGTCGCGCTACTCGGACTACGAGCTCCGGCGCATGGCCGAGGAGATGCTCTTCCATCTCTCGCGGGTGCCCGACATCTCGCGCACCGGCATCTACGGTGGCCGCGCCCGCCAGGTGCGGGTGGAGCTGGACCCCCAGCGCCTGGCCGCCTACGGCATAAGCCCCCTGGCTGCGCGGCGGGCCCTGGCCGGGGCCGACGCCGCCGCCCTGGCCGGGCGCATGGATCAGGCCGACCGGGTGTTTCAGGTGACCAGCAACGCCTATTTGCAGACCCCGGCGCAGGTGGGCACCTTGGTGGTCGGGGTGCATCAGGGCCGGCCGGTATATCTGCGCGACGTGGCCCGCATCCTGGACGGCCCGGCCGAGGCGACCGCCTACACCCGCATGAGCTTCGGGCGGGGCTGGCTGGCTCGCCAGGGCCTGCCCACCGACCGTCAGGGCCTCAACGCGGTGACCATCGCCCTGGCCAAGAAGCGCGGCACCAACGCGGTGAGCGTGGCCGAGGACATCCTGGCCCGGGCCGACAAGCTCAAAGGGCAGATATTGCCCGCCGGGGTGGGGCTCACCGTGACCCGCAACTACGGCCAGACCGCCCAGGTGAAGAGCGACGAACTGATGAACTCGCTGTTCTTCGCGGTGCTCACCGTGGTGGCCCTGTTGGCCTTCACCCTGGGCTGGCGCGAGGCTCTGGTGGTGGCCATCGCGGTGCCCCTGTCCTTTGCCATGGCCCTGTTCGTCAACTACCTTTTCGGCTACACCATCAATCGGGTGACCATGTTCGCCCTGATCCTTTCCCTGGGCCTGGTGGTGGACGACCCCATAACCAACGTGGACAACATCCAGCGCCATATCCGCCTGGGGCGGCGCAACCCCCTGGAGGCCACCCTGGTGGGGGTCAACGAGGTGATGCCGCCGGTGATCATGTCCACCCTGGCCATCATCGTCAGCTTCGCGCCGATGTTTTTCATCACCGGCATGATGGGCCCCTACATGGCCCCCATGGCCATCAACGTGCCCCTGACCGTGACCTTCAGCACCGTGTGGGCCCTTACCGTGGTGCCTTGGCTCTGCTACCGCTTGCTAAAGAACCGAGCCCCGGCCGTTGACTGTCAGGGCGAGACGATCACCGGCGAGGCGAAAGAGGTGACCCCGCCCGGCCTGCGAAGGGCCTACCAGGCCACGGTGAAGCCTTTTCTGGAGCATCGCGCCTTGCGCTGGGGGCTGGCCGGGGCTATCGTGCTGGCCCTGGCGGCCTCGGTGGCCCTGGTGGCCCTGCGCCAGGTGCCGGTGAAGATGCTGCCCTTTGACAACAAGAACGAGTTCCAGCTCGTCTTGGACCTGCCCGAAGGCACCACCCTGGAGACCACCGACCGGGCGGTGCGGGCCCTGGAGCGTTATCTGGCCGGGGTGCCCGAGGTGGTGAACTACACCTCCCATGTGGGCGGTTCCTCGCCCATGGACTTCAACGGCATGGTGCGCCACTACTACCTCCGGCAGGGAGGCAACGTGGCCGACATCCGGGTGAACTTGGCCCCCAAGGACCGGCGCGAGCAGCAAAGCCACGAGATTCTCCTGCGCCTCCGCCGCGACCTGGAGAAAATCGCCGGCCGCCACGGGGCCAACCTGAAGCTGGTGGAGTTGCCGCCCGGCCCGCCGGTGTTGGCCACGGTGGTGGCCGAGGTCTACGGCGAGCCGGGCACGCCCTACGCGGACCTGGTGAAGGCCGCGGGCCAGGTGCGCGGGGTGATGCACGCCGAGGACAAGGTGGTGGACATCGACGATTCCTCCGAGGCAGAGCGCCCGCGCTGGGACTTCGTGGTGGACAAGGAGAAGGCCTCGCTGCACGGCATCAGCGCGGCGCGCATCACCGCCACCCTGCGCCTGGCCCTGGGCGGCGACCAGCCGGCCACGGTGCACTTGGCCCACGAACGCCAACCCTTGCCCATACGCCTGATCCTGCCGCGGGTGAGCCGCAGCAGCCTGGAGGAGTTGAACCAGCTTCCCGTGGCCACGGCCTCGGGCGGCCACGTGGCCCTGGGCGAGCTGGGGCGTTTCGTGCAAGCACCTACCGAACAGCCGGTGATGCACAAGGACCTCAGGCCCGTGGTAATGGCCTACGCCGAGCTGGCCGGGCGCTCGCCGGCCACGGTGATCCTGGACCTGCAACAGCGCATGGAAAAGGTCAAGCTTCCGCCCGGGGTGTCGGTGGCCTGGGACGGCGAGGGCGAGTGGCACATCACCCTACGCGTGTTCCGCGATTTGGGCCTGGCCTTCGGAGCGGCGCTGATCGGCATCTTCATACTGCTGGTGGTGCAGACCGGCTCGTTCACGGTGCCGGTTCTGTTGATGCTGGCCATACCCCTGACCCTCCTGGGCATCATGCCCGGTTTCTGGCTACTCAACCTGGTGGCCGGGGACGCGGTGGCCGGTTGGCCCAACCCGGTGTTCTTCACCGCCACCAGCATGATCGGCATGATCGCTCTGGGCGGCATCGTGATCCGCAACTCGGTGGTGCTCATAGAGTTCGTGCACAACGAGATGGACGAGGGGCGCGGCTTCAAGGACGCGGTGCTGGCCAGCGGAGCGGTGCGTTTTAGGCCCATCGTGCTCACCGCAGCCACCACGGCCCTTGGGGCCTGGCCCATCACCCTGGACCCCATCTTCTCGGGTCTGGCCTGGGCCCTCATCTTCGGCCTGGCCGCTTCCACCGCCTTCAGCCTGCTGGTGGTGCCGGTGGCCTACTACGCGTTGTACTACAAGAAATTCGCGGGGAGCGAGGCGAACGCTTAGGCGCTTGCGGCCAGGCTGTTCAGGTACTTTTGCAGACCGCGCACGTCCGCGCCCAGGAACTGGCGGGATAGCTCGGCGGCAAGGTCCGCCCGGCCGGTGAGGTGCAGCTCGATCACCTTGCCGTCCTGGCTGATGAAGTGGGCACGTAGCGGGGCCTGGGGTTGGCCGCCCTCCCAGTGGTGCAGATAGAGTCCTGCCCGCACCTTGACCTGGCGCAGGGCCCGGGCGCGGCGGGGTTTGAAGGTCCACTCCGGCGAGAGCAGGCGGCGGCCCAGACGCTCCATGGCCCCGCGCAGCTCATCGTCCAGGGGGTGCTCCTCCAGGGGGCCCAGCACCTCGTCGAAGCGATAGGCCATGCGCTGGTAGAGCGCCTCGTCGTCAAGGGCGGCTTCGCGCTCCGGGCCCAGCTCGCGCCTGAGGGAGGTGAGCTGCTGTTCCATGTAGGCCTGAAAGCAGCGGCGAAAGGCCTCGCCCGGGGCGCGCAGGGCCCGGGCCATGGCCGCGCAGTCAAAGGAGCGCATGAGGTTGCCCACAAAGGCCACGCACTGGCCTATCTCGCCCGCGCCGGTGCCCGCGATGCGCCGCTCGCCCACGGCCACGTCGTTGACCGGGGCCACCCGGGCGGTCACGCCCAGGTCGCCATAGGCCGCCACCACCGGGGCCAAGAGGCGCGCATAGAAGCGCTGGCGGTTGAGGCTGACCAAGGGATGCTCACGCCGAAGCACCACCTGCCAGAAGAGCTGGTTGCGATCCAGGTACACCGCGCCGCCGCCCACCTCGCGGCGGAACACCGGCAGCCCGGCCCTGGCGCAGTAGTCCAGGTCCAGCTCCTGGGCCGGGTCCTGAAAGTAGCCCACCGACAGATAAGGCCGCTCCGGCGAGCAGAGCACCAGGCCCTCGCGGCCCAGGTGGGCCAGGGCGTGGTAGGCCAGCTGGCTCTCCTGCCAGGAGACCGAACCCAGGCGATATAGGTGCATCGCGCCGCGGCGTGAAGACGGCATGGGCTTATTCTACTGCCGCGCCCGGAGCGCCATGTGGATGGCGCCCGCAGCGCAGGTGGTGACGCACAGCCCGCAGCCGTAGCATTTGTCCGGCCGGAAAACCACCGCGCCCGGCTCCCCGCTCTGGGCGCCGAAAACGCAGCGCTCCACGCACGCGCCGCACTGCACGCATGCCTCCGGGTCCACCTCGGCCACGTAGTCGGCATGGGCCACCAGATCGGGCCGCCCGAACTGCTTCATGAAAGCGATGTCGTGGCAGCAGCACTCGCAGCAGCTGCAGAGCGCGTACACGTGCTGCTCGGGGTTGTAGATGGTCAGGTGGATCAGGCCGTGCTGGTTGGCCAGCTTGAGCACCTCGGAGGCCTCTGCCAGGCTGACCCTCCGGGCCATGCCTTTCTCGACTTTCTGGTCAGCCACGTCGTTGAGGTAGAAGCAGGTCTCGCGCGGGTTGTCGCAGCGCTGGTAGGTGGTGCGGCACAGGCAGTCGGCCAGGGCGAAGGAGCGCGCATTGCGCAGTATCTCCAGCACCTGCTGGGTGGGCAACACCCACTGCAAGCACTCCACCGACTGCCGCACCGGGATGATCTTGGAGGAGCTGGGTATCTTTCCTTCCCGCACCCACCCATCGAAGGTGTGCAGGCGTTTGGCAAGCTCTTGGTCCCGCGCTTGGTCTTTCATGCTCCCCACCTAAGCCAGATCAAATGTCCAGGGAGGCCCGCACCAGTTGGGCCACGTCCATTACCTTGAGGGGCAGCTTGTTGCGCCGGGCGTGGGTGGCCATGGTGCGCAGGCACTGCTGGCAGCCGCTGACCACCGTCGAGGCCCCGGTGGCCAGCACCTGCTCAACCTTGCGCCGGGCGATCCCCGCGTTGAGCTGCTGGTCGATCATCTCCAAATTTCCCCCACCCCCGCAGCACAGGCAATTCTCGCGGTTATCGGCCAGCTCCACCAACTCGACCCCAGGCAAGGCGCGGATCACCCGCCGGGGGGCCTCGAAGACCCGCGCGGCCCGTCCCAGGTCGCAGGGGTCGTGATAGGTCACGGTTAGTTTGCGCTCGGCCAGGGGCAGGCGGCCCGAGGCCAAAAGATCATCCAAAAACTGAGTGGCGTGGCGAAGCTTGAGTCCGGCTTTGGGGTAGTGCTCGCGCCACATCATGTAGCAAGAGGGGCAGGCAAAGACCACCTCGTGGGCGCCCTTGTCCTTGATGGCGGCCAGGTTGTGCTCGATCATTTCTTGGGCAACGGGCAGGTTGCCCGCGCTGAGCAGGGGGAAGCCGCAGCACCATTCGTCCTCGCCCAGGAGGGTGAAGTCCACCTCCGCCGTCTGCAGCACCTCGGACAGGGCCACGGGTATCTGCTGGGCCAGGGGGAAGTAGGAGGCCACGCAGCCGGTGAAGTAGACCACCTCGGCCTGGTCCTTGATGAACAGGTCGTCCGGCGGGTCGTCCAGGTCCTCCACCCACTCGGCCCGCTCGTCGGGCTCCTCGCCGAACACGTTGTGGCTCTCGGCCAGGTTCTCCAGGATCAGGTCCACCTTGGAGGGGTAGGCCCCTTGCTCCACCAACTCCTGGCGCAGGTTGAGCCACAGCTCCTTGAGCCCGATGCCCGAGGGGCAGACCTCGGCGCAGTTGCCGCACAAGGTGCAGCGGAACACCGTCTCCGAAAACGCGCGCCACTCATCCTCGCTGGGAGGCCGCCCGCCGAACAGCCGCCGCAGCCAACCGCTGCCGGTTCGGCCCGCCCTCCGCTGCCAGTCCAAACGGTAGAAACCCGAGAGCTTGCCGTCGCCCGAGGCGTTCACCGCGGGGCAGGCATCCACGCAGGCGGCGCAGCCGGTGCAGGCTTCCAGGGACATGAGCTGCCCCTTGCTATAGAGACGGTTGTCCAAAGTTCTAGCCTTCGTTGGCGTGCTTGGCGATCTCGGCCTCCACCCAGGGCCGCACCGCCGCCTCCCCGTGCATGAGATCCTCGATCTCACTCAGGTCGCCCGCCCGCAGGCGATACATCCAGCCCGCGCCGTAGCAGTCCTGGTTGATCAGCTCGGGATTCAGCTCCAGCTCCTCGTTGACCGCGATGAGCTCGCCGTTGACCGGAGAGAGGATCTTGCCCAGCCACTTGCCGGACTCCACCTTGGCCAGCTTCTTGCCCTTCTTGAGCTTCTTGCCCTCGTCAGGAAGCTGCACGAACACGATGTCTCCGGCCAGCTTCTGGGCAAAATCGTCCATGCCCATGACCAGCTCGTCGCCCTCCACGCGCACCCAGTAGTGCTCCGGGTCGTAGTAAAGCTCGTCCGGGAAGTTGTAGCCGCTAATTTCCATGACAGGCACCTCGTACTTATTCGGAATCTTCGATCAGCTCCATGAGGAACTGAGGGGTGGTCATAACTCGGAATTTTTGAGCGCGCAGTTTGGCGTTGGACAGGTTGTGCACGCAGGAGTTGCACTCGGTTAAGAGCACCTCAGCGCCGCTTTCCTCAACCTGCGACAAACGGCGGCGGGCCATGGCCAGGGAGTTCTTGGCATAGGCCCCGCGCACCCCGCCCCCGGCCCCGCAGCACAGGGCGTCCTGGCGGTTGTCGGCCAGCTCCACGAAGTTGGGGGCCACGGCCTTGATGGTCCGGCGCGGCTCGTCGTAGATGCCGCAATGGCGGCCCAGGTCGCAGGGATCGTGGTAGGTCACCTTCAGGTCGCTGGTCAGGCCCAGGTCGCGCCCGGTCAGGAATTGGCTCAGGTGCATTATCTCCAGGCCCGCCTCGCGCAAGGGGGCGTAGGCATCCTGCTCGCTGAAGGTGCGATAGCAATAGGGGCAGCCGGTGACCACGGTCTTGGCTCCGGTGGCCAGGATGCGCTCGATGTTGGCGCTCGCCAGACGGGGCTTGAGACTGAAGCCCACGTCCTCCAAGACCCCGGAGCAGCACACCTCGTCGATGAGGGTGTAGTGCACCTCCAGGTGGTCCAGGAGGTCCAGGGCCGCCTCGGTGGCCTCTTCCTCGCGGTATTGGCCCACGCAGCCCATGAAGTAGACCACCTCCGCCCGGTTTCCCCGCTCGCGGTCGAAGTCCTCGGGGTCGTCCTCGGCGTAGATGTTGTCGTGGTCGTCCAGCACCTGGTCCATGCCGGAAAATGCGGGGTGGCAAGTGCCCAGACCCACCATCTCCTTGCGCGCTGCCTTGATGATGGCGGGCACATCCACCCCAGAGGGACAATTGGTAGCGCAGGAGGCGCAGGTGGTGCATTGGAACAGGCTTTCCACCAGTTCCTCGCCCAACTCCAGGCGTCCGTCCAGCACTTCCTTGAGTAGCAGCATCTTGCCGCGCGCGTTCAGGGCCGGCCGTCGGGTGCCCCCGAACACCGGGCAGTGGGCTTGGCAGAAACCGCAGCGCGAGCAGCGCTGAATCTGATCGCGGAATTTTTCCAACAAGGGATGTTCGTCAGACATGCTTATTCGTCCAAAGCCATCTTGCCGGGGTTGAGGATGTTGTGAGGGTCGCAGACCTTTTTGATGGAGCGCATCAGGTCCAGAGCAACCGGGTCGTGCTCCATGGCCATGTAGGGCGCCTTGGACAGCCCGATGCCGTGCTCGCCGGTGAGGGTGCCGCCCAGGTCCACGGCCAGCTGGAACAGGTCGCCGGCCGCGGCCTCGACCCGCTCCTTCTCGGCCGGGTCCTTGGCGTCGTAGAGGAACTGCGGGTGCAGGTTGCCGTCCCCGGCGTGGCCGAAGGTGGCGATCTGCACCTTGCGCCTGGCGGCGATCTCCTGCACCCCGCGCAGCATGGGGGCCACCTGGCTCATGGGCACGGTGATGTCCTCCAGCGAAAAGTTGGGCCGGATGCGGGCCAGCACCGCATAGCAGCTCTTGCGCGCCTTCCACAGCCCGGCCGCCTGCTCGGCGCTTTCCGCCTGCTTCACCTCGCGGGCGTTGTGGGCCTGGAACTGCGCCACCACCCGCTCCATCTGGTAGTCCGCCTCGCCCTGGGTGTAGCCGTCGGTCTCGGCCAGGAGCATGGCGTCCACCTCGGGCAGGTTGAGCTCGGTGTTCTGGTTGATGGCCTTGAGGGTCTCGCGGCCCAGGATCTCCAGCACGCTGGGGATGACCCCGCTGGCCATGACCCCGCTCACCGCGCGGCCCGCGTCTTCCAGGTCGTCGAAGATGGCCAGGGTGGTGGCCGTGGCCAGAGGCTTGGGGCTGATCTTGAGGATGATCTCAGTGACGATGCCCAGGGCGCCCTCACTGCCCACGAACAGGCGGGTGAGGTCGAAGCCCGATACGCTCTTCATGGCCCGGTTGCCGGTCTTCATCAGGCGGCCGTCGCCCAGCACCACGGTCAGGCCCAGCACGTAGTCGCGGGTGGTACCGTACTTGGCGCCTTTGACCCCGCCCGCGTTGGTGCCCACGTTGCCCCCCAGGGTGCAGGCCTTGCCCGAGGCCGGGTCGGGCGGGAACACGTAACCGTGCGGCTCCAGGGCCTTGGCCAGGTCGGCGTAGACCACGCCGGGCTGCACCACGGCCACCCGGTCGCCGATGCTGATATCGATGATCTGGTCCATGCGGCTGAGGTCAAGGACCAGGCCGCCCTGGGCCGGCACCGACAGGCCCGAGAGCCCGGTGCCCGCGCCGCGCACGGTGACCGGGAAGCCCTCGGCGTTGGCCAGCGCCACGATGGCCTGCACCTGCTCGGCGCTCTCGGCCCACGCCGCCGCGTCAGGCCGGTGGGCGTGTTCCGAGGCATCGGAGGAGTAGCTCACCAGGTCGATGAGCTGGTCGCTGAAATTGGCCTCGCCCACTATGGAGCGGAGCTTGTCCTTGATCTCGGGTGTCATGTCACTTTCCATGTTTGGTCTCGCCGCCCGCCCGGATAGCCAGCCACAGGGGGGCCAGCAGGATATGGCGCAAACGGCTGAAGGGCAGATAGGCCACAAAGGCGGCGTAGCAGATGGCGTGGCCGTACCACAGCCAGGCATAGGCGCTTTGCAGGGCCGGGCCCGGCGTGAACAGGTGGCTAAGCGCCGCGCCCACTAAAGCCCAGGGCGCGCCGCCGTGTCCGGTGAGCGCCAGGCGCGCACCCTCGGTGATGAAGCCGCTGAGCACGATGAGCCCGATGAGGGCCAGGGCGGGCCAGTCGGGCCGGGGCAGGCCGGGCAGGGCCGCGCCCCGCCGGGCCAAACGGCGGCCCAGGGCCAGCAGGCCGCCTGCCAGGATCATCAGGCCGGTGAGGTCTAAGAACAGGGCCGTGGCCGGGTGGTTCTTGGCCAAGAGAGCTTGGGTGAAATAGCTGCCCACGGCCCAGCGCCCCAGCACCAGGGCTGCCAAGGCCCAGGCTAGGCGCGCGGCTAAGGGCAAGAAAATCAGGGCGTGCACCAGCCAGCGGCCCCGCGACAGACGCCACAAGCGGCGCTGCAACAGGCCGTCCAGGAGCAGAGCGCTCAGGGCCGGGCCGATGCGCCAGGCGCTTTTGTGATTCGGGGCCGGGCCCGCGCCGCCGCCGCTGAGCCAGAAGGCCAGCGAGCCGACGAAGCCCAGAAGCAGCAAGGCCAGGGCGATGCGCGAGGGCCAGTCGGCCAGGCTGAGGGTGGCGGTGTGGCAGGCCAGGCACAGCGCGCTCTTGGGGGGCAGCACCGCGGCGGGCGCGCCAATCTGGTTGCCCTCAAAATGGCAGCGCTTGCACGAAGCCTGGTTCTTTACCGGCACCAGAGCGTGGGGACCGGCCTCGCCGCCGAAGTGGCAGGCCTGGCAAGACACCCCGGCGTGCAGGTCGCCGCTGGCCTCTTCGTTGTGGGGCAGATGGCAGTCGGTGCAGGAAGCGAGGGTGATGTTTTCGTGAGGCACCTGCTGGGCGCCTTGGTGGCACTCCACACAGGAAAGCTCGGCGTGCGGGCCCAGGTCTTGGCCCTTGCCGTCGGCCAGGCCTTCGGAGGCGTGGCACTGGAGGCAGGCCGCGTCGGCTTTGGCCATGGCCGCCGCCGGAGCGGACCAAGCCAGGACCAGCACCAGCGCGGCCAGGAACAGCCCGCCTATGGGCAGGAGGCGGCGCATCAGGCCCCCGCGCCCCGCGCACGGCCAAGGTGCTCGCGGTGCTTGTCGCCGCGCACCGACACCACGGTCACCGGGCTATGGCGGTACACCTTGTCCGCGTTGGAGCCCAGCATGGTGCGGGCGAAGTCGCCCCGGCCCTTGGTGCCCATGACGATGTAGGCCGCCTCCTCGCGGGCGGCCACGTCCAGGATGGCCTCCCAGGGCACGCCGATCTCCACCAGGCAGCGGGCCGTTAGGCCGTACTCTTGCACCAGCTCTTCCAGGCGCTGCTGGCGGCCTTGCTTGCGTTGGGCCACCGCCTGCTCGCAGTCAAGCAGCTCGGTGGTGCCTTGGATGAAGCGGAGCTCGTCCACAACGCGCTGGTGCAGCACGTTCAGCGCCACCAGCTCGCCGCCCAGGCAGCTGGCCAGCTCGCCGGCCAGCTTCACCGTGTCGCCGCTGTAGCCGGAAAAATCCACCGCCAACAGAATCTTGACCGCCATGGGGCCCTCCTAATCGCTGCCTACTGGTAGGCCACCGTGGGCAGCCATATGACCAGCTGAGGCCACATGGCCACCATCACCAGGCCAATGAGCTGCAGGATGATGAAGGGCACCACGCCCTTGTAGATTTCGACTAGCTGCACGTCCGGTGGGCACACGCCTTTCAGATAGAACAAGGCAAAGCCCACCGGTGGCGTGAGGAAGCTGGTTTGCAGGCTGACCGCCACCAGCACCACGAACCACACCAGCTCGGGGTTTTCCACCACGCCGTGGCCGTCCACGTGGATGCCCAGGGAGCTGATAACCGGGGCCAAGAGCGGCAGCACGATAAGGGTGATCTCGATCCAGTCCAGGAAGAAGCCCAGGATGAAGATCACCGCCAGGACCACGAACATGATGCCGTGGGGCCCCAGGGGGATGCCGGTGAGGGCGGCGGAGATGAACTCGTCGCCGCCCAGGCTCCTGAGCACCAGGGCGAAGGTGGTTGCCCCCAGGAAGATGGCGAAGATGTAGGCCGTGGTGTTGAAGCAGGCGAAGGTCACTTCCTTGATGACCTTGAAGCTGAGCTTCTTGTTGTAGGCGGCCAACAGGGTGGCCCCCAGGGCGCCCACGCCGGAAGCCTCGGTGGGGGTGGTGATTCCCGCGAAGATGGAGCCCAGCACGGCCAGGATCAGGGCGGCGGGCGGGAGGATGGTCTTGAACACGTCCCAGACCATGCGCCACTGCAAGGGCTTGCGGTCCGGGCTCAGGGGGGCGGCGTCGGGCTTGAAGAAGCAGTAGACCAGGATGAAGGTGATGTAGAGTGCGCCCAGGATGACGCCGGGCACCACCGCGCCCATGAACAGGTCGCCCACCGACAGGCCGAGCTGGTCGGCCATGATCACCAGCATGATCGACGGGGGGATGAGGATGCCCAGGGTGCCCGAGCCCGCGATGGTGCCCAGGGCCAAGGGCCGCGAGTAGCCTTGGGCCATCATGGCCGGCATGGACAGCAGGCCCAACAGCACCACCGAGGCGCCGATGATGCCGGTGGAGGCGGCCAGGATGATGCCGATCATGGTGACCGTGACCGCCAGGCCTCCCCGCACCTTGCCGAAGAGGTTCTGCATGGCGTTCATCATCTTCTCGGCGATGCCGGAGTGATCCAGCATCAGGCCCATGAAGATGAACATGGGCAGCGCCACCAGCACCCAGTTGTCCATGAACTTGTAGACCCGGTTCACCGACATGCCCAGGGTCATCAAATCCAGGCCGGTGAGGGTTCCCAAATACATGTCCGAGAAATAGCCCACCACCGTGAACAACACGCCCACCCCGCCCAGCACGTAGGCCACCGGGTAGCCGGTGAACAGGAAGGCCACGAAGGTGAGGAACATGGCTATGACGAGATAGTCTTCAACCGGCATGGCGATCCCCCCGAGGCGCGGCGAGCACCGCGATGCTGGCTATGAAGCGGCTGATGCCAGCCGTGCCCAAAAGGGCGAAGGAGATGGGAATCACCGCCTTGATGATCCAGCGGAAGGGCAGGCCCAGGGGAGAGTCCGAGGCCTCGTTGACCCGCCAGGATTCGGTCCAGAAATCAACGCCCATGTAGATGAGCACCGCTACCCAGGGCAGCAGGAACAACAGGGAGCCCACGATCTCCCAAAAGGCCTTGCCCCGGCGCGAGAAGCGCTGGTGCATGATGTCCACCCGAATGGGCGAGTCCATGGCCTGGGAGTAGGACAGGCCGATCATCACTGCCAGGCCGTAGAGGTGCCATTGCAGCTCCTCCAGCCACACCTGGCCCTTGCCGAAGGCATAGCGCAGCACCACGTTGAGGATGATGGCCAGCACCAATAGGCAGTTGCTCCAGGCAGCCACCTTGCCCACCTTGATGACAAACCGGTCCAACTTTTTACAAATGGCCGGTGGTTGGTGAGAATCGCCGCTCATGAGCCGTCTCCGAATGCCCCGGACGGGCCGGGGTCTGGGCGAGGGAGCGGGGCGGCGGCGCAGGCCGCCGCCCCGCCAGGAGGGGAAAGCCCCTTGGGGCCGGGTTTACTTGAGCTTGGGCGCGGGCCGGGGCAGGAAAGCCACCGAGGACCAGTACTCATACTCCTCGCGGAACTTGCTCAGGTCGTCCCACACCTTGGCGAAGAAGGGGTCCTTCTTCTTTTCTTCCTCGACCACCTCGAGCCAGGCCTTCTTGTAGGCGGCCAGCATCTCGGGGGACCAGTACTTGTTGATAACGCCGCGCTTGGTCACGTTTTCCTTGATGACCGGGGCCTGCAGGGACTCCACGAAAGCCAGGGAGTCGGCGGTGGCCGCGCGGGTGATGATCTCCAGGCACATCTTTTGATGCTTGCTCAGGGAGTTCCAGGTGTCCTTGTTGATCAAGAGCTCGAACAGGGAGGCCTGCTGATGCCAACCGGGGTAGTAGTTGTATTTGACGACCTTGTAGAAACCCAGGCGCTTGTCGATGGCGGGCATGGAGAACTCGGTGGCGTCCAGGGCCTTCTTCTCCAGGGCCGGGAAGATTTCGCCGCCGGGCAGCAGGCTGGTGGACACGCCCATCTTCTGCATGACCTTGCCGCCGAAGCCGAAGAAGCGCATGCGCAGGCCCTTCAGGTCCTCGGGGGTGTTGATCTCCTTGTTGAACCAGCCGGAGGTCTCCGGGGCGATGACCCCACAGAGCAGGACGTGGACGTTGTAGCCGTTCTTGTCATACATCTCCTGCCAGAACTTCAGGCCGTTGCCGTAGTACATCCAGGCGAGGTACTCGCTGGCGTCGGGGCCGAAGGGGATGGCCGAGAAGATGGGAGCGGCGTTGATCTTGCCGGCCCAGTAGGCGCTCATGGAGTAGCCGGCGTTGACCTTGCCCTTGGACACGGACTCGAGAATCTCGAAAGGCGCCACCAGCTTCTTGGGCTCGTAGACCTTCATCTTGATGGCCCCGCCGCTCAGGGTGCCGATGCGCTCGGAGACCCACTTGATGGTGGAGCCCAAGCCGGGCAGCTCGGTGGAGAAGGTGACCGGGACTTTGAGCAGAACGGGTTTTTCCTTGGCCGAGACCAGGGCGGGCGCGGCCATCAGCAGGCTGAGGGCCATCACCAGGGTCAAAAGTTTGGCTGCTTTGCGCATGCCTTCCTCCCTTCGTACATTGGCTTTCAGGTCACTTGCCCGCCCGGCCGGAGGCTCCCGCAGGGAGCCGCCGCACAAGGCGCGGCGGGTTTATATGGACGAAACGCCTCAATGCGGCGCATCGGTTTCGGCCTGGGCCAGAGTCTTCGGAGGGCCTGCCAAGGGCCGAGCAGGCAGGGCAAGCAGCCTTCCGGTTACTTACGGTCAATTGGTAAGACCAATTTAGGGATACGTAAAAACCCCCGCGTCTGTCAACCGAAAAATTTTAGCCCAACGGCCTAATATGTTGGATAGCTGGAAATAATCAGTATGATCGAAAGGTAAGGTAAGGAGGTATTAAGGACAATGTAACATACCATTGGCCCTGTTTGACGGGTGCGCATCTCATTATGCGAGAAAATGCACAGCCTGGGCCGGGCCTGGGAGTGGAGTCACGGGGCGAAACGGCCTGGGCGGGCCGGCTAGGGCTAGCCGGAGCTGAATAAGATTTACTGCGCGAATAAGGTGGTGTAAGGTATTACCAATTTAGGCGTAGCCCCTAACGCCGGGAGCCATGATGAGCCGCTTCAAGCCGGTGCAACCCAAAAAAATCTCGGATCAGGTTTTCGAGCAGCTGCGGGACATGATCTTCCGGGGCCAGCTGAAGCCCCTGGATCAGCTGCCGCCGGAGCGGGAGCTGGCCCTGCAGATGGGGGTGAGCCGGCCCACGGTGCGCAACGCGGTGAGCCGTTTGGTAAGCCTAGGCCTGGTGGAGCAGCGCCAGGGGCAGGGGACCTTCGTGGCCAACCATCACGAGGGCCTGGAACGCAACCCATTGGGCCTGATGATCGAGGGCCAATCCCTGAGCCTTACCGAGCTCTTGGAGGTGCGCCTGGGTCTGGAGTGCAACAGCGCGGTGCTGGCCGCCCGTCGGGCCAACGAGGAGGACATCGTCCTCTTGGAGCGCAGCCTGGCCGAGATGAACGCCCAGATAAAAAAGGGCGGCCTGGGCAGCTCGGAAGACGTTTACTTCCACATGCGCATCGCCTACGCCACCAAGAACCGCCTGCAAGTGCAGCTCATGAAGCACTTCTATGACTACATGGCCGCGGGCATCCGCGAGAACTTGCAGATCCTTTACCAGGACCTGGTCAACGTTGACCTGGTGCATCTCCAGCACGAGAGGGTGCTGGCGGCCATCAAGGCCCACGACACCCACGCGGCCTTTGACTACATGCGCTCGCACATCAACTTCGTGATCGACTACTTCGAGAACCTCAAGGAAGCCTGAGGCGCTAGCAAGATCCGAAGCCCCGCGCCGGGGCGGCATCATATAAAAAAGAAGTTTGGAAGGGGAAGGCCGCCGGGGCGGCGCTAGGCCGTGGAGGGGTGTGCGGTTTGGTCCACCCGCCACGGGAGCGTGACGGCTATGGCCGACAGGGGGATATGCGCGGCCAGAAAAAACCTTGTTATGCCGGGGATGGCTCCCCTCGGGCTGGGTAATTGAACGGCCGAACAGGTGCGCCCCAGTAGAGCAATCCGCCGCATCCCCCCTTTTCCCCCAACCTCTTAATCTTTTCTACCCTATGCGCTTTCGCCGCGCCTCACCGCCGCTACAGGCTGCGGTTGAGCTTCTGGCGCAGGGCTTTTATGCCCTTGACTACCAGCTCGGCGGCCTCGCCGGCCGAGCGCACCCGTTTCAGGCGCTTGAGCAGGCTGCCCGGGCTGAGGTTGGGCAGGGCCTGGGGCAGGTCCGGGAAGTGGCGCTGATGCACCTCGAAGTAGTGGTACATCGCCTTGTTGATCTCCTCGAAGCCGAAGCCGGGTTGCAGGAACAAGGGGGTGTAGAGCTCGCCCCACACGTTGGCGTGGGCCTCCACCTTGTAATACTCCGACCAGGACCAGTCCGCCGGAAGGTAGCCCTTGTCCATGGCGATCTTTTCCAGGAGGGTGCCGGGGTAGATCTTGGCCGGGCCCAGGGGCATGCGGTCGATGACTCCCACGTGGCTGTCGATGAACTCCACCGTCTTGTGGGCCGAGGCCAGGGTTTCGCCGGGGTTGCCGACCATCAGGAAGGCCTTGACGAAGATGCCGCGCTCCTTGGCCCAGGCTGCTGCCTGCTCCAGCTGCTCCACCCGGAGCTTCTTGCCGATGCACTGGCGCACGTTCTCGTCGGCCGACTCCAGGCCCATGGAGATCATGTAGCAGCCCGACTCCCGCATGACGTCCAGCAGCTCGGGGTCCACGGTGTCTGCCCGCACGTCGCACTCCCAATGCACCTGGGCGCCCCGGTCGATGAGCTGGGTGCACAGCTCCACCAGGCGCTTGCGGTTGAGCGATAGGATCGAGTCGTAGAACTTGATGCCCTTGATGCCGTAGCGCTCTTTGAGCATGAGGATCTCGTCCACCACGTCGGCCGACTCGCGGGCGGTGTAGCTGCTGCCCCACATGGCGGTGGAGGAGCAGAAGGCGCAGCCATAGGGGCAGCCCCGCGAAGACAGGGTGGAGAGCCCAGGCTCCTCGCTGATCTGCATGGGGCTGATGTAGCGGTGGCCCTGAATCAGGTCATAGTCCGGCCAGGGCAGGCGGGAGAGTTCCTTGATGCGCTCGCGGCCGGGGTTCACCGCGATGCCCGCCCCGTTGCGCCAGGTGAGGCCCTTGATGGGGCCGAAGTCGCGGCCGCCGCCGGCCACCTGGTCGGCCAGCTCGCTCAAGGTATCCTCGCCCTCGCCGCGCACCACGCAGTCGATGGCCGGGACGTGCTCCAGGGTGTCCAGGTCGGTGAAGGTGGCGTGGCTGCCCCCGAAGACCACCAGGGTCTCGGGGTGCTCGGCCTTGGCCGCCTGGGCGATGGCAAAGCTCTCGAAGCGGGTGTTGCTGGTGCCGCCCACGCCCACCATGACCGGCCGGTAATCGCGCAAAAAGGAGCGCACCAGGGGCGCCAGCTCCTGTGGCTCGGCCAGTTGCATATCCAGCCAGGCCACCTCGAAGCCCTGCTTCTGAAGCACGGCGGCCAGGATGGCCAGGCCGGTGGGGGTGTAGGAGAGGCCGCGGTTGGAGGCGTATTCCAGACCGGGGTTGATCAGAGCGATTTGGGGCTTGCCTGACATGAGACCTGTTCTGCTCCTGGGCGCGAGTGGGGTAGGCGGCTGCCCGGGGGCGGCGGGCGAACCTGGATTTAATGTACCATTGTAGACGGCCCGAGCCATCAAGGGGCTTTAAAGTTGACGGCTCCTGAAAAGGCTATATATCATCAAGGTATAAACGACACTTCCTACGCGGCACCACCAAAGAGGTAACGAAGATGGATGATTGCCAAGTACAGTACAAAAAGATCATGGCCGCTATCGACCTTTCCAAGTACTCCAAGGACACTTTTGAGCACGCCCTGGTCCTGGCCAAGGGGATGGGGGCCGAGTTGGTGTTGGTCAATGTGATCAACACCCGCTATCTGGATACCGTGGAACGCTACGGCGGAGCGGGGCTGGGCATTGACCGCGAAAAGGCCATTGCCGAGGCGCAGGACAGCCGCCGCGAATCCATTGAGAAGAAATTCCTGTCCCAGACTCAGGGTGTGCCCACCCGCCTGGTGTTCCGCGAGGGGCTGCCCTGGGAGCAGGTGATCAAGGCGGTGAAGGACGAAAAGGCCGATCTGTTGGTGGTGGGCAGCAAGGGCCGCAGCGACGTGGCCGGGGTGCTCTTCGGCTCGGTGGCCGAGAAAGTGCAACGCCACAGCCCTTGCCCGGTGCTCATCATAAGGGGGCCGGACCACTGCCGCCTGTCCGAGTAGGCGGGTGCTTTATCCCGGAAAATAAAGGCCCCGGCTAGGCCGGGGCCGCCTTGCGGCGGCGGGTGTAGCGGCGCAGGGCCCAGGTGAGCAAGGCCAGGGCGGCCAGCACCGCCAGGCCCACCAGTGCGTCCTGCCAATGGGGCTCGCGCCAGAGGCGGTGCAGCCGGTCGGCGAACACGGTGATGGCCAGGGTGTTGGGCAACACGCCCAGAAAGGTGCCCAGCACATAGGGCCAGAGAGCGACCCTGGTGGCCCCGGCCGCCAGGTTGACCACCGTGAAGGGGGCCACCGGCAGGATGCGGGCCAGGATGATGGTGCTCAGGCTGTGGTCGGCCAGGCGTTGGGTCAGACGGCCCAGCCTGCCGCCGGACCACCGGCCCACCTTGTGGCGGCCCGCCGCCCGGCCCACCGCGTAGAGCATCAGCGAGCTGGCCATGCAGCCCAGGAGGGCGTAGGCCGCGCCCCACCAAGGGCCGAAGATGAGCCCGCAGGCCCCGGTGAGTATGGCCACCGGCACCATGGCCGCGCCCGCGGCCATGTACACCGCCATCACCGCCAGGGAGGCCAGATGGGTGCCCTTGAGCTTGGCGGCCCAGGCGGCCAGGGTGGATTCCTGCAGCAGGCTGTCCAGGGGCGTGAAGCGCCACACCGCGGCCAGGCCCATGAGCAACAGGGCCAGAGCGCCCCACTTGAGCCAGCGGCGCCAGTGGGGCTGTTCCGGGGCCTCGTCTTTTGGCGGGGGCGCTTGAACGGGGGCCATGGTCTGCTTCCTGGGCGCGGGGCCCGTCTAGGCGGAGCCCTCGCGCAGCCGGTTCTTGATCACCTTGCCCGAGGCGGTGCGCGGCAGGGCCTGGACGAACACCACCTGGCGAGGCAGCTTGAACTTGGCCAGGCGGGTGCGCAGATGCTCCAGGATGCGCTCCTGGGTCAGCTCGGCTCCCTGGCGGGGCACCACGAAGGCCATGCCCGTCTCGCCCCAGCGGGGATCGGGCATCCCCACCACCGCCGCCTCGGCCACATCCTCCAACTCAAAGATGGCGTGCTCCACCTCGGCCGGGTACACGTTTTCGCCGCCGCTGATGTACATGTCCTTCTGGCGGTCCACGATGTACAGAAAGCCGTCCTCGTCCAAACGGCCCAAATCGCCGGTGTGGAACCAACCGCCCGCGAACACCTCCCGGTTGGCCTCGGGCTGGTTCCAATAACCTTGCATGATGTTGGGGCCCTTTAGCAACACCTGGCCCACCGAGCCCACGGGCAGCTCCTGGTCCTTGGGGCCAGCGATCTTGAGGCGCACATGCATGTGGGGCCGCCCCACCGAGCCCCGCTTGGCCCAGGCGTATTGGGGCAAGAGCACCGTGGTGGAGGGCGAGGCCTCGCTCATGCCGTAGCCCTGCTGCAAGGTGATGCCTAGCTCATGGTACTGCTCGATGAGCGATGGCGGCAGGGGAGCCCCGCCGCTGAAGCACATGCGCACCTTGTCAAAAGCGCCGGGGTCGAAATCCGGCGACTGGATCAGCAGCAGATACATGGCCGGCACCGCGAAGAACAGGGTGACCTCTTCCTCGCGCAGGCGGCGCATGATCTGGGCCAGGTCGAAGTCGCGCTGGGTGACCACCGAGGCTCCCACGTAGATGAGCGACAGGGTGAACAGGCCGATGCCTCCGATGTGGAACATGGGCAGCACCACCAGCTCGCGGTCCGCGCTGGTGAACTCCAGGTCCACGTGCAGGTTGAGCGCGTTCCACATGCTGTTGGCCTGGGAGAGCACCGCGCCCTTGGGGCGGCCGGTGGTGCCCGAAGTGTAGACAATGAGGTGGGGGCAGGTGAGGTCCACCGCGTAGTCCAGTTCGGGCTCTTCAGCCGACTGGGCGGCCAGGGCGGCCTCGTAGGAGCCGGCCTCGCCATGGTCCTCGCCTCCCAGCACCCACAGCCGCTCCAGCTTGGCGGCCGGGGTGATCTGGGCGGCCAGGTCCTCAAGGCCGGGCGCGAAGATGAGGTGGCGGGTCTGGCTGTCGCTGAGCTGATAGATCAGCTCGGCCGGAGTGAGCCGCCAGTTGAGCGGCACCAGGATGACCCCCAGCTTGGCCGTGGCCATCACCGCCTCCACCCACTCCAGGCAGTTGAGGGCCAACATGCTCAGGCGGTCGCCCCGCCGGAGGCCGCCCTCGGCCAGGGCCCGGGCCAGTTGGTTCACCCGCTGGTTGAGCCGCGAGTAGCTGATGCGGCGCTCTCCGTCGATTACCGCGATGCGCTCGGCGCTGAGCACGGCCCGCCGCGTCAGCCAATGACCGATCCCCCCCATGAAAGCCTCCTCCACCCCACCCGGGGCTGCTGTTTATCTGAATTTTGATGGATTGAAGCGGGCCGGAAAAAAAGACAGGGCTAGCCGTCCTTCCGGAGGCCCCCTGGCTTGCGGGCGGAGCGGTGGGGGCGCCGCCTACAATTGGGCCAAAATAGCAGGGAATTATCGGGAAGGCAAGGGCCGATGATTGCGCGGCTCAGACGGCAAGCACCGGGCAAAGATAGGGGCCCTCGGGCATCACCGCCACGCGGGGATAGGCGGCCAGCAGTTCTTGCCAGGCCGCGCCCAGGTCGGGAACCTGCTCCAGACCGAAGGCGGCGGCCTGTTCCGGGGTTACGCCCGGGGAATGCAACAACACCCGCTCCATGTGATCCAGGCATTGGAAGTAGCACTGGGCCCCCCACTGGTCCACCACGAAGTCCTCCGGCGCGCCGTGGGCCGCGCGGAAGCCGGCCGCGTCGCCGCAGCGGGTGACCATGGCGCAATACTCCGGGCTGCCCAGGCCTTCGCTGGCGGCCACCAGCCAGAGCACCGCGCCGCCGGGCCGGGTTATGGGCCGGGCCGCGAGCAGGCCCTTGGAGGCCTGGTACAGGGTGGCGTCCAGGGGGTGGCCCCCGCCGTTGGTCACCACCAGGTCGAAGGGCTGATCCACCCGCACCACGCTCTGGCGGGCGGCCAGGGCGCAGCCTTGGTCGTGGGCCTCGGGGAAGGCCCCGGCGAAAATGCCCAGGAGGCGGCGCTCACGGTCGATGACCACGTTGAGCAGGAAGTCCAGGCCCGCCTTGGCGCCGATGCGGCGCACCTGCTCCTGGAAGGGGTTGTCCTCCAGGCGGCCCCCGGCCAGGCGGGGGTCGGCCACCATGGCGTAGGAGTGCATGTGCTTCATGCTCTCAAGGCTAGCCACGCCGGGAAGGATGGACTTGGCCCCGCCCGAGAAACCGGCAAAGGGATGGGGCTCGATGAGCCCGGTGACGATTTTTAGCTCCGCTTCCAGGTACAGGCGGTTGAGGGCGATGGGGTTGCCGTCGATGCGGCCGATCTCCGCCAGGGCCCCGGCGTCGCGGCAGTCGTGGTTTACCACGCGATAGGCCCCGGCCACTTCGGGCCCCAACAGCTCGATGAGCTCGGGGCCGGTGTTGGCCCGGTGCATGCCCGTAGCGATGAGTATGGTGATGCCTTCTCGCGGCATACCGGCGTTTTCCAGCGCGGCCAACAGGGGCGGCAGGATGAGCGGGTTGGGCACCGGCCGGGTGATGTCGCTGACCACCACGCAGGCGCTACGCTTGCCCCGGGCCAGCTGGGCCAGGGGCGGCCCGCCCAAAGGCGCGGCCAGGGAAGCGGCCACCGCGCCCACGGGATCGGGCAGGGGAGGCAGGGCGGTGCCCTCCAAGAGGGTGACGCGCTCTTGCTGCTCGGGCGTGAGGGCCAGTTCCACGAAGTCGCGGCCCATGGGTATGGCGATGCGCGGCAAAATCGGCTCCAGAGAGGTCCATCGGTTGCCGGTAAGTTCGGCATTGTCGAAACCAAGACGCATATGCCGAATAAATGCCATCCTAGAGGCGACGAAGCGGGGTGTCAAGTCTGGCAAAACTATGAGAAGGGGGCTTGACATGGGCGCCTCGATTATAATATGAAAAATATAGCCAAATTAATTCGAAATATTCGAAAGGCATTCCTGAATGCCGAATCAGTCCATAAAGCGCGCTGCCGGTCTTTTGTCCCTGTTCTCCTATGCCCGCCCCCAGATGGGGGTCAGCGAGATGGCCAAGGAGATGGGCCTGCCCGTGGGCACGGTGCACGGCCTGGTGCGCACCCTGCAAGAAGAGGGCTTTTTGGCCCAGGACCCCAAGACCCGCCAATACCGCCTGGGCATGCGTTTGCACGAGCTGGGCTCCATCCACATGGCCACCCTGGAGCTGAACCAGAAGGCCACCATTCCGCTGGGCTACTTGGCCCGCGACACCGGCCTGGTGGGGCGGTTGGGGGTCTTGGAGCGCGACGTGCTGGTGGTCACCCTGGACACCATGCCCCTGGGCAGCTCCTACGCCGCGCCCTACATCGGCGCGGCGGCCCCGGCCTTTTGCACCTCCATGGGCCGGGCCATATTGGCCTTCTCGCCGCCCGAGGTGCTCGATGGCTATCTGGAACGGGTGGAACTGGTGAAGTACACCCCCCACACCGTGGTGGACCCCGAGGAGCTGCGGACCGAGTTGGAGCTTTCCCGCGAGCGGGGCTATTGTTTGTCCCGCCAGGAGTTCCTGTTGAACCTGGACAGCCTGGGGGTGCCCCTGTTCGGCGAGGGCGGGCAGGTCTGCGGGGCCATCAGCCTAAACGGCGAGCCCCAGCGCCTGGGCGAGGCCGAGCTGCCCGGCTTGGTGCGCAAGGCCATGGACGCGGCGGGGGAGATTTCGCGATACTTGGGTCATTATCAATACCTTGATCCGCGCGCCCGCCGGGCCTGAAGGCGGCGCGGGGAGCCATGGTTGGAGCGAAAGACGTTTCCCACATAAGGGGAGGAAAGAAAATGAAAGGCAAGCTTTGGCTGATTCTGGCCCTGACCGCGGCCCTGGGCCTGGCCCTGGGCGGCGCGGCGATGGCCAAAACCATCAAGATCGGCATGGTGGACTGCTACAGCGGACCGCCCAGCACCTATACCAACGACGTGCGCGACGCCTTCAAGCTCTACATCAAGAAAGTCAACGCCAAGGGCGGGGTCTGGGGCAACAAGTTCGAGGTGCTCACCCGCGACAGCAAGTTCAAGGTGGACCTGGGCCTGGCCGCCGCCAAGGAGCTGATCATGCGCGAGGGCGTCTCGGCCCTGGTGGGCACCATCAACTCCGGCCTGGCCCTGGCCATCAGCGACCTGGCCCAGCGGGAGAATATCCCCTTCTTCGCCACCTTCTCTAAGAGCGCCAAGATCAGCGGGGCCAAGGGCCACCGCTACGTGTTCCAGATCACCGAGAACACGGCCATGATCGGCAAGGCCGCCGCGGCGGGCCTGGCCAAGAAGCCCTACATCAAGTACTGGATCGCGGGCGACGACTATGAGTACGGCCACGCCGTGGCCGACGGCGTGTGGCAGAACCTGAAGAAGCTCAAGCCCGAAGTGAAGCTGCTGGGCCAGAGCTGGTGGAAGGTCGGCGAGCCCGACTTCACCCCCTACATCACCGCCATCCTGGCCGCTAAGCCCGACGCGGTGATCGTGGCCACCGGCGGCCGCGACTGCGTGCCCTTCCTCAAGGCCGCGCAGGCCACCGGCTTCAACAAGAAGGTCCCCTTCTACATGCACACCGCCACCGAGCTGGCCACCCTGCGCCCGGTGGGCAAGGGCGCCCCCGAGGGCGTGATGGGCACCAGCAACTACCACTTCTATTATCCCGACAGCGCGGCCAACAAGGCCTTTGCCAAGGAGTTCCAGGACGCCTATGGCCGCATCCCCACCGTGGGGGCGCTCTACGGCTATATCACCGCTCAGCTCATCACCGGGGCCTATCAGAAGGCCAAGACCATGAAGGGCGACAAGTTCGTGGACGCGGTGGAAGGCATGAAGGTGAACACCCCGGTGGGCACCGTGGAGCTTAGGGCCTATGACCATCAGGCCCTGCTGCCCATGTACTTGGGCACCACCAAGAAGTCGGACAAGTACGACTTCCTGGTGGCCGACGGGATCATCGACATCACTCCGGCCGAAGCCGCGCCCGACGTGAACGAGATCAAGAAGGCCCGCGGCAAGTAAGACCGCCCGCCGTATTGGCATGAACCAACCCGCCGGGGCGGAGCCCCTCTCCGCCCCGGCGGGCCCTGGCGCGGAGGCCATCGCAGCCGCATGGAAATCGCCAGTCACATAACCCTGGCCGCCCTGGGACAGCAGGTGCTGGTGGGCCTTAGCCGCACCACCATCTTGTTCATCGTGTCCTCGGGCCTGAGCCTGATCTTGGGGGTGCTCAGAATCCCCAACATCTCCCACGGCTCCCTGTACATGATCGGGGCCTTTTTCACCTACAGCGTGGCCAGCTTCGTGGGAGGCTCGGCCGGATTCTGGGTGGCCTTGGTCCTGGCGCCCATCGCGGTGGGGCTCCTGAGCCTGTTGGTGGAGCGGGGCATCTTCTGCCACCTCTACGAACGGGAGCATCTGATGCTCCTGTTGTTCACCTTTTCGCTCATGCTGGTGCTGGGCGATTTGGTGAAGCTGACCTACGGCTCGGACTACCGCTCCCTGGCCGCGCCGGTCATGTTGCAGGGCTCCTTCTCCCTGGGCAATCTGCCCTTCCCGCGCTACAACGCCTTCTTGCTCCTGGTGGGGCCGCTGGTGGCCTTTGGCCTCTGGTTCCTCACCAACAAGACCAAGATCGGCAAGATCGCGCGGGCCGCGGCGGTGGACCGGGAGATGGTGGCGGCCATGGGCATCAACGTGAGCTGGGTCTTTGCCTTCGTCTTTTGCATCGGCTGCCTCTTGGCCGGCCTGGGCGGCGCGTTGGTGGCCCCCACCCAGAACATCACCCAGGGCATGGACCACGCCATTGTCATGGAGTGTTTTCTTATCGTGATCATCGGCGGCCTGGGCAACATGTGGGGCGCTCTCTTGGGCGCGCTCATCTTCGGGCTCACCTCCTCCATCGGCATCTTGGTGTGGCCCCAGTTCGCCATCGTCTTCCCCTACGTGGCCGTGGTCATCGTGCTCCTGCTCAGGCCCAAGGGCCTGCTGAAATCCACCTGGTGAGGGGAGGCGAGCGGTGCGAGAGAAAATTGTAAGCCCGCGCGGCCTCATCCTGGCCGGAGTGATCCTGGTGGTGCTGGCCTTTTGGCCGGCCCTGGCCACCCGTTACTACACCTACTTGGTGGCTTTGATCCTGGTCACCGGCCTGCTGGCCAGCAGCCTGAACATGGTGCTGGGCTTCGGCGGCATGTACCAGTTCAACCACGCGGTGTTCTACGGGGCCGGGGCCTATGCCGCCGCCCTCCTGACGGTGCGGGGCGGGCTGAACCCCTGGTGGGGCTATCTGCTGGGCCCCCTGGTGGCCGCCGCCCTCAGCCTGGTCATGGGCATCATCTGCGTGCGCCTGAGCAAGCTCTACTTCGGCATGTTGCAGATTTCCCTGGGCAGCCTGGTGTGGGCCATCGTGTTCCGCTGGTACTCCTTCACCGGCGGCGACGACGGCATGCACGGGGTGCCGGTGCCGGGCCTCATCGGCTCCATCGACGGGGCCTACTGGTTCACTTTGATCGTGACCGTGGTCTCGTTGGCGGTGATGTACCTCATCGTGAACTCGCCCTTCGGGCGGGTGTTCCAGGGCATCCGGGACAACCCCGAGCGGGCCGAGGCGGTGGGGGTCAACGTGATGCGCCACCAGCTCATCGGCCTGGTAATCGCGGGCTTCTTCGGCGGGGTGGCGGGCACGCTGTTCGTGACCGTGGAAGGCAGCGTGTTCCCGGACATGATGTTCTGGACCCTGTCCCTGGAGATCTTGATCATGTGCCTCCTGGGCGGGTGGTTCACCTTCCTGGGGCCCATGCTGGGGGCGGCGATCATCGTGATCCTGCGCACCGTGGTGGGCATTTACACCGACTATTGGACCCTAGTCCTGGGCATCATCCTCATGCTGTTGATCTTCTTCCTGCCCGATGGGGTGCTGGGCTACTTCACCGCCCTCTTTGGCCGCAAGCGCGCCGGCGGGGAGGAGAGCTAGCCATGCTGTCGGTGCAGAATCTAAAGAAGTCCTTCGGCGATTTCATGGCCGTGTCCGATGCCAACCTGGAGGTGGCCGCCGGGCAGATGGTGGCCGTGATCGGCCCCAACGGCGCGGGCAAGACCACCCTGTTCAAACTGATCACCGGCCAGCTCAAGCCGGACAAGGGGCTGATCCTGTTCAAGGGTGAGCATATCGGCGGGCTCAAGCCGCATAGGGTGTGCAGCCGGGGCATCAGCCTGAGCTACCAGGTGGTGAACCTCTTCTCCCGCATGACCGTATTGCAAAACGTGCAGGTGGCCGTGCTGGCCCGCCAGAAAAAGGTGCTCAAGCTCTTCACTCCCGCGGCCCGGGTGGCCATGGACGAGACCTGGGAGATAATCAAAAGCGTGGGTCTGGAAGACAAGGCCCATCGCGTGTCCGGGACGCTCTCCCACGGGGACAGCAAGGTGCTGGAGCTGGCCGTGGCCCTGGGCAACCGGCCCGAGCTGTTGATCATGGACGAGCCCACCGCGGGCATGAGCCCGGACGAGACCCGCTCCACCATGGCCCTGATCCAGCGGCTCACCAAGGAGCTGGGCCTGACCATACTATTCTGCGAGCACGACATGGAGCTGGTCTTCGGCCTGGCCGACCGCATCATGGTCATGCAGCAGGGGCGCACCATCGCCCAGGGCACCTGCGACGAGGTGCGCTGCGACGAGCAGGTGCAGCTCGCCTATCTGGGAGGCCACGGCGATGCTTGAGGTCAAGGGCATCCATACCTACTACGGGCTGAGCCACATCCTCTTCGACGTAAGCCTCAAGGTGGAGCGCGGCGAGGCGGTTTGCATCCTGGGGCGCAACGGCGCGGGCAAGAGCACCACCATGCGCTCCATCATGGGCCTGACCCCGCCCAAGAAGGGCTCCATCGTGTTCAAGGGCCAGGATCTGGCCGGCGTCAAGCCCCACCTGCGGGCCCGTCTGGGCCTGGGCTACGTGCCCGACGACCGCCGGGTCTTCGCGGACCTCACCGTGGGCGAAAACCTGGAGATCGTGGCCCGCCCCGGCCCGGGGGACGAGGCCTGGACCAAGGAGCGGGTATACGAGTTCTTCCCGCCCCTGGCCGCCATCGACGGCCGCAGGGCCGGGTTCCTGAGCGGCGGGGAGCAGCAGATGCTCACCATAGGCCGCGCCCTGATGGTCAACCCGGACTTCCTGCTCCTGGACGAGCCCACCGAGGGCCTGGCCCCGCTGGTGGTGAGGCTCCTGGCCGAGCAGATCGCGGCGCTCAAATCCACCGGGCTCACCGTGCTCTTGGCCGAGCAGAACCAGGAAGTGGCTCTGGGGCTGGCCGATCGGGGCTACATCATCGACAACGGAGTGATCCGCTTCTCGGGTTCTATCGAAGAACTGAAGGCCAACGAGGAAGTCCGCCGCAAGTACCTCATGGTATAGACGGGGCCGGCTTCGCCAGGAAGCGGCATCCTGCGTTGTCGGCCTGGGCTCGGGCCTCGAAGTAGGTCAGCCTACGCCTCCGGCCCTCGCCGGCCGACCGCCTTGTCTGCCACTCCCTGGCTGTGCCGGAGGTGATGCGGGGTGAAGGAGTGGAGCAGCGGCGGTGGCTCGGGGAGATGCCGCCATGAGAAGGGCCATTAACCTGGCGCGGTCAAATCTGCTATGGTGGGCCTCGCAACCCAGGCGAGGCCTTTGATGAAGCTAAAGTCTTCCATCTTTTTCAAGCTGCTGGTTTTCATCCTGCCCTTGGTGTGCCTGCCCATCGCCCTGGTGGGCTACTTCGCCATCCAGGCCTCGGTGGACCGGGTGAACCGCCTGGTGCGCCAGGAGCAGATGGTGCAGGTGGAGTCGGCGGCCAAAAAGATCGACGACGTGCTGCACAACACCCGCATCGACCTGACCACCATCACCGGCCTGCCCCTCATCGAACAGTACAACCTGGCCCGGTCTTTTCGCCTCCGGGCCGAGGCCGAGTTCAACCACGACAACATCGTGCGCCTGTTCAAGGACTTCCTGGCCCGCACCCCGTCGTACTGGCAGCTGCGCTACATCGACGGCAGCGGCCGGGAGCTGATCAAGGTGCGCCGGGGCGGGGGAGGGGAGCTGGCCTCCGTGGCCGGGCAGCCCTTCTTCGCGGCGATTAAACAGCACCCGGCCGGGAACATCTATTTTTCGCCGCTCACCGAATCCAAGGCGCGGGGCGGCTATCTCCTGCGCTGCGCCAAGGCCACGGCAAACCCCTGGGAGCGCTTCACCGGGGTGGTGGTGATCGACCTGGACTTCGAGCGCATCACCGCCATCGTGCGGGCCATCCACGTGGGGCACAAGGGCTACGCCTTTTTGGTGGACAGCGAGGGGCGCAACCTGGTGCACCCGCAGCAAGCGCCCTACAGCCTGGGGCCGGAGAGCGGCCCGGCCAGCCTGCGCGACATGCTCGAGGATATGACCAAGGGCGGCACCGGCTGGCAGAGCTACCACTTCGAGAACGAGGACAAGGTGGCGGCCTACGCCCCGGTGCCCGAGCTGAAGTGGTCGGTGGCCGCCACCATCCCGGTGAAGGAGTTCCGCCAGGAGGCCGACGCCATCCGCACCCGGGTGTTGCAGGTGGTGGTGATCGTGCTCATTCTGGCCGTGGCCGGGGTGAGCATACTCTCCTACAACCTGCTCAAGCCGGTGCGCAGCCTGGCCGCGGCCACCGAGCGCCTGGCCGAGGGCGGCCAGGCCCAGGAGCTGCCGGTCACCTCCCGCGACGAGCTGGGCGAGCTGACCAGGGCCTTCAACCGCATGAGCCGCAACCTGGAGCGCACCCGCGACGAGCTGGTACGCAATGAGAAGCTGGTGAGCCTGGGGCGGCTCTCGGCCGGCGTGGCCCACGAGATTAGAAACCCCCTGAGCGCCATGGCCGGGGCCATGGTGCACCTCCAGCGCCGCCGCCCCGACGATCCCCTGATAAGCGAATATGGCAAGATCATCAGCGAGGAGATCGAGCGGCTGGGCCGCTTTGTGACCGAGTTCCTCTACTTCGCCCGCCAGGCCCCGCCCCACCTGGCCCCCACGGACTTGAACAGCCTGTGCGCTTCGGTGCAGACTTTATTCGGGCCCGAGGCCGAAAAGCGGGGCATCCGGCTGCACAGCCTGTTGGACGAGGCCCTTCCCCGCCAGATGCTGGACCCCCACCAGATGGAGCAGGTGCTGGTGAACCTCATGATCAACGCCATGGACGCGCTACCCCGGGGAGGCTACGTGACCTTCACCACCGCCTGCCAGTTGCCCGCCCCCGGCCGGGAAGGCTGGGTGCGCCTGAGCGTGGAGGACAACGGCGTGGGCATCGCGCCCCAGCAGCAGGCCAGCATCTTCGACCCCTTCTTCACCACCAAGGACGCGGGCACCGGCCTGGGGCTCACCCTGAGCCTGGGCATCGTGCAGAGCCACGGCGGGGCCATGGAGGTGCTCAGCGCGGTGGGCAAGGGCACCACCATCAGCATCAAGCTGCCCTTCCGCCCCGCGCCTCCGGAAGAGGAGGCGGCCCATGCCTGAGTCCAAGAAGATCCTGGTGGTGGATGACCGCATCAACGCCCTCAAGGTGCTCATGGCCATCCTGGCCGACGAGGGCTATGAGGTGCTCGCCGCCACCAGCGGCGACGAGGCCCTGGAGCTGTTCAAGGAGCACCCGGACCTGGCCGTGGTGCTGGCCGATTTGAAGATGCCGGGCATGAACGGCCTGGAGCTCTACCGGTCCATGAACGCCCTGGGCGACTGCCCGCCCCTGGTGATCATGACCGCCCACGCCACGGCCACCTCGGCGGTGCAGGCGCTCAAGGAAGGCGTGTCCGACTATCTTTTCAAGCCCCTGGACTACGAAGAGCTCTCCATCGTCCTGGACAAGGCCATCCGCCAGCGCCGCATGTCCCGCGAGCTGGCCGACCTGCGCTCCCGGGTGAGCCCCGAGGGCTCCTTCCACGGCATCATCGGCGAAAGCCCTTCCATGCAGCGCATCTTCGACCTGGTGCGCACCGTGGGCCCCACCGACGCCTCGGTGCTGATCCACGGCGAGACCGGCACGGGCAAGGAGCTCTTGGCCCGCGCCCTGCACGCCGAGAGCCCCCGCGCGGCCGGGCCCCTGGTGTGCATCAACTGCGCGGCCCTGACCGAGACCCTCCTGGAGGCCGAGCTCTTCGGCTACGTGAAGGGGGCCTTCACCGGGGCCAACAGCGACAAGAAGGGCCGTCTGGAGCTGGCCCACGGGGGCAGCCTGTTCCTGGACGAGATCGGCCACATGAGCCTGGGCCTGCAAGCCAAGCTCTTGCGCTTCTTGCAGGAGCGCACCTTCGAGCCGGTGGGGGGCAACACCCCGCGCCGGGTGGAGGTGCGTCTGCTGGCCGCTACCAACCTGGACTTGGGCCGCCACATCAAGGCGGGCAAGTTTTTGGAGGACCTGCTCTACCGCATCGAGGTGATCGCCCTTAACCTGCCGCCTCTGCGCGAGCGCAGCGAGGATATCCCTCTTTTGGTGGAGCACTTCCGGCGGCGCATGGCCGGGCGCTACTCCAAGGCGGTGGTGGGGGTCAGCCCCGGGGCCATGCGGGTGCTCCTGGAGCATCCCTGGCCGGGCAACGTGCGCCAGCTGGAAAACGTCATGGCCCGGGCGGTGATCCTGAGCAAAAACCAGCGCCTGCAAGCCGAGGACTTCGACGAGCTGACCGGGGGAGCCCCGGCCGCGCCCGGAGCCGGGGTGATCACCGGCCTGCCCGAGGAGGGGGTGACCATCAAGGAGGTGGAGCGGGAGTTGATCGCCAAAACCATGGCCAAGTGCGGAGGCAACAAGAGCCAGGCGGCCAAGCGCCTGGGCATCTCGCGCAAGGGGCTTTACGAGAAGATCGAGCGCTATGGCCTGGAAGACGGCGACTAGACTGCTGGGCCTGCTGCTGGTCCTGGCCGCGCTGGCCGGGCCGGCCGGGGCCGCGCCCCGTGAGGTGGTCATCGGGGTGCCCACCAGCCTATCCATGCTGGAGGGCCGCGAGAGCCTCATGGCCGTGCGTCTGGCCGTGGCCGAGATAAACGCCGCGGGCGGGGTGCGGGTGGGAGCGGACCGCCTGCCGCTCAGGGTGGTGTCCGCGGACCTGAAAGGCGCGGACACCGGCGTGGCGGTGGAAAGCGCGGTGGGCGCCTTCCGCCGCTTTTTGGACACGCACCACCTGCACGCCCTGGTGGTGGGGCCCTTCCGCTCCGAGGTGCTCCTGGAGAGCATGGGGCTCATCGCCGAGAGACGCCTTCCTCTGCTGGGCAGCATCGCCATGACCCCGGTGTCCGAGGCCCTGGTGCTCAGGGAGCCGGCCAACCGCTTTGTGTTCCGGGTGGGGCTCAACGCCCGCTATTTGGTGGACTATCTCATCAGCAACATGCGCTTTTTGAAGCAGCGCTTCGGTTTTAAAAGGGTGTACATCCTCAACCAGGACGTGGCCTGGGCCCGCACCACCGCCTCCATGATGCTGCGCCTGTACTTTCGGCGGGCGGGCTGGGAGGTCCTGGGCCAGCGCACCTACCCCAGCACGGCCAGCGACTTCAGCGGGGCCCTGGAAGAGGCCCGCGCCCGGGGAGCCCAGGCCCTGCTGTGCATCTTCGACTCGCCCTCCAGCGGCCGCCTGGCCTATCAGTGGCGCCACCTGCGGGTGCCGGCCCTGCTCTGCGGCTTCATCTCGCCCATCGTGGGGCCCAGCGCCTGGCAGGCCTTTTCCGGCCAGATCGCGGGCAGCCTCAACGTGATCTTCGAGCTGGGCAACGTGCCCTCCACCCGTTACGAGGCTGCGGCGCGCTTTTACCGGGCATTTGCCAAACACTACGGCCGCCCGGTGCAGTCGGGCCACGGCCCGGCCCCCTCCTACGAGGCGGTGTACATCCTGGCCCAGGCCATCGAGCGGGCCGGAGGCCTGGAGCCCGAGGCCATGGTCAAGGCCCTGGAGGCCACCGACCGCCAGGGGTGCATGGGCCGCATCACCTTCACCCACGGCCACCAGGCCATCTTCGGCGACGACCCCGCCCGCGAGGCCCTGGCCGCGGTGATCCAATGGACCCCTTCGGGCAAGCGGCGAATCGTGTTCCCCCCGGCCATCGCCGAGGGCGACGTGGAGCTGCCCGCTTTCGTGCCCGGCCCCTGATGGTGTTACCAAACTTCCCACAAGCCGCTTTTACCGTTACATAGCTTCACATACCCCGGAAACCGCCCTGTTTAGCCACTAAGTAGCTACGCCGTCGGCGGGCCACCTGGCCGCTCCAGCCTAGGTGTAACCATAGGTTACAAAAGGCCTCTTTGGGCCGTTTTGTAGAAAAGCCTTTAAATACAGAGAGTTGAATAGCATTCAGCGGGGTGGACCGCTAATTGCATGATATTGGAACAACGCCCCGGGCATTTTTACGACCACAGCATGGTACGGGCGTCCAAAACGCGGACAACAGGTCTTTAGAGTTTTTTAACCTCACAACTAAAGGGAGGGACTTTAGATGAGGAAATTGACCTGCATTTTGGCCATTACCATGCTGATGGCCGGGCTATTGCTGGCTCCGACCGGCGCCCTGGCGGCTGACAAAGTCGTCCTTGGGGTGACCACTTCCTTGAACTTCCTGGAAGGCAAGGAAGCCAACAACTCGGTGAAGATGGCGGTTGAAGAGATCAACAAGGCCGGCGGCGTGAAGGTCGGCGGCAAGATGCTGCCCTTTGCCATCGAGTCCATCGACATCCGCGACGCGGCGCCCGGCGTGCCCGTGCCCGAGGCTCTGTTGGGCATCGAAAAGCTGATCCTGGAAAAGAAGCCCAACGCGCTGGTGGTGGGCCCCTTCCGCTCCGAGGCCCTGCTGGCGGCCATGGACATGCTCTCCAAGCACAAGGTGCCCCTGCTGGGCACCATCGCCATGAGCCCCAAGACCGAGGCCATGGTGGCCAAGAACCCCAAGTATAAGTACGTGTTCCGCGTCAGCCTGGACGCCAAGTATTTCGTCGGCTACATCGCCGGCGTCATGGGCTTCATGAACAAGGAATTCGGCTTCAAGAAGGTCTTCATCATGAACCAGGACGTTGCCTGGGCGCGGGCCACCGCGGGCATCATGACCAAGATCTTCAAGGGCAAGCTGAAGTGGGACGTGGTCGGTCACGAGACCTTCCCCACCGGCGCCAGCGACTTCGCCCCGGCCTTGATGAAGGCCAAGATGAAGGGCGCCCAGGTGATCATGCCGGTGTTCGACATGCCCCAGAGCGGCATCCTGATCAAGCAGTGGAAGGCAATGAGGATTCCGGCGGTCATGGCCGGCTTCATCAGCCCCATCACCGGCCCCACCGCCTGGAAGACCTTTGACGGCAAGATCGGCGGCGTGGTTAACTCGGTGTTCGAGCTGGGCAGCATCCCCAGCGCCAAGTATCCCCCGTCCAAGAAGTTCTACGACGCTTACCTGGCCAAGTACGGCAAGCCCATCGAGGCCGGCCACGGCCCGGCCCCGGCCTACGCCTCGGTGTACCTGCTCAAGGCGGCCATCGAGAAGGCGGGCAGCCTGGACCCGGACGCCATCGTGGCGGCCCTTCGGGCCACCGACGCCGAGGGCGTGATGGGCCGTATCAAGTTCACCAAGGGCAACCAGGTGATCTACGGCAAGGACCCGACCAAGGAGGCCCTGGGCTGCTTCTTCCAGTGGACCGACGACGGCAAGCGGGTCATCGTCTATCCCCCGGCCATCGCCGAAGGCAAGATCATGCTGCCCAAGGGCATGAAGTCGGCCAAGTAACGCTCTAACCGGTAACCGACGCCGGGGAGAGGGAGCACCAGTTCCCGCTCCCTCCCCCGGCTCCCCGAGAACCCCAGTTGGGCCGGGCCCCACGCGCCCGCGCCGGCGAGGTACGGACTTCCCATGCTGCAAGGCACCCTGATTTACGGCTTTATCAACAGCGTCATCTTGATGCTGGTGGCCCTGGGATTCTCGGTCACCTTTGGCATCAGCGGAGTGGCCAACTTCGCATACGGCGCGCTATACGTCATGGCCGGGTATCTGACCTGGCTGGGGCTGCACTCCCTGGGCCTGCCCTTCTGGCTGGCCGCGCCGGGAGCGGTGGCCATCACCGCTGGGGTGGCGGCCATGATCTACTGGTTCATCCTCCTCCGGGTGCGCGGCCTGGTGGTCAGCGAGGTCATCGCCACCTTCGGCGTGGGCCTGGCCATCCTGGAGCTGTTCCGCTACCTGGGCTTCATCGGCTTCGAGTACACCCTGCCGCCGCTGATCGACGCCTCGGTGATGATCGGCGACACCTACGTGGACGCCCAGCGATTGTGCATCGTGGGCGCGGGCATCGTCCTGGCCGCCTTCCTGTGGTTCTTCACCCACTACACCAAGACCGGGCTGGCCTTCCGGGGCATCGCCCAGGACGAGCGCACCTCGCTCACCCTGGGCATCAACGCCGACAAGGTGGCCGCCTGGTCGGTGGCCTTCGGCGCGGGCTACGCCGCCCTGGCCGCCCTGGTCATCCTGCCCCTGGGCACCATCGCGGTCAACGAGGGCTACAACGTGCTGGTCAACGCCCTGGCCGTGTGCATCGTGGGCGGCCTGGGCTCCACGGTGGGCATCATCGTGGCCAGCTTCCTGATCGGCTTCGCCCAGATCCTAACCGCCACCTACCTGGAGACCTCCTGGATGATGATCGTAAGCCTGGTGGCCATCCTGGCGATCCTGGTGATCAAGCCCTCCGGGCTCTTCGGTCACCAGAAGCAGCTTGAGGAGCGCATCTGATGGCACAGCGTAGGGAGAGAATAGACCGGGGCATCAAGGTACGCTCCGACGACGTTTTCGCGCTGACCTCCTGGCGGGAGATGGCCTACCTGGCCGCCCCCAGGGTGTTTCCGGTGTTGGCGCTGTTCATCCTGGTACTGGTGGCCAGCGTTTACTGGGAGCGGGTGCTGGTGACCACCTGCATGTTCGCCCTGTTGGCCATGAGCTGGGACATCCTGGCCTCGGCGGGCATGGTCTCCCTGGGCCAGTCCCTGTTCTTCGGGATCGGGGCCTACATCGCCGGCACTCTGAACTATTATTTAGGGATTTCCCCCTGGCTGACCATACCCATCGCCACTATCGGCGGCGGGCTGGTCTCCACCCTGGTGCTCTTGCCGGTGCTTCGGCTCCGGGGCATCTATTTCGCCATGGTCACCATGATCCTGCCTCTGATGATCGAGCGCATCGTCGAGGCCACCAAGATCTTCGGGGGCACCGAGGGCATCAGCGGCATCAAGACCCTGGGCAGCGTGCACATCGAGTTCGTGGTGGCCGCGGTGGTGGTTTGGACGGCCCTGTTCGGCTTCCGGCGCATGATGAGCACCGACTACGGCCTGCTCCTGAAGGGCATCAACGACAACGACCGGGCGGTGATGAGCGCGGGCATGAACATCTACTACTACAAGGCCCAGGCCCTGTTCATGGCCTCGTCGGTGGGAGCCTTCGCCGGGGCCTTCATGACCCACGCCTACCAGTTCGTGGGCATGCCGGTGTTCGCCCTGGACTACTCCATCATCCCCATCGCCTCGGTGGCGGTGGGCGGGGCGGGCACCCTGGCCGGGCCCATGCTGGGCAGCTTCATCCTGGTGCCGCTGTCCGAGCTTCTGCGCGGGCTGGGCGGCCTCCGGGTGGTCATCTACGCGGTGATATTGGTGGTGTGCACGGTGGGCCTGCCGGAGGGCGTCTTCCACTACCTGTCGCGCAAGTACAACCAGTTCGAGCGTTGGGTGAAGGTGGAACGATGAGCGCGGAAACCATCCTGCAAGTAAACGACCTCTCCAAGAACTTCGGCGGGGTCAAGGCGGTGGACGGGGTGAGCTTCTCCCTGAAGCGCAACGAGGTGCTGGGGGTCATCGGCCCCAACGGCTCCGGCAAAACCACCCTGGCCAACCTCATCACCGGGTTCGTGAAGCCCAGCCGGGGCAAGGTGGTTTTCGAGGGCAAGGACATCACCAAGCTGCCGCCTTACAAGGTGGCCGACCTGGGGATCGCCCGGTCCTTCCAGATGGTCAAGCCCTTCTACCAACTGCCGGCCTTCAAGAACCTCAACGTGGCCCTACTCTCTCCGCGCCTCCGGCGGCTTTCCGGCGGGCGCTACGGCGACCGCGACGCCATGGCCAAGGACCTTTTGGAAGAGGTGGGCTTCGAGCGCGACTCCTGGGTGATCACCCACCAGGCGGCGAGCCTGCCCCACGGCTACCTCAAGCGGCTGGAGCTGGCCAAGTGCATGGCCTTGCAGCCGGAGATCATCGTCCTGGACGAGCTGTTCTCCGGCCTGTCCCTGGCCGAGGTGGCCTCCATGGTGCCGGTGATCGAAAAGCTGGTGGCCCAAGGCAAGACCCTGGTGATGATCGAGCACCGCCTCAAGGAGCTGTTCCGCATCGCCGACCGGGTGATCGTGTTGAACTTCGGGCAGAAGATCGCCGAGGGCGTTCCCGCCGAGGTTATGGAAGACCCCCAGGTGCGCGGCGCCTACCTGGGCAGCGAGGCGGAGGAATAATCGTGCTAACGGTCAAGGACCTCATCGTCTTCTACGAAAACGCCATCGCGGTCAACGACCTGTCCATGGAGGTCCGCGAGGGCCAGATCGTGGGGGTTATCGGCTCCAACAGCGCCGGCAAGACCACCCTGATGAACACCCTCAGCGGCCTGATCTGGGACATGCTCATCAAGGAGCAGCGCAAGGGCGGCGAGCGCATCACGGTGATGGGCACGGTGCACTTCATGGGCGAGGACATCAGCAAGCTGCCCGCCTTTCGCCGGGCTCAGCAGGGCATCGTGCTCTGCCGCGAGCGCCATCCGGTGTTCCCGGACTCCAGCGTGGTGGAGAACCTGAAGATAGCGGGTTATCTGCGCAACCGGGCCGAGGTGAAAAAGGGCATCGAACTGAGCTTCGACCTGTTCCCCAACCTGGCCCGCCACCGCAGCCGCAAGGCCGGCTTCCTCTCCGGAGGCGAGCAGCAGATGCTGGCCATCGGCATGGCCATGATGGTCGGCCCCAAGCTGCTCTTGTTGGATGAGCCGCTGTTGGGCCTCAGCCCGGCCATGCAGACCCAGGTGGTGGAGGCCATCAAGGACGTGCGCCGCCAGACCGGGGTCACTTTGGTGATCGCCGAGCAGTTCGCCCGGCCCCTGTTGCCCTGGCTGGACTTCGCCTACGTCATTGAGAACGGCATGCTCACCCTGACCGGGCCCGGGCCCGAGCTGATGGACAACCCCGAGATCAAGAGCGCCTACTTCGGCGTGTAGAGGATACAAGCTATGAAGCCTCCGGTGGAGCTGAGCACGATTCCCCAGACCTTTGACCGGGTGGTGGCCCTGGAGCCCGACAAGCCGGCCGCCTGGTATCTGGGCACCCCGTTCACCTACGAGCGCCTCAAGGACATGGCCGACCGCTTCGCGGGAGGGCTGATAAAAAAGGGCATCGCCCCGGGCGACAAGGTGATGCTCTATCTGCCCAACTGCGTGCAGTGGCTGGTGGCCTGGCTGGGCATCCAGAAGGCGGGCGCGGTGGCCGTGCCCATCACCCCCATCTACACCCCCTACGACGTGGCCTACATCGCGGGCGACACCGGGGCCAAGGCCATCGTGTGCACCGACCGTAACTACGGCTACGTCAAGCGGGTGATGAAGGAGCATCCCTTCCAGGCGGTGGTGGTCTCCGGCATGGCAGATGTGTTGCCCGGGTTCAAGCGCTTCTTCGGCTGGGCCTTCGACAAGGTGCCCAAGGGGCGGGCCAGCAAGGAGGCCCACACCACCTGGCTGGTGGACCTGATCAAGGGCTCCAGCCCGGCCCCCCCGGTGGAACGCGACCCGGACGACATCGCCGAGATCATCTACACCGGCGGCACCACCAAGCACCCCAAGGGCGTGCCAATCACTCATAGGCTGTTGCTCAACTGCGCCCACGAGCAGATATCCACCAGCGCGGCCCTGTTCAAGGTGCGCGAGAACATGGTCATGGGTGCGGCGCCCCTGTTCCACATCCTGGGTCAGACCACCGGTCTGGGCACCATCCTGGTGCACGGCGGCTCCATGGTCCTGCAACCCAAGGTGAACCTGGACGCCATGATGGACGCGGTGACCCGCCACAAGGCCACCACCTTCGTGGGCGTGCCCGCTCTGTACCGCATGATCCTGGAGCACGACCGCCTGGAGCTTTACGATCTCTCTTCGCTGAAGTACTGTTTCTGCGGAGGCGACGTTTTGCCCCAGGACGTGGCCTCCCGCTGGAAAGAGCACTTCGGCTGGCCCATCTACATCGGCTACGGGGCCAGCGAGACGGTGGGCGGCGTGTGCATGAGCCCGGCCGACCGCGAGAACCCGGCCGGTTCCATGGGCCTGATCCTGCCTTCCAAGGATGTTCGCATCGTGGACCCGCTGGACATGAGCCAGGTGCCCGACGGCGAGGCCGGCGAGCTCTTGGTCCACTCCGACCCCATGGTGGACGCCTATTGGAACAAGCCCGAAGAGACGGCCGAAGCCTTTGTGCAGATCGAGGGCAAGACCTATTACCGCACCGCCGACGTGGTGCGCCGCGACGAGGGGGGCTACCTCTACTTCGTGGACCGCACCGTGGACACCATCAAGCACAAGGGCTACCGGGTCAGCGCCTCCGAGGTGGAGTGCGTGCTCCAGGACCACCAAGCGGTGGTGGCCTCCTGCGTGGTGGGCATCCCGGACGAGAAGGTGGGCGAGCGCATCAAGGCCTTCGTGGTGCTCAAGAAGGACATCAAGGGGATCACCGGCTATGATCTCATCTCCTTCTGCCGCGGCCGCCTGGCGGGGTACAAGATTCCCCAGTACATCGAGTTCCGCGACATGCTGCCCAAATCCAAGGTGGGCAAGCTCCTGCGGCGCGAGGTGCGCGGCGAGGAAAAGAGCCGCCGCGAGGGTTAGGCGGCCATGAGGGCCGGGCCCGCCCAAGCGAGGCGGCCCGGACCCTGGGCCATCCGGGGCCTGGCCCTGGTTTTGGCCATGGCCGTCCTGGTGGTGTGGTCCGGCCTGGCCGCCCGCTTTTTACTCAGCCATCAGGCCGGCCTGGTGTATCATGCGGCCCTGCGGGCGGTGGAGAGCCGCCTGCCCGCGGGCGCGGGGCATGACCAGGCCCTGGCCGCGTTGCGCGATTACGTGCACGCCCTGGTGCGCCCGGTGGGCCGGGAGCAAGACCTGGGCCCGGTCAGGGTTCTGCTCAACGGCAAGGGCTGGTGCGACCAGCAGTGCGACATCTACCTGCGCCTGGTCGAGCCCTGGGGGGTGCGCGGCTGCCTGGCTTTTCTGCAAGACGCCCAAGGCAAAAGCCCGCACAGCGTGGCCCTGCTGGCCCCCGGAGCGGGGCCTACCCCGGGTTGGCCCGGCCTACGCGGCGGAGCCATGGTGGTGGACGTCTATTACGGCGTCACCTTCCAAGGGCCGGGCGGAGAGCCGGCCTCGCCGCAGAACATCTGCGCGGGGCGCTACCAGCCACGCTTGAAAGAAGTGGACCGGGATTGGTTCTGCCGTCCGCCCCGCCTGGCCCTGTGCAACCGGCCCCTGGCCGGATGGCCCGCGCCCCGGCGCTGGCTATGGCGGGCCTGGGGCTGGCTGCCCGCCTCTTGGGAGCGGGGGTTGATCAGCCTGGCGGTGGCCACCCTGCCCGGGCTGGAGGAAGCCCAGCGCGCCTACTTGCAGGCCCGGGTGGAGCACCTGACCCTGGGCGGCGAAAAGGCGCGGATTGCCTACGCCGACGTTGAGCGGCGCTATCCGGACACGCCCTGGGCGGCCCTGGCCGCCTACTATGGCCGCGGTCCGGCAAAACGATGATCTGTTATCGGCCGCATGGCCCTTGTCAAAAGAGAGGCTGACATGGATTTCGAGCTTAGCGAGGAACAACGCCTGATCCAGGAAACCGCGCGGCGCTTTGCCCGCCAAGAGATAGCGCCCATCGCCGCCGAGTACGACCGCGAAGAGAAATACCCCACCGAGGTGTGCCTCAAGGCGGCCGAGGTGGGCCTGGTGGGCCCCACCATCCCCGAAGAATACGGCGGCGCGGGCTACGGCTTTTTGGAGCAGGCCCTGATCACCGAGGAGCTGTGCCGGGTGGACCTGGGCGTGGGCCAGTGCGTCGAGGCCCGCTCCTTCGGCTCCCAGCTGATCCACTTCTACGGCAGCGAGGAGCAGAAGCAGAAGTTCCTGCCGCCCCTGGTCACCGGCGAAATGGTGGCCGCCGGGGCCTTCAGCGAACCGGACGCGGGCACCGACGTGGCCGCCGCCCGCACCAAGGCGGTGCGCGAAGGCGACGAGTTCGTGATCACCGGCAACAAGATGTTCATCACCAACGGCACCATCTGCGACTACTACCTGGTCTTCGCCATCACCGAGCCCGAGGAGGCCGGCCGTTACGCCCGCCACAGCACTATCATCGTGGAGGCCGACCGGGAGGGGGTGAGCGCCAACAAGATCCACGGCAAGATGGGCATCCGGGCCAGCGACACCGCCGAGGTGAGCTTCGAGCAGGTGCGGGTGCCGGTGGCCAACCTGGTGGGCGAGGCCGGACACGGCTTCCACCAGCTCATGCACTTCTTCGACGTGACCCGCACCGCCGTGGCCGCCGAAGGCGTGGGCCTGGCCCAGGGCGCGTTGGACTTGGCCCTCAAGTACACCCAGGAGCGCATCGCCTTCGGCAAGCCGCTCATCGTGAACCAGGGCCTCCAGTTTCAGCTGGCCGAGATGGCCACCCGCATCGAGCTGGCCCGCCTGGCCTGCTACAAGGCGGCCTGGCTCATCGACCAGGGTAAGCTGGATCCCAAGCTCAACGCCATGGCCAAGTACTACGCCGGCGAGACCGCGGTGTGGGTGGCGGACAAGGCCTTGCAGATGCACGGTGGCTACGGCTACATCGATGAGTACGATATCCAGCGTTTCTATCGCCACGCCAAGATTCTGGAGATTTACGAGGGAGCCAAGGAGGCGGAGAAGATCACCATCGCCCGCCGCTTGGTTTAGGCCGCCGCCTTAGGGCAGGTTAAGGTCGTAGTTCAAGATTAGCTGGTACTGCTGGGTGTCGCTTGCGCCGGGGCCGCTTTGCTCCACATGGGCCCCGCGCAAGCGCAGCCAAAAGCCCTGGAGCGGACCTTCCAGTGGGCGGTAGTCCACGGTGAGGTCCGCTTCGCGCTCGTCGGGTTCGGAACTGGGGGTGCTGCCCTGAGCATAGTTGGCAAAGGCGCTCCAGCCTTTTAGGCCCAGCCGGGCCAGGTCGTAGGACAGCCCGGCCACCCAGGCCCTTTCACCGGCCTGGTTGAAACTCTGCACGATCAGCGAGGTGAAGCCGGGGTAGCCGCCGTAGGGATGGATCAGCCCGGCCTCCGGGTCCACCTCGGTGTAGGCCACCGACAGCACCGCTCCGGCCAGGCCGGCATGGAGCTGCACTCCCCAGGCGTTGCTGGTGAAGGGGCCCACCAGTTGCTCGCCCACGCTGCGCTGGTCGGTGTATTGCAGCGACAGCTTGTACTCCAGCGGACCCAGACGGTTCTCATAGTCCGCCTCGGCGTAGAGGGTGTTGGTCACCTCCCAGGAATACTGGTTCACGAACCCCACCTTGAACCCCGGCAGGGGGGATAGAACCAGCCCGCCCAGGGACAGCCCCTCGTCGCTGCCCGCCGCGCCGGCGGCCTGAGACATGCTCACGAAGCTGGCGGCGTCCCGCTGCTTTATGCGGGTCACCTGGGACAAGATGAAATGGCAGACCGGCCAGGTCTGGCTGAGAAGGGTGTAGGCCTCGAAGGTGTTGGGGATCATCTTGCTGTCGCGGCGGTTCAGGAAAGGCAGGTCAAAGCTTTGCCGGAACAGGTACAGGTCGGTCTTTTCGATTAGCCGCACGCGAAGGTAGGCCAGGCCCAGCACGGTGA